>JBDHLU010000288.1:0-3238 GCA_039656555.1 Gemmatimonadota bacterium | reverse complement strand
CGTCGACCGGCGTACCGAGAAGCGTGCCGGACAGGTTGTACGTCCCCTCCCTGTCATCGTCCAACACCCCGACTACCCGTACTTCGTTCTCTTCGGTCACCATGCTACCGAAGACACCCATTCCACCCTGCAGGTGATTGATGAAGCCTCTTCCGGAAAGCGGGAGATTGCCGGACCGAATGAAGTCGAAGTAGTTGTGGTCCGGTTGCGCGACGGTGACCGTGTAGTACCGCCCGGCCGCGAACACCGGTGGCAGGTCGTCGGGTAGGGTGTCCGAGTCCTGGGTGAAAGCCGACATGAAGTCCAGCATGTTGCCGGGCAGCGTCATCGTGTTCGAGTCCACCGCAAACCAGAACGTGGGGACGTTGTTCCCGGCGCTGTCGACCCGGCTCACCTCGAGTTGGATGGCCCGACCGAGTTCACGCTCGATAGCTGCCTCCAGCGTATCCAAGTCGCGGTTCAACTCGAGCGTGGGTCCGGGAAGCGTGACCGACTGACCTTCCACGCGGAGGAACATGTCTGTCACCCCCGGGACTTGCGTGACACCCGTGACAATCTCCCCGTTCGGCGTCTCCACCCTCAGCTCGAGTGTGTCACCGGCGCGCATGGTTGGGCAATCCGGTGCACCCCAATAGATCCCAGAGGCAAACAACAGGTCCGTGACCGGTGGATACTCGGTGAAGGAGACAACTCCGCACGGATCGCTGGGAAACGTCAGGTTGACCACTGTGACCATTGCCCCGGTGACGGGGAGTTCCGGCTCACCGGTCGGGATCCGGCCGTCTCTCGTTCCCGACGGTTCTGACCCGGTCAACGTCTGCTCGACGATGATCCATTGCCGCTGCACTGCCGGCCGCATGACGGCATTCACGACGACAATCGGTTCCCCGTCCGGGATGGCCGTCTCCCCGAACTCACAGGCGGCAGCGAGCGCCACGAAGGCCAGCGTCATCAAGCTCCGCGCAGTCAAAACACGAACTCCATACCGACACTCGGCAGCAAGGGAATCTGCGACACCGCGCTCTGTGTGGCAGGCGAAGAACTGTAGTCCCAGAGATAAATGAACACGTTCTTGCGATTAATCAGGTTCACGAGTTGAACGTACGGTCGCAGGATTCCTCCCCACTTCCGCATTTCCCAACGGAAGCTCAAGTCAACCCTGCCGTAGTACGGGTACCGCGCGCTGTTGAGGAACGGACTCGCGATGGGCTCGCGCTCGGAGGTATTGAACGCGTTGACGTCGGAGCGATAACGCCGGTGCCGCCACTCCCCGATGAACGGTGTGTACGGCAACGCCGACCCATAACCAAGGCGTACGCTCATATCACTGCCGAACAATCCCGGCATCTGCAGCACAACGTTCACCGTATGTCGTCGGTCGTGCACTGCCGGATACTCCTGTCCGTGCCCCTGGCGTTGGGTCTTGGTCAAGCTGTAGGCCACCCAGCCGGTGACGGTGCCCCAGTGCTTTCGCACCAGGAGATCGACACCCCACGCATCACCATCGACGCGGACCGTCTCGTCACCGACGACCTTGGGATCCTCGCTCAAGTTCGCGTCGATGATGTCGTGAAACGTCTTGCGGTATCCCTCGAGTGTGATCGAGACCGTACCGCCGAACCACTTCTCGAAGCCGAGCACCAAGTGATCGGAACGCGCCACGGGGATCGTGCTGTCGGCCCCAACCCAGAAGTCGAAGATGTTCCAGGTAACGTTCTGGTCGCGGAACGAGTGAATCGGCTGGTAGTACCGTCCTACGGAGCCGGTGACGGCCAGGTCCGGAGCCAGAAATGCCTTGGCCCCAATGCGAGGAGCTACGGTCACCACGTCCGGTCCCTCGACCGCCTCCACACGCACGCCGGGCCGCAGCATCAGCCAGGACAAGGTGCGCCACTGCCAATCAGCAAAGGTCGACCACACGCGCGGCTGATACCGGGCGGTGAAGATCTCACTGCCAAAACTCGCACTGCCGACGTCGTAGGTCATCCGATAGTCCTCGACGCCGCCACCCACACGGATCGTGTGCGCAGCGTGTGGAGTGAGCTGCAGCATCACTTTGGTGGAGAGCAGGCGGACCGTGTTCTCTGCCTGGAAGATGCCGGGCTCGAGACCGAACGCGGTCGAGAAGGTCGTGATCCCGGCATCGACGAAGAGACGCTGCCGTCCGACCGGATGCTGGAATCGAAGGCCAAGGAGTTTGTTGCCCCAGTCCGCCTTGAGGATTACCGCATCTTGCCCGGGCTTCTCGTCGATCCAGGTCCAGTTGACGACGTCCTCACCCCAGTAGCCGGTGAGGGACAGGGTGCCACGTCCCAACGGCGTCGACAGTTTCCCGATGGCATCGGAGAAGTGGTACGGCATGTTCTCGTCACTCAGCAGACTGACCAATAGGTCCGCGTAGGTCCGCCTGCCCCCAACGAGGAACGACGCGCCGGACCCACCGATGGGACCTTCGACCAACAGCTTCGTGGCCAGGAAAGAGACGTTTCCGCGCACTCCGAAACGGTCACGCCGTCCCGGACGAACACCGACGTCCAGCACGCTGCTCAGCCGTCCACCGTATTCCGCAGGGAACGCGCCAGTGATGAAGTCGACTTGGTCGACGGCATCCGCATCAAACGTGCTGAACAGCCCACCGAGATGCGACGGATTGAAGACCGTAACCCCGTCGAGCTGCGTGAGGTTCTGATCGGCCTCGCCGCCGCGCACGTTGAACCCCACGGTGTAGTCGTTGAGTGCCACCGTGCCAGGGAGCATCTGAACCACGCGGATGACATCCGCCTCCATCAAGGCCGGCAGCTTCCTGATGGTCTCGCGATCGATGGTGATGATGCTCGGTTGAACCGTCTCCTCGAAGCGTATCCTTGCCGGCGGATCCGCGAATGCCACGACGGCCGGAAGCTCGATGGGGGCCAGGTCGAGGTAGACCGTCATACCGACCTGATTCGGCGCCAGCCAGACCGAATCCGGTGCGACGCCGACCCGACTGAACGCGACCTGAACGCGAATCGGTGGAACATCGGGAAGGAGGAAGTTCCCCTGGTCGTCGGTGACGACCGTGATCCGCTCGGACCGGATACTCACGAGAACCCCACTGATGGGCGTGCTGTCGCGCGCAGTGAGAACGATCCCCGAGACGTCACGGACCTGTTGGGCCTTCACCGGACCGGCGACCGCTGTCAGTGCCAGCACTGTGACCCACAACGAGGACACTCTACGCTTGGTCAGCGTCAGAACA
>JBDHLU010000287.1:0-3238 GCA_039656555.1 Gemmatimonadota bacterium | reverse complement strand
GGTAATCGGTTTGGCCATTCACCAACATGACGTTGCCGAACCGGCCCATCAGCGCATGCGTCGGTGCCCGATCACCCCACGGCAAGGCACCCTGTTCGTCCATGAGGATGTCGTCGAGAACGAACACTTCCTCCCGGTGCGCGGGACCGTAGTAGTCGGGATCAGGAGAGATCACCAGAAGATTCCCGAACAGGCCGAGGTCCTGCTGCACGTCCTCCCTGACATGGGGGTGATACCAGAACATGCCGGCATCCGGCACATGGATTTCGTGGGTGTAGGTCTCCCCCTGCTCGATCGCGGCCTGAGTAACGCCGGGCACTCCATCAAAGCGGTTGTCGATCCGGATGCCGTGCCAGTGAATCGTCGTGGGCATCTGAATCTCGTTCGTCACCTCGACGATGATCGTCGCGTCCTTCGGCGCCTCGATCAGCGGCCCAGGGCTTTGGCCGTTGTAGCCGAACATGACCATCTCGTGTCCGGCAATGGTGCGGCGCACCATGGAGACCACGATCTGCAGTGTGTCCCCGTCCTGCATCGGCACTACCTCGGAAGGTCGAGCCTCGTTGAACAGGCTCAAGTCCATCCCCATGCCCGGCATGTACGGCCCGACGACGGGGACGACGCCCTCCAGGCCGGGCAGCATCGGCATGGTGGAATCCATTGGCACCATGCGCCAACCGCCCGACATGGTCATGGTTGGGTTCTGCGCATCAGCGGATGCGGGGAATGTGGCCGTTAGGAGAACGGAAAGCGTTAAGACGGAAAGGCGGGCGTCCACTACCCGTCGTATCCATAGGCGGCACAGTTCTCTTGCTGGAATGGACCGTGCCCGGCCATCGTGTGCATCATCCCGCTGCGCGACATTCCGCGAAACGCGATCGGGCCGGCCCATCGTTCCGCCGACGGGTCATCATCCACCTCGAGGCTGATGACGACAAGAAACTTGTTCCACAACGAAGTACCCACAAGCTGCAGCTTCTCATCCAACACACCCAAGCGTCTTACCTGGGTGAGATCGTTGGTGGTAACCCACGCGACGAGCACGCCGCGCCGCGGTGGTCGCATCCGTTCCAGCGACACATGCACGTCGTACCGGTAACTGCCGTCTTCAGTAAGCGCAACGGAGAACGGTGATGATGCCGACACCGATACCTCCGCGCGGCCAATGGCTAGGCCCGTCCCCGGAATGTTCTTCGTGCCCACCAGCTCGATCGCGTAGTACTCCGGCCCAATACCCAAAAAGACACGACACTCCCGCCCTTCCGGGGCCGTCCATGCTCCCGTGAGCATGGCGAGCCCGCACACCGCGGCGGCGAATCGCATCAACCTGAACATTATCGAAAACCTCTAGGGATTGTCGCTGATCACTTTGGGCTTGTGCGACTTGTCCCATTTCTGAGCCGACGAGATATCCGGCATGCCCCACTGTTCGCCGTTCCAGCCATTGAAGCCTTCCATCTTGAGGGTCCACAGCCCGGTGGACATGTCACTGATCACTATCAGTCCATCGGCGTTTCGAACATCGACCCCGAACGCGCCGTTGAACAACTCCCGACCGCCGATACCTCGCGACGAGCTACCGTGTGGCGGTCCGACGTACGTGTCGTAGACGCCTACGGTGACCGGGTTCGCGGGATCCTGCAGGTTGAAGATCTGCAAACCGTCCAGGTATCCAGAAACGAACACCAACGGCCAGCGAACCTCGTGGTTGTGCACGAGATTGCGCCAGTTGGCGGTGAACGCGGAAAGCGGGCGACGAATGTTGGTGACGTCGCCGTCCAGCGCCGGTTGCAGATCGAAGATCCTGAGCGGAGCGTATTGATACTCCGTCTCCGCGATGACATACCGGCCGTCCGGACTCGGCGTGAACGTGTGGCCGTATGACACGCCGCTGACGCCGGTGAGCGTGATCCGCAGTTCGGGGTTCTTAATGTCGGACACGTCGTAGATGTAGTACCCGCCGGTGCCACCCCCGTAGAACCGGTCTTCGTCAGTGTCAGGATGATACCCGACATAGAAGTCGTGATACCCACGACCGCGCCCGCTCCCGAGTGCGGACTCGGGCACCGGTACCATGCCGACCAAGGCGTTGTCGAGATCGCCCTCTACGACCATTCCCAGATCGTACACCAGGGCGCCGGGGCCCCGGGCCGTGGTGAAGAGATAGACGCGGTCGTCGGAGTGCTTGTAGATGAAGATGTTATGGAAACCGCCCGGCATGTCCGGTTTACGAATCCGCGCCACTTCACTGACCTTTGATGGGTCCGGAAGGCCGGTCACGTCCAGAACGACCGCGCCGAGATCGCTGTCCGGCCCACCGGAGCCGAACTGAAGGGACTGCACCACATAGTAGCGGTCGTTCCACTTGAAGTGTTTTACGTCCATCCCACCGGTGCGCTGGTGGAGGTCCTGGTCCTCGATCCGCCACTCATAGAGCAACTCCGGCTTTTCGGGGTCAGCAATGCTGATGATATCCAGACCTTTAGGCCCTCTTTCACCGTAGACCATTCGCGCCACATACGCGTAGGGACGATCAAGCTCCTGCTCCACGTCCATGTCCGCCACGGACTGCGCGGGTCCGAGGGGCAAATGGCCCAGCACCTCGATGTTGTCACTTCCACGCTTGAGTGGTGACCACTCCTGGGCGGTGGCGGGTAGGCTCAGGGCCATCAACGCGGCCGTGATGAGGAAAGGGCGAATTCGGGAGAGCAACATGTGGCACCTCTTGTGGGGTTGGCAGCTATGTGGAGCACGAAAGGTCGAGGGCGAAACGGCTGGTGGCAAGTGACCGCGACGTGAGCGACTTGGCGCGGCGAGCCGCGACCCTCTCTACGGCAAGAGAACGAGGCGCCCGTACGCCACGAAGGCGGCCATGACGGCAAGAACCAGGGACGGGACCGCCATCGGTATCTCAGATCGGCGGACATGCGTCGCTGCAGCGCCCAGCATGATCCCCACGAGACCCAGTCCGGCGAACGGCGTCAAAACCGGTGCTATACCGCTCAATCCCGGCAACACCAATCCCAGGCCGCCTGCCACCTCTACCGCACCGATGAATTTCACGAAGCCGCTCGAAAAATCGTTCGCCCAACCCATCTTTGGGTCGGCCTTGAGAGCATCGTGGCTCTTGAACAACTTCATAGAGCCTGATCCGATAAACGCGACGGCAAGCAGGCCCTGCACGATCCAAAGTGTCGTTCCCATAACCTCTTCTCCTAGACCCGCTCGAGAGCAGTGT
>JBDHLU010000286.1:0-3251 GCA_039656555.1 Gemmatimonadota bacterium | reverse complement strand
AGCCAGTCCGCATCGTCAGACATGAGCTTGGCCTCCCTGTCGGAATCCTGAATCCGCATAGGCGTACTAGTCGCGTCTTGGCTAAACATGCATCCTTCATCAAACAGATCCGAAAAGGCGTCTTACAGAAAAGCCAGCTTCCACGAAGCGTGCGGGACGACCATGGCACCATCACCAAGCCGGGCTCCTGGTAGCCTCACCGTGTCCCCCAGTGTGCACTCACGGCTGGCGCCGGCGTGGCTAGGGACTCGAGGCGTGGTCTCGATGTCACACCCCCAAACGAGCTTCACGATCGGCGGACCCACTTGACCGCCAATTGACTCCGTCTCGCTAGGTTCGAACTCGATTTCCGGAAAATCCGTGATGCTGGCTCTCGATATTCTCGACCGTCTCACCTTGGGCACGCCCGTGCAAGACGCCGGCACGGGCATGATCCCGATCCTGAGTCCGGAGCCCGTCGCACCCGAGTACGACCTCGCGTCGGCCGCGATCGAGGCCGGCACGCTCGAGGTGTCCGAAGTCTCCGAAGGTGGTTCCGTTCCTGACCTCGAGGTAACCAACTCCGGCAGTCGGCCCGTGCTCATGCTGGACGGCGAAGAACTCATCGGCGCCAAGCAGAACCGGATCCTGAACGTCAGCGTCATGGTCCCGGCCCACGCGACCATCACCGTGCCGGTTACCTGCGTGGAACAGGGGCGGTGGGCATACAAGTCGGCCACCTTCAAGAGTGCCGGGTGGGTGATGGACCAATCCGGACGCAGCCGGAAGATGCGCTCCGTCGCGGCCAACATGAAACGGTCTCAGTCACGGAGCGCCGATCAAGGCGAGGTGTGGAGCCACGTGGCCTCCGTGTCGCGCAGCCTGGGCGCGGCGTCACCCACCGGTGCGCAGGAAGAGATCTACCGCAAGTACGAACAACGCTTGGACGAGAACGTTGCACGCCTGACACCGGTCGACGGACAGGTCGGCGCCATCTTCACCTACGAAGGACGGATTATCGGGCTCGAACTGTTCGACTCGGCCGAGACGTTCCGCACCGTCGCGCCGAAATTCGTGCGCGGGTACACCGTCGGCAGCATGTCGCCCGTGACCAGAGACGCCGCCCTGGAGGAGACCGACGCCGAGACCTTCTTCCGATCGCTCACTGCCCTGCCCGTCGATGAGTCACCCGCCGTGGGACTCGGCACCGAAATGCGCGTCGAGACCAAAGAGGTAATCGGGGCCGGCCTGGCCGTGGACGAACGCGTGGTGCAGTTGAGCGTGCTGCCGCAGGCATCGGATGCTGATCCGGCGCGCCGCGAGAGTGCCTATCCGCCTGAGAGTGACGATCCGCCGAAGAAGTCGGGGTGGAGACGGTTGTTTGGGTGGGTCAGCACGACGCCTTTGCTCTAGACCTCTACCGCCGGCTGGGGACCAACGAAGGCAATTTCTTCTTCTCGCCCTACAGCGTGGCCTCCGCGCTCGCCATGGTCTATGGCGGCGCCCGCGGGGAGACCGCCAGCCAGATCGCCTGAAGGGTTTAGCACACCCGCCTACGGCAGGGCACGCACGTGGAGAATCTCGCGCCCGGCAATGGGACGCAGATCACCTCCGGACAACGTCAGCACGGCGAGAGTCTCACCCGCACCGCTCACGAACTCGACTTCAAATCCATCGTTCTCGTGACGATGTACGACCGTACCGACATCCCCCTGTTGTAACCGAGCCGACGGCACGTCATGGGTTAATACTACCGTCTCGAGTTCTTTCATCTGGCCTCCTGCGTCAGCCAAGCGGGAACACTGTGACAAACCGAGGTGTGCGCTGCTCCGGGGACACCATCCAGACCGTCCGCACGTGGGCCCTCACACCCTCGGGCGAAATAATCGCCCCATCTACAATATACTTGTCGCCGAACTGTGTTTCGACTCGGCTGGTAACCGTGCCATTGCGGCCAACCTCGCGAAGTGCATCCGCCAGTTCCTGTGGCCTCGCAACGTGGAACCCAAGCGCGACAAAGAAACGAGCCTTATGATGTCCAACGGGGTGGTCGAACGAAAGCAGGTAATCGGCCACTTTCGCATGATCGACAAGGGCCCGATGGGCATTCGGCAAACGCATCGGCCATGCTACATGCCGAGGTCCACTCCCACGTAGGCGTTTTCTTGCGAGCCGGCGCACCGTATTAGCCTTGGGTCACAGCGCACCAAACCAAGCCAGCCACCCGCCGATGTCACACCCCCAGCCGAGATTGGGGTCGCGACCCACTTGACCACCAATTGATTCCCTCCGGCTAGGTTCCAAGAATGCCAGGCCACGACGTCTTTGCGATCAACCTCTACCATCGGCTCGGGGCCAGCGAAGGCAATTTCTTCTTTTCCCCCTACAGCGTGGCGACGGCGCTCGCCATGGTCTATGGCGGCGCCCGCGGGGAGACCGCGCGCCAGATCGCCAAGGCCTTGCACCTGTCGTCGGACGCCACCAAGGTCCACTCCGCATTCAAGATGTGGCAGGCGACCTTGGAGCAGATCGAACGACGAGGTTACATCCGCCTGCACACGGCCAACGCGCTCTGGCCGGACACGACGCACGCGTTCCTCGAGGAGTACCTCGAACTGGCGCGCAAGTACTACGGCGTCGAGATCACACCGGTCGACTTCCGGGATGGACGGGCCACAGCCGCCCTGATCAACGCATGGATCGCCGACAAGACGGCGGGACGCATCACCGACATGGTGTCGTCAAACATCGATCCGCTGACTCGGCTCATCCTCGCCAATGCGATCTACTTCAAAGGAAGTTGGGCCGAGCCGTTCGACATGGATGAGACTCGTGACCTGCCGTTCCATGTGTCGGCTGGCAAGACCGTCTCGGTGCCGATGATGATACAGGAGCGCACGTTCAGGTACGCCGAGACTCCCGAGGTCCAGATGTTGGAACTCGATTACGCTGGCGGTGACCTCGCCATGCATATCGTACTTCCAAGGGCAATAGACGGACTCGATCGTATCGAGGCGGGTCTTTCGTCCACGACGCTGGCCCAATGGCAGATGCGATTGGGGACAAGGGATCAAGTGCACGCGTACATCCCACGTTTCAGCGTCGATTCGATGTTCCCTCTCGACACCACGCTGAAAGCACTTGGCATCACCGACGCCTTCGAGTTCGGGAAAGCGGACTTCTCGGGAATGGATGGCACCGAATGGTTCTTTATCGGACAAGCGCTCCACAAGGCATTCGTCGAGGTCAATGAAGAAGGAACGGAGGCAGCA
>JBDHLU010000285.1:0-3260 GCA_039656555.1 Gemmatimonadota bacterium | reverse complement strand
CGCTCCCGTCCTGGCCAACGCAACGGCCTTCCTCGAATGCTCGCTTTCCGATACCCTCGAACTGGGCGACCACTCGGTGTTCCTTTGCGAGGTCGTCGAAGCGGGGGTCAACCGCGAGATAGCCGGTCGCCCTGATAGCGAGACACTTGCGCTCGCAGACCTGGGCGAGAAGATCTTCTACGGTGGGTAACCGGCTTGGCTAGAGGCCGTCGCGCTCCGGAAACCAGATGTTGTCGATTGAGATTGCGGCGACATCTGACCTATCGTCACCCGCCCGATCGGGGTAAGACTCGACGCGAACGATGATCTTGTGGACCTCACGCAGCTGGGCAACCCACTGCCGCTCGTCGACGGCATCTGAGTACTCCGGGCCGCGCCACGCGTCGGCCTCGAGCGGTGCCGCAACGACCGACCACTTCCCGGGTTCGAGAGGGATCGGTTCCTTCGTCTCGAGCCACTGCCAGGATGGCCCGGCCAAAATCACGAAGCGCACGCCGAGGTGAAACGTCGTGTCCGCGGGTGCGAGCACATCGGCTCGAATGCCGCTGTAGTCCGCCAAGCTCACGTCCGCGCGCAATTCGAGCGCGATCGCACTCCAACCGATCGATCGAAACTCGGCCTGTATCTGCATAGACCGCCCGCTCTCCGATTCGGGGCGGGACGAAACGCCAACGGTACCGCGCACATATCCGTCAGACTCCGTAGCCCACTCCGCGAGTTGCCAACCGTCGAGCGTACCGCTCTCGAAATCGAAGCATGCCCCGACGATGCGTCCTGCAACGCAGGATGGCAGCCTGGTCATCGGAGCGCGCTCTCCCGAGGGCGCGACGAAGTCTGCTTGAGCAAGAGCCGGCAAGGGGACGCACGCGGCAAGTGCAGGGAACCAAAGCCCAGAAAGTCTCAATCCAGGGACTCTGCCGTCTCCAGCCCCTTCGACCCCATCGCCGCCCTGATCCGCGGGATAGCGTGGAGTTTGAGTGCTTGCATCGCGGACAGGCCACCGATCCACCCGAATCCGAAGCATGGCAGCAGCATGAACGGGATGGCTGCGACCTGCCCGTGGCTGGCCGCGTACCAGATGCCGGCAGCCGAATACACCGCCAGCGCCAGTTCGACGAGAACGGTCGCGTCCATCGTTCCTTTGTACTTCTTACCTCGCCAGCTTCCGGTTCTGTCGTCCAGCCTGTATTTGGGAGTGCGGACGAAGGGACTTTTTCGATTTAGCAACGCACTGAACACTGCCTTGCTGTTCACGACCGACATGCCGACCGCAGATGCCATCAGCAGGGGAACAAACAGGAGCCGCCGCTTCCAATCGTCGTAGATCTCGCGTTGCGCGTATGCGTAAAAGAGAGGATAGCTACCCGCGAAGATGAGAAATACCGACGACGCCGCGAAATAGAGACTCGTGATGTCCTGGGTGACCTTCACGTGCAGTATCGGCCACAAGAGCACGAATAGGAGCAGCATGACGGGAAACACGATGTGATTCGTGAGATGCGTCGTGGCTTCCCATTTGGCCAACGGTGACAGCGTCCGGCTCGCCCAAATCCTCGGCACCAGTTTTTTCGCCGTCTGGATCGTGCCCTTGGCCCAGCGATACTGTTGGTTCTTGAGCCCTTGCACCTCGGCCGGGATCTCGCCGTCGCAGACGACGTCGTTCAGGTAGACCAACCTCCATCCCCGAAGCTGAGCCCGGTACGAGATGTCCACGTCCTCGGTCAGCGTGTCGGCCTGCCAGTTGCCCGCGTCGAGGATTGCCGCTTTGCGCCATACACCTGCGGTGCCGTTGAAGTTGATGAACAGACCGTGCGCGTTCCGCGCGCCGTGCTCCAGCACGAAGTGCGCGTCTAGGCCGACTGCCATGGCCTGCGTGAGCAGGGAATAATCGGCGTTCAGGTGACCCCACCGCGTCTGCGTCACTGCGACACCGGGGTCACGAAAATGGGGCAGAGTCCTCCGGAGAAAGTCAGCCGGGGGAACAAAGTCCGCGTCGAAGATGGCGAGGAACTCGCCCTTGGCAGTCTCCAGGCCCGCTTTGAGTGCCCCTGCCTTGAAACCGGTCCGGTCCGTTCGATGGACGTGCGTTATGTCGATCCCCGCCGCGCGGTACTGATTCACCAGCTCGGTGACGATCAACCGCGTGTCGTCAGTCGAGTCGTCGAGCACCTGGATCTCGAGCTTGTCACTCGGATAGTCGAGGGCACAAACGGCCTCGATCAGTCTCCGCACCACGTAACGCTCGTTGTAGATCGGAAGCTGTACGGTGACCGCGGGCCACACGGCCGGGGCATTCGGCGGCGGCGCCGCCGATGCCCTCCGGCGGCGGTGCAGCACGACCATGAGGTACGCGTGGAAGGAGTAGATGCAAAGCACCACCATCAGGGCGCCGTAAACAGCCAACAATAGGGTGTCGGTAAGAGGCATCGGAGAGGTTGGTCCGTTTAGGGGAAACGGTTCGGGAGTGGGGCCCAGCGGCCGTTCTGATCCGCGAGAAGACTAACGGAATCGTCCGGATCTAGGTAGGCGGCAGCCAGATACGCACTTTTCGGGGTCCGTTCGCGCTGGCAGGCGGCGCCAAGATCGCCGGTCTTTGCGGGAACTCCGGCCAGCGAGCCACGGGACCGCCCCCTACCCGACATGCTGGTCGACGAACGCCCTCGCCGTCGTCGTCTTCAGGATCTTCACAGACTGGCTCCGGCAAGTCGGGGGCATCCACGACCTCCGCATGCACCGCCACAAGCGCGAGGAATGGATCGAGTTCCGCCCCTCGTACCGTTCGGCGAGCAACCGGCCAACTCGGTGATATTCGTCTAGGATCGCGGGCGATACCACCAGCGTCATAACCCCGGCTCACGCTTCGAGAATGCGACCGGGGACGCCTCCAAAGAACACTCCCGAGACCAGCACATTGGTGTCCAGCACCACTCTCACTTCGAGCGGCGTGCCTTTGCGACGGCCCGGGTCACATCCAAGCGCCTCATCCCGGCCCTTCTCGCCGCCTTCCGGGCCTCCGCCATCAATTCGTCAAACTGACTCAACGAGGGGGCCTGCACGGCCTTCAACACGACTACGTCACCCTCACCTACCACGACGAACTGCGCACCAGTCTTCAATCCCAGGCGTCTGCGGATCTCCTCCGGGATGACAACCTGTCCTCTTGAAGACAGCTTGGTTGTGGTGACCTCAGACATTGACACCGTCCCTGTTGTCTTACTAGTAAGATCGTCCGCGTATCTGCGCCAGTCACATTCCTTGAT
>JBDHLU010000284.1:0-3265 GCA_039656555.1 Gemmatimonadota bacterium | reverse complement strand
GGCGGCACAACGACTGCTCAATCGGTCGCGGACGCGCGGTAGCGAAACCGACGACGCCGTCGCGGCCGCGACGCTGATCCGTGTGCTCGCCGACGCCGGCCAACTTGCGGAAGCTGAGGTGCGGTTCTTCGAGTGGGAAACGCGCTTGCGAGGCGACGATGTGGATGATTTGCGGCAGCGGATCGCGTGGGGATGGATTCTCCAACCGGAGCTCGACCGTGCCGCAGCCGTTCTCGCCAAAGATTCGTCGGTGACCGGTCAGGCCGTCCGCGGGTGGATAGCACTTTACCGGGGTGAACTGGCCACGGCCAAGGAGCATTTTGCCGCTGCCGGTCCGTCGAGCCAGTCTCGAGAAGAGGCCACACGGCGAGCTTCCATGCTCGTTCTGTTGCAACGCATACAGGCCCAGTCATCGCCCCCGCTCGGTGAGGCGCTGTTACGAGCCGCACGTGGCGATACTACCGAGGCCGTCGAGCAACTCGAGGCGGTGGCCACGACGTTCCCGGCGACGGCCGGCCGCGCCGAGGTGTTGGTCTACGCCGGACGGTTGCTCAGCCGGCAGTCCGATTACGAGAACGCCGTGCGCGTACTTGACGTGGCTTTTCATGCCGACTCGGCAGGGCCCAGTGCACCGGCTGCGGAACTGGCGCTCGCGGTCGCGCTCGTGAAACTAGGACGCCCACAAGAAGCGATGCCGCGCTTGGAGCATCTGATTCTCACGTACCAGGAGAGCGCACTCGTACCGCAGGCACGCCGCCTGTTCGATCAGATCAACGGGATGATTCCGAAGTCATGAAGCGCCGTGACTTCTTCGGGGTACTGGGAGCCCCGCTTCTTGCCGGTGGGTTCCCGTCACGCCCTCGGGCCCCGCTCGACCGCTCCCTCCTCATCCCCATGGACGATGCCCAAACCGATCACTTGAAGGCCTATGGAATTGCGTACCGTTCGCTGGAAGGTGGCAGCACTGGTGAGTGGTTGCTGAACTACCGGCACGGGAGTTTCCTGCTCGACGATTCGGCCGGTATTCGTCGCGAAGCTGCGCTCGCAGGTGTCACGTTCCAGCAGTTATCCGGTGCAGGTGTCGTTGACGTGCGCGGTGAGATCGCCGCGAACAACATGGAATCCGTTCTGCTCGAGAAGGCGCCCAAAGTGGCAGTGTACGCGCCGCCCGGCGTAGCCCCGTGGGACGACGCGGTCACGATGGCGTTACAGTATGCGGGAATAGAGTACGACACGATCTGGGATCGCGAAGTGGTCGAGGGTGATCTTTCGGAATACGAGTGGCTCCACCTTCACCACGAAGACTTTACCGGGCAGTACTCCAAGTTCTACCTGACGTACCGTGGGTCGGCATGGCTCGAGCAAATGGTGCGGCTCAATCAGGGGATGGCGCAGTCGCTGGGGTTCCCTCACGTACCGGCGCTCAAGAAGGACGTGGCCGAAAAGATCCGGACGTTCGTCGAACGCGGGAAGTTCCTGTTTGCGATGTGTACGGCAACGGAGACTTTGGAACTGGCTTTGGCGGCCTCTGATGCCGACATCGCCGCGCAGTACAGCGACGGGTCTCCCATGGATCCCAACGCCGACCAGCGCATGCGGTGGGATCGTTCGTTCGCCTTTCAGAACGCACGTCTCGAACATTCGCCGATGATCGCGAGCTTTTCGGACATCGATGGGCACCAGGTCAACAATCCGGTGCGGCGCCAGCAACTCGGCGCGTTCAAGCTGTTCAACTTTGCGGCCAAGATCGATCCGGTTCCTACCATGCTGGTCCAGAACCACCGGGACGTGATTCCCGATTTTTACGGTCTCACGACCTCCTTTGCCCGTAACCGGCTGAAGCCGGGCGTGACCATCCTCGCGGACGAGCAAGGGGCTCCCTGGGTCAAGTACATCCATGGAGAGCTTGGCGAAGGAACGTGGACGTATCTGGGCGGGCACGACCCCGAAGACCCCCAGCACCAGATCGGTGACCCACCCACCGACTTGTCCTTGCACGCCAATTCTCCGGGTTATCGCCTCATCCTGAACAACGTGTTGTTTCCAGCGGCGAAAAAGCGCGAACTAAAAACGTGATCACATTGACACCGGAAGTCCGCGTCCGCTTGGCTGACGAAATCGCGCGGGCCGGCGGGCGGGAGGTGTCGTTTGTGGGTACGGTCGGCGCGGGCGGCACGGTGACGAGCGTGCGCACAGTGGCACGGGGCACGGTAGACGCGGTGCTGGCGCTGCCTGGTGTTGCCGAGCGTGGCGAGGTCTTCCTTCACAACCACCCAAGCGGTGTGCTCGATCCGTCGTCGGCTGACCTCAATGTGGCAGTTCGTATGCATGACGCCGGAGTAGGGTTCGGGATCATCGACAACACGGCCGACGAGCTGTACGTGGTGGTCGAGGTTCCCAAGCCCAAGTCTTACGTCTCGATCGACGCGGTGGCCGCCGCGGAGGAGCTGGGGTCTGACGGGCGCGTCGCAAAGGCAATGGGGGCGTTCGAAGATCGACCGAGCCAGCGCGACATGGCGGCATTTGTCGCCGACACCTACAACGACGGCGGTGTCTCCATGCTCGAAGCCGGCACCGGCGTCGGCAAATCGTTCGGATACCTCGTTCCGGCAATTCAATGGGCGCAGGCCAATGGCGAGCGCACCGTGATCTCGACCAACACGATCAATCTGCAAGAGCAGTTGGTCGGCAAGGATCTTCCGTTGCTCGCGAAGTGCCTGCCGGACGCCAACGGGAAGAAACCGAGCTACGCATTGCTCAAGGGGTGGGGCAATTATCTATGCATCGCCCGGTTGGGCACTGCACGTGGGGCGCAGGGGTCGTTGCTGGAGCCGGAGTGGGGTCCGGAACTGGACATGCTGGGCGAATGGGCGTCGAAGACTACGGACGGATCGCTCGCCGATCTGCCGGATGCACCAAGCCCGGTGGTGTGGGACGAAGTGCGGGCCGAGGCAGATCTCTGCACCCGGTTGGAGTGTCCCCACGTCGATCGCTGTTTCGTGTTCGAGGCCCGGCGGCGTGCCGCCGAGGCGGACCTGATCGTCGTGAACCATCACCTGCTGGCTGCCGACCTGGCGGTCAGGCGAATCCAAGAAAACTGGCGTGACGCTGCGGTACTTCCGCCGTACAAACGCCTGATCCTCGACGAAGGGCATCACCTCGAAGATGTCGCCGCGAAACATTTGGGTACGCAGATCACATCGCGTGGAGTGCAGCGGCTTCTTTCCAGGCTCGAGCGGAACGGGCGAGGCCTCATCCCGACGCT
>JBDHLU010000283.1:0-3581 GCA_039656555.1 Gemmatimonadota bacterium | reverse complement strand
TCGTCTGCCAATGGCGCGCCGATGATATGAGCCAAGGCACCGTCGTAGTCACCAAAGGACGGATCGGACGGCAGCGAGACACGGACCGCGGAAACCTCCGGCCGGCCGAGATCTGTGCCCTCCTCGTAGAAGGCGAGGTAGTCCGCGATCCACATGATCGCCGCATCGCGGAGCATCGGCCCAGCGGCGGCGATTTCGAGGTATCCAGGACCACGCACCGGGAAATTGAAATCACGCATCGAGCCCAGAGGAACGCGTATCAATACGCGTAGCACCCGCCCTTCCGGCTTCACGAACATCCGAACCGTGACGTCATTCGGGATTTCATGCCCAGAGGGCTGGGACGGAATCCCGAACAGAAGGATCGCAACCAGGGCGGCGACGCGGTGGATTCTGGACGATTGCATGTTCAGGGGATAGTGTATCCGAAACTCACCAGACCCGACAGCCGAGGAGCCATCTGGCGACTCTCGTGTCTTGTCGGGTCCGCGAAACTGGAGAACGGCCATGAAGGCGCAGAATCCGCTAATCGTCGGCACCGGCATGATCGTGGGGATCGTGGCACTTGCCCTCACTTCGAGCGCGATGGTACGCTCCGCCACCGATGGCGTCCAAGCGGGCGAAGCGCCGATGTTCGAGGTCGACCCCTTGTGGCCCAAGCCGCTCCCGAACCATTGGATCCTCGGGTCGGCGATTGGCGTCGGCGTGGATTCACGTGACCACGTCTTTATCATCCACCGAGGAAACGGGAACGAGCGCACCGAGATGGGCGCTGCCCAGGATCCGCCATCCAGTGAGTGCTGCCTGCCGGCGCCACCGATCCTCGAGTTCGACCAGGAGGGCAACCTGGTGAACTCTTGGGGTGGCCCAGCCGAGGGGTACACGTGGCCAACATCGAATCACGGCATTACGGTCGACCCCAAGGACAACATCTGGATCGGCGGGAATGGCGCGGGTGACTCGCACATTCTCAAGTTCACGCGAGACGGCCGGTTCCTCATGGAAATCGGAATCCCGGGTCAAGAGACGAACAGCAACAGCACGGAGCACTTCGGGCGCGTGGCCAAGATTTCGTTCGACGCCACCGGCGACGAGGCATACGTCTCCGACGGATACCGCAACAAGCGCGTTGTTGTCCTCGACGCGAACACCGGCGAGTTCAAACGGTTCTGGGGCGCGTACGGCAACACACCCGATGACGCCGACCTCGGCCGCTACGACCCGGAGGCTCCGTTAGCCCAACAGTTCCGAACGCCGGTGCACTGTGCCGAGCCGTCGAACGACGGGCTGGTGTACGTGTGCGACCGCCCGAATGACCGTATTCAAGTGTTCCGCACAGACGGCACGTTCGTCACTGAAAAAATCATCGCGCCCCTCACACTCGGCGACGGATCGACCTGGGACATCGCGTTCTCGAAAGACCCGGCGCAGCGGTTCATGTACCTGGCCGACGGCAAGAACATGAAGGTCTACGTCATGGAGCGGGAATCGCTCGAGATTCTGACGACCTTTGGCGACGGCGGGCGGCAACCCGGGTTGTTCTTCGCGGTGCACAGCATCGCGACCGATTCGCGCGGCAACATCTTCACGACCGAGACGTACGAGGGCAAACGGGTCCAGAAGTTCGTGTATAAAGGAATGGGCCCGGTGACCGAGATGAATCAGGGTGCGCCGTGGCCGAGGGGTAATTAGGTTCCTCCCCTTCAGGCGCCGTAGCCAAGTGGTAAGGCAGAGGTCTGCAAAACCTCCATTCGGCAGTTCGAATCTGCCCGGCGCCTCTTTCCACCCCGCACAATCCCTACCAGCCGATAGTCGATGGCCGATAGCCGATGGCGCTCGCCATAGTGGGATCGGAGGGGCATCTTAGGCACCCATGACCGAAATCACCTCCCGTCTCTCCACCGCCCTCGGCGACCGCTACAAAATCGAGAAGCGTCTCGGCGAAGGCGGCATGGCCACCGTGTACCTCGCCGAGGACTTGAAGCACAAACGGAAGGTGGCCGTCAAGGTGTTACGGCCTGAGCTAGCTGCGGTGCTCGGGGCCGAGCGGTTCGTGCAGGAGATCACGACCACGGCGAATCTCCAGCATCCACACATCCTGCCACTGTTCGACTCCGGTGAGGCGGACTCCTTCCACTCGCCAACTCGAGCTGCTCACGGCGATCCATGGTGCCTAGCAGAGTTCTTCTCACATTGACCGCTGGCCTCCTTGCCGTTGGAGGCCTTGCCATGCTCTTCACCCCCGAGGTGGTGCTGCGCGTGCTTCCTGCCCAACCCGATGCACCTGTTTGGTTGATGCAACTGCTCGCCGCCGCATGGCTCGGGTTTGCCGCGCTCGATTGGCTCAGTCGCGGCACAGTCCTCGGCGGCATCTACGGTCGCCCACTCGTGGTCGCCAACTTCGGTCACCTCTTGATCGTCTCGATCGTCTTCGGACGCGCAACGTTGGAAGGAGGATCGGGCGCGGCAGCGTGGATCGTGCTCGCAAGCTTCGCGATGCTCACGGCGGCCTACACGCAGCGCATGTTCGGTGGTCCTTCAGCGAGCGAACTCCCGAAGCCGAAGGAGCGCTTTGACTGAAGTCGATCTCTACGCCCCGATCAAGCATTTCCTCGAGGCTCAGGGCTATATCGTGAAAGGAGAGATCGGCCCCTGCGATATCGTGGCCGTGCGAGGTGACGAAGGCCCGGTGGTCGTGGAGTTGAAAGAGCAACTGAACTTCGCGCTCATCCTTCAAGCGGTGGACCTGCTCACGGTCAGCGACGCCGTCTACATTGCGTTTCGCGTCGGAAAGGACCACAGCGCCACCTGGCGTTCTCGGCAAAAGCACGTGAAGCGGTTGCTTCGCCGCCTCGGCCTCGGCCTTCTCACCGTTTCCAGCCGCGGCACCGTCGTGCCGGTCCTGGATCCGGCACCGTATCGACCCAGGTCAAACGCGACACGCCGCGACCGGTTGCTCAAAGAGTTCGCGGAGCGAGTTGGGGATCCGGAAGCTGGCGGCTCCGCCTCCCGGCAACGCGTCACGGCGTATCGTCAGGACGCACTCCGGTGCGCACGAGAGTTGGCCTCCTCCGGCGTTCTCAAGGTCAGCGTCATCCGCGAGCGGACGGGAGTGTCGCGCGCAGGACCAATCCTGCGAGACAATCACTACGGGTGGTTCGATCGCGTGAAGACCGGCCACTACGATTTTTGATTTTCGATGTGACGGCGCGAATGAGTGAACTCGTGCCTCGGCTGACCGCAGCCGCTTAAGCGGCGTGTTCACCTTCAGGCACAGATGATCGACCTTTCGGCGTGCCAGGCCGAGCGACGGGTTTACCCGTTCGCGCTTCTCGCGTCTCCCGCGCCCAGACTGCATCTTAGCCCATGCCACAAAACACCTCCCGTCTCTCCACCGCCCTCGCCGACCGCTCTGGGGCCCCACGGGGATGATGGCCGTGGAATTCCAGACGACCCCGACGTTCCGCGTCGGTGACCAACAGGAACTCTTCGAGATCGGACCAGAGATCTATCAAGGTACCAACTACCGGGCCTACGATCTCATGCCAGACGACCGCTTCGTCATGATCCGTACCGAGGCG
>JBDHLU010000282.1:0-3287 GCA_039656555.1 Gemmatimonadota bacterium | reverse complement strand
GCTCTCGGTCGTGTTGTTGATTGGAGCCGGCCTGGTGCTCCGGACGTTGGATAACGTCGTCCGCATCGATACCGGCTTCGACGACGACCGTCTGCTGGTGAGCGTCATCTCGGTCAGCGCCATGGGTCTGGACCAAGCCGGCGTAAAGCAATTCTACCGGGACCTTACCTTCCACCTCGAAGCCCAGCCATGGGTGCGTGAGGTGAGTGTCGCCGACGTTGCCCCACTCTCCGGTTACCATCTCGCTGCCCCATTTTTGGTCGATGGCCAGGACGAGCCCACGACCTCGCCGTACACATTGGCCGCGCCCGGTTACTTCGAGACCGTCGGACTGGATGTCGTGCGCGGTCGTGCCGTGTCTTCGTGGGATGCCGACGAGAGCCACGAGTCGGTGCTCGTCAACGAGGCGTTCGCGGACAGCTACTTCCCGGGACAAGATCCGATCGGTCGCAGAATAGCGTGGTCCGGAACGGGACCGGCGCCAACCATCCGTAACTTGGGCATCGAGGAGCGCAGCTTCGAGATCGTGGGTGTGGTGCGAGACTCCAGAACCAGAAACGTTCTCACGGAGCCCGAGCCGCTGATCTACTTCGCGTACCTGCAGCACGACTGGACCCCGCACAACATGGTGCTGGTCAACGCGGCGATCGATCCCGCGGTGGCGGCCCCGCGTTTGGAGCGTGAGCTGCGCGGCTTCCACGCGGAGTTGACCCTCATCAATATCGAGCCCTACGATCGGTTGGTGAGCGGATTTCTGGCGGGGCAACGGATGAATGCGGAGTTGTTCGCGGTTGTCGCGCTCGTAGGGCTGGCACTCGCCGCTGCCGGTATTTACAGCGTCACGAATCTGGCGGTGAACCAAAGGCGGCGTGAGATCGGCATACGGATGGCCATAGGAGCGGATCGCGGCGAGATCGCTCGCATGGTCATCACCCACGCCATGGGTGCCGTGGTGCTAGGGCTCGGACTCGGATTGGTCGCTGCGTTCGGCGTCACGCGGTTGGTGCGTGGGTTGCTCGTCGGTGTGGGGTCGACCGATCCCGCGACCTTCACCACGGGCATCGTCGTACTCCTCGCGGCGGCGCTCTTCGCTGCCTACCTGCCCATCCGGCGGGCCGTCCGAGTCGACCCCATGATATCGCTCCGGAACGAGTGAGGAGATGCGGGTGCGGCTCTATCCCCGCTGTCTCCGCTATCTGCTCTCGGCACCCGCTACCCTCCCAGCAAGAAGCGCCCAAAACCAAGCATCGTCGCGACCGTGCCGAGCCAAAACAGGAACATCCACTTGATCAACTCGGCTTTGAGGTCGGACATGTCCGCCTTGAGTTCGGCGATGCGCCGTTCGAGCCGCTCGAAGTTGTGGTCGCTGAGCTGTCGCAGATCTGCTTTGAACGTCGTGTCCATATCGTTCAATAACCCCACCAGTTCGTTGACGGGTCCATCGCCGAATCGATCGTAGAACTCGCGGGACAGCTTGGCGGTGATTGGCATGTCCCAAACGTATCATACGCTCGGCCGGGCCGAGTAGGCAATTCCTTGCAGCGCGGTACCAGAACTATGCCTCGCTTGTGAAGGTGTTGGCCGTTCGTATTTCGGTCGCTGCTCCATCCGCAAGATGCCGTGAAGACTACGGATTCGGCGGGTCGAGAGGCACCGCCGGGCTTCGCTCCGAGAGTTGACAAAAACGGGAGTTCTCTTGTTCGAAAGCCGGAACGAGTTCCCAGGGCGGGACCGGATCGATGGTAAGGAAAGCCATTATTTCTGGTGCCGTGGCGTCACGGCATCCGACGAGCGCAAGGAGCGCGAGGTACGGGAGGAGTTTCCGCACGGGTCACCTCCGGAAAGGGCTGTGTCCCGTCCTACCCGCCGCTCGTGAGCGTCACATGGTCGCTCGGTTACAGCATCGTGTCACCGCGATGGCTCAATGGAAAAGTTAGGGGCCGTCGAGTTCCGCACCGGCAGTGAGACGCTTGGTGCTCGCGCCCTGAGCGTCCATCCATCCTCTGGCGAGATCGCGTTCACGGTTGGCGGGACGCTCCAGGACGTGTGGCTGATGAGAAGGGCAGACGGACCGTTAGAACGCTGACGAATCCCATCTTCCAATGCATTGCGTGTTCGCGTAGAATGCAAGCTCCTCTCTACATCGTGTCCTCTCACCCGGAGAAGTACAGCATGAGCACACCAGCCTTCTTAAACGGCATGCTTACCCAAGAGCGGGGCCTCTTCGTCAAAGTCGCCCAGGCAGTTCTGGAAGACGGCCTGGATCATCGTCCGGATCCGAAGGCTCGCTCCTCACGCGAGTTGCTCGAGCACTTGATCGGCCACAACCTCGACTTCGTGGAGCTTATCGACGACGGGGTTATCCACCACCGGAATCAAGTGCCCTTCGATTCGCTCGATGACGGTGTGAAACAACTCGACGACTCGTTCGCTACGGTCATCGAGAAGCTCGGGAAGATGGACGGCGACAAGTGGATGGCGATGGGCAAGTTCTGCGCGGGCGACCAAGTCATCATGGAAGCCCCGTGCCAACAGCTTGCGTGGATGCTTTTCCTGGACTCCATTCACCACCGTGGGCAACTCACCACGCATCTGCGGCCGATGGGCAGCAAGGTGCCGGCAATCTACGGGCCGTCGGCCGACGACCAAGGAGACAGCCATTGAGGTAGGCGCGAGCGCAGAGGGGGCCGCTGCCGCCAAAGATGCCTGACATTGTTCTACGTAGGACTGCTGCTCATTGTGCTGGGACTGGCCCTCGTGCTTCATCACGCTCTCTGCGCTCGCCTACGCGAAGAGTCTGTGTAACTGACTGGCGGCTTTCCTAGACTTCACACGAGCTTCACGATGTGCTGCGACACCGCTGGGCAGATTCCATGCGGGAGTGTGCTAATGAATGACGAATCTGCCAGAATTGCGGATGCACTAGCCGACCGATACGACATTGAGCGGCCCTTGGGCGTTGGTATGACGTCGATCGTCTATTTGGCGACCGATCTCAAGCACTGTCGCAAGGTGGCCATCAAGGTGTTCCGGCCGGAGGTCGCGGCCACGATGGGAGCGGCACGCTTTCTCCGCGAGATCGAGATCGTGGCCAGCCTGGCCCACCCCCACATTCTTCCGCTCCATGATTCGGGGCAAGCCGCGGGAGCACTGTACTACGTCATGCCATATGTGGATGGCGAGTCGCTCCGCACCCGACTGGCGCGGGAGGGGCAGTTGCCGATCGAGGATGCCGTCCGCATTGCCCGGGAGGTTGGAGACGCACTGAGCCACGCCCACAGTCATCA
>JBDHLU010000281.1:0-3299 GCA_039656555.1 Gemmatimonadota bacterium | reverse complement strand
ACACGCGAAGCGGCACCGGCAGCTCGCGCCGGTCGGCCAGCGCCTCCGCCAGGTCCGCGGCTGGTGAGCGTCACCCGTTCCATCCGTTCATGGGTGGCCACGCCGATGGGATCATTGCGTGGCCGGATGGGACCCTCGTGGGCTGATCTGCTCGAGCACGAACTCGGCGCTGCGCGACGCGTGCTGAAGCACATCCTACCGTCCCCCCGGTCTTACCAGCGAACTGCTGGCGTAGTACAATCGTCCAGATCCCTCACTGAGGTCCCCGTCATGCGCCCGCCCACCGCGATGCCTTTCGCTGTGACCATCCTCCTTGTGTACGCGGCATGCAGCCCCCCGAACACCGTTGACGATGCGCGCCTGCTGAACGCCGACCGCGACTCGGCGAACTGGCTCATGTACGGTCGCACGTACGACGAGCATCGATTCAGTCCTCTGACGGAGATCAACGATCGATCGGTTGATCGGTTGGGTCTGGTGTGGAGCAAGGAAATGGGCACGACGCGCGGCCTGGAGGCTACCCCGCTGGTGCTCGACGGCGTGATCTACGTGACCGCATCCTGGAGCATCGTGCATGCGATCGATGCGCGCACCGGGGAGACGCGGTGGACCTACGACCCCGAGGTCCCCCGGGCGCGAGTGGCCAACTTCATATGCTGCGACGTGGTCAACCGGGGCGTGGCACTCTACCAGGACAAGGTCATCGTCGGCACGCTCGATGGGCGCCTCATCGCGCTCGACGCGGCATCGGGCGTTCCCGCCTGGAGCGCGGTCACGGTCGACACGACCAAGCCGTTTGCCATCACGGGATACCCTCGGGTTGCGGGCGGCCTGGTGATGATTGGAAACGCGGGTGCGGAGTTCGGGGTGCGTGGATACGTGACGGCGTACGATGCCGAGACGGGCGACATGGCGTGGCGCACCTACACCGTGCCGGGCGACCCCGCGCTCGGGTTCGAGTCGGAGGCGATGGAACGGGCGGCCGAGACGTGGCGGGGTGAATGGTGGACGACCGGCGGCGGCGGGACGGTGTGGGAGGGTATCGTGTACGACCCCGACCTCGACATGGTGTACTTCGGCACGGGCAACGGCACGGCCTGGTACCGTGCACTCCGCAGTGAAGGCGTCGGGGACAACTTATACGTGGCCTCGATTCTGGCACTGCACGCCGGCACCGGCGAATACGCGTGGCATTTCCAAACGACGCCCGGTGACAACTGGGATTTCGACGCGACCCAGCCGCTCATGTTCGCGGACCTGGAGATCGACGGCAGCCCGCGCGCCGTGATCATGCAGGCGTCCAAGAACGGATTCTTCTACGTGCTCGACCGTGCGACGGGGGAGTTCATTTCCGGCGCGCCCTTCGTCGACGGTGTCACGTGGGCGTCAGGACTCGATGACTCCGGTCGTCCGATCGAGACGGCCTATGCGGGAGCCGAGGCAGCCATCGTGTCGCCGGCCCCGAGCGGCGCGCACAATTGGAATCCGATGGCGTTCAATCCCATGACGGGATTCGTGTACCTGCCGGCGAAGGTCCGGACCCAATCGCTGCACACGCCCGATGCGGATTGGACCTACGACCCAGACCGCGACAACGTGGGATGGGATCCAGATTACGACGGACCGCTCAGCGCCGAGTTTGACGCGTTGCCACCACCGACCGGCGAGTTGTTGGCGTGGGACCCCGTGCACCAACGTGCCGCGTGGCATGCCCCCTATCCCGTCGTCGAGGGCGCCGGTGTGCTCACCACCGCCGGTAACCTCGTGCTCCAGGGACGGGCGGACGGGATGTTCGCAGCCTACCGTGCCGACGACGGATCCCCCTTGTGGGCGTTCGATGCCGGCACCGGCATCATGGCGCCCGCCGTCACGTACCTGGTGGACGGCGTACAGTACGTCTCGGTGCTCGCCGGATGGGGCGGCCCCGACGGCATGTGGAACACACCGAAGTATGGACCCGTCAAACCGGGACACGGGCGCCTGCTCACGTTCGCCATCGGCGGGACGGCCACGTTCGACCCACCCGCCTTTGGTCACACCGAGCCCCCGACCCCAGCAATCGAACTGAATGCCTCACCGGCAACCGTGGCCGAAGGGAAGACACTGTTCAGCGCGAATTGCGCAGGGTGTCACGGATACGATGCCGTTGCCGGACCGCTGCCCGATCTGCGCTACGCCACGGCCCAGGTACACGAGCAGTTCGATGCGATCGTACGCGAAGGCGCGCGTGCCGTGCTCGGGATGCCGTCGTTCGCCAACCGATTGAATGCAGATCAGGTGCGCGCGATCCAGGCGTACGTGCTGGCGCGAGCCCGCGAGTCTGCAGTGCCGCAGTAGCGACCCGTCAGCGCGGATCATCATGACCGACCGCCCAGGTGGAGGATGCAACGAAGTGGCCGCCTTGCCGTCGGTCGCGTTCTAACGCGACCACCCCAACGCGTCGTTCATCCGCGCCACTCTTGCGGGTTCTGGAATTGCGACCCATTTTGTCACAATTGTTACAATCGTAGTCCAGCCCCGTGGCCCCTCCCGGTCCATGCCCCGCGACCTGATTGCGACGCTACTACGAAGGTGCGACTTACAGGGAGGGGTAGACCATGCGTCACGTCACGCTGCTCGTGGTTGTTCTCGCCGTAACACCGCTCACGCACATCCGTGCCCAAGACGCTCTACCCGTCACCGTAGGCGATACGGTTCGCATGACGGCACCCACGCTCGACATCGACAAGTACGACGGCACCATCGTCTCTGTGGATGGAGGCACGCTATCCGTGGACACTCTGCAGGTGGCACTTGCACAGCTAACAAGGCTCGACGTGTACCGAGGACAGAAGTCGCAAACCCTCACAGGGGCCTTGGTCGGTGCGGGCATTCTCGGAGCGGTAGCGGTGCCCGTTGGCATCCAGCTTTGCAAGGCCGTTAATCAAGGTGACACTTGCTACGGGGCAGACCAGTATGTCTTGCCCGTCGTGGCGGGTGGTGTTCTTGTCGGCGCGGGAATCGGTGCACTCATTGGCTCGGCCATCAAATCTGATCGCTGGGAAGAAGTCCCCCTCGACCAACTTCGTGTGAGCTTCGTTCCGCAACGTGATGGGCGGTTCTCGTTCGGGCTGTCGGTCGCCTTTTGAAGGGAGTCGTCATGATTAGGAGAGCGTTGCAGTTTCGGCGACTCGTTGCCGTCGTCATCCTACCGACGTTCCTGTTCGGGTGCACCAAGTGGCAGGTGCAAACCGTCGCTCCCGCTCAGTCGATTGCCGAAAACCAGGACAAAGTGCGATTGACGCTTACGAGCGGAGATA
>JBDHLU010000280.1:0-3301 GCA_039656555.1 Gemmatimonadota bacterium | reverse complement strand
CTTCGTTTCCTGGACGAAGAGGAGGTCAGGTGCGACTTCCTCCTTGATGGATGCCCAGTGCCTGAGTGAGCCGCCACCACGCATGTTGAACGTTGCGATCCTCACTTGGTGGTACCCCGACTCTCCGATTCAGGCTCTGAAGGTCGCGACGGTGCAAACACTAGTTTCCGTCATCGCGGTCATTCGCTAGAAGCTGTCTGATAGCATCTTCTGCCTGCTTGTAGCGCAGATCGATTAGCGTCATCGCAACCTCGCCCACGTCCTCATAGAGATTCCCAGCGTAGTTGGATAATTGGAGGTTGGGGTCATAGCCACGTTCGCTCACGAATGATTCAATCTTGTCCCGCCGCTGGTCGAAGGTGTTGCCCTTTGCTTGTGAGGCGAGAAACGACTCCCAAGGCCTGTGTTGTTTGGCGTTATTGCAGTCGCTACAGCAAGGGACGACGTTTCCCCAAGCATGCAGGCCGAGGAATTCCTTGTTCATCGGTATGAGATGATCTTGGGAAAGCGTATTCACAGTCACTAACCGTCCGCAGTAGCAGCATTGGTGGTCAAAGCTCTCGAGAAGCTCTTCCTTCTGACCCTTGGTCGGGACAAAGCCGCTGTATCCGCGCTCCTCATCGTAGAACCGCCCCACCTTCTGTAGGAAAATCCGGATCGCGCTGTTCGAAATGTCGGACCTAGATCTTGCCATTGGACTATGTCCTCAACCGGGTGTGTGGTGTATTGCCGCAGGAGAGTGATCCTATGCTGGCCCATGTTCGATCTTCTCCAGTGCCTCCTCGGCAAACAGCACTAGGTCTTCTCGTGTGCGCCCAAAAGCATTTTCCATCGTTGCGGTTGGGTCGAACGAAACGATGCGCTGTAGATGTTCGATGCTCCGCTTGTCCCCGAATTCTCCTGCCTGCCAGACGACGATTTCGTCAATGTAGATGCCCAGTGGGTACTCGGAGGTGGGGTGTTCCTCGATCTGACCCAGCAACCTCAGCAGGTGCTGGCGGACGACTTCGGTATCTGGTGAAGCCTGCCAGATATCCCGTTCTCCTGATTCGTTTCCGGTGAACACCGGCCCGATGGGGATCGGATCCCGGTCTGGCCTCCGGTGCGGATGATTGCTGCAATACATATAGAACGGATTATCGATCGCTAGAGCGCGAATGGTACAGAAAGGCGGTTCGGGATCATCAGCGTGATCGTACCCCGCGTCGCCCTTGTTCTTGGCGTTGAACCAACACGTTCCGCAGCAATCCGAGCCTCCGTTTGGCACTCCATTAGCCTCTACGATGTGGGCTGGGGCTCCGCGGCCGTGGCTGCGCCAGACACACCGACTGAGTTAGTCCCATAGCAAGACCATGCCTCGATCTACCATTGTTGTGCCACACTTGGGGCATGGGCCGGGGTGGCTCCACGGCGTAACGTTCTCTCGGCCGCAGTCGGGGCACTTGCCTATCTCATCCGACCAGTCGGGGGTGTCAAACGGGCTGGCCCCCTTGGTGTCCTGTATGGCGACGTCGACCAAGATATGACATGTATTACACGTCATGGTATGCACCACGGATGCCATGCCGTAGTCCTTGCCGCCTGAGACATCTTCCTCGTACCCGCACTTGGGGCATAGATAGTGATTGTGTGATCCCACTGACCGCTCCTTAGGCTCCTCGTTCAGATTCGAAGCTACACTCCTTGGCCCGTTCCTCGATCCGCACCATTTGGTGGGCCAACCCACCCATGAAGTACTCCAGCCAATCGGTGTAGTTCTCAGTCCTGTCCGCCGACCGCAACGCCTCGTAGTACCGATCGCGGTCCATGTTGTAGTACTCGCTCAAATTGAACAGGTATTTGAAGTCGTAGCCGCGCTGGTACAGGATCAGCGTGGTAAACATCCGAGCTGTCCGGCCGTTTCCGTCGAGGAACGGATGGATCCATGCCAGCCGGTGGTGGGTGACCCCGGCGATGATGGCCGGGTGCAGCCAGGCGTCGTCCAGGCCGCCGTCTTTGTTCTTGGTCTTCCCAGCCTGGACCCACTCCAGCAGCTCCTGAATATGGTTCTCGATAGTGGCCCAGGGGGGTGGCTGGTGGTGGACGGTCCTTTCTCCAGAGATGATATCGCCTACGGCAACGTCCTCACGTCTGAATCGGCCGGCCATCTTGTGACTGCCACGAACGCCGTCCACCAGCGCCTGATGGAGATTGAGAAGATCTCCTTTGCTGAGGACCGCGTCGCGATCGTTGTAGAGGGCGTCGATGGCCTCGAAGGCCTGGAGGTAATTGATGAACTCCCGTTCGGGATCCGGCAGCTGCCGTTCAGCCTCTTGCGACATGCCGTCGGCCAGCTCGAAGGCCCGTTCCAGGGTCAGGCTGCTGCCTTCGATCTGCACGCTGGCGAGCGCGTCCTCGACCTGCACTTCCCGCCTCAGGGTGCCAATCCAGTCATCCCTGAGGCGGACGGCGCTGAGGAAACCGTTGGTTCGTTCCACGGCAACGATTTGGCGAACCATTCGTGGCGTCATCGAGTATTGCGGGGCGAAACCCATGCGATCGACACTCCGGAGATCCAAGTGAGACCGTGACACTCAGGTCTTCTGCATCTACAGGATCAACCTCACGCTCATCGACGCGAACCGCAAGAAGCAGCCGTCCAGACAGCACATCGATGTGTGTTAGTCTGTCGGCCGAGTGCTGGTCGACTTGTTACTTCACGCGGACCATGAATCCTCCGTCATCATTGTCGATCCAGAAATCAGCGATCATGGGTGCCAGGGTGTCCGACAAGGCTCTCTTCACCGGGGGTTTGAGTATCGAGATGCCGCCCGGTGAGTTATCCCCCTTGCCGGTAATTACGTGCACGACGGCTCCGGCCTTCTGGCGGCGAAATGTCTTCAGGTCGTTCTCCACTTTCCGGAGGGCGGAGGCGACCGTGTGGCCGTGAAGGTCGCACTGGAAGTCCCACCGCACGTCGTAGGGACTCGTTGAACGGACCGGACGACGCTTCTTACCGCCATGACGACGAGCCATCACTACTCCGTTCCCCAAGGTGCCGACGCGAGATCAGGCCTCCCTCGCCCGTACAATCGCATCCTAGTCTCGCTATGTGCCACCGTGCTGTCCTGGTGCAAGTTACCTACGCGAGTTTCCGGCTGGCCCCGGTTACCAGGTCGTGGAGAAATCACGGTGAGGGTGTCACAGGCCTCAGGCGCTCTCGCCGGAGCGTGCCAGCCACATGCTCCGTGTTGCCAGTACCCTATCTGCCATCTCGGCGGTGCGTTCGAAACAGGCGACGTCATATGAGTAGCGGGCCACT
>JBDHLU010000279.1:0-3813 GCA_039656555.1 Gemmatimonadota bacterium | reverse complement strand
ACGCTCGGCATCTTCGTGAGCACAGACAGCAGCCGGCCGGTCTCCTACTTCGGCTACTGGACCACGGGCGGCTTCTACGACGGCCACCGTCTGCAGGGCACCAACGGGCTCACCATTCGCGCCAGCAAGCACCTGAGCCTGGAGACCAACTGGACCTACAACGATGTGAAGCTGCCGGCGGGCGACTTCACGGTCAACACGCTACGGCAACGGATCAACGTTGCCCTGAGCCCGAATCTGTTCTGGAACACCTTCGCCCAGTACAACGACGCGGACGACCTGCTGAGCCTGAACTCGCGCTTCAACTGGATCTACAAGCCGGGGGCGGACATCTTCCTGGTCTACAACCAAGAATGGGAAACTGGCGCCGGCACGCTGCCGGCGGACCAGGCGATCATTCTCAAGTTCACTTACTTGTTCATGCTGTAGGTGGAGGGAGGGGCGGAGGGGATGTCCCTCCTTCGCAGCGGTCACCGCACGTGCCCAAGCGAACGACAAGCGAACGACCGTGCTCTCGCGTCCTCGCCGAAGACTCCTGACCGCACTGCAGGCGATGCCGCTCCGGAGGGACATCCCCTCCGCCCCTGGCGACGCTGTAGCAGGACCGGAGGTGAATTCGAGATGTCGGCGGTGGCGCGGGCGCAGCGTGCGCTAGCCAGAGGTGTCCGAGCGAACGTATTGCGCGTCGAGGCGTGGCGATTAGTGGTTGCGTATGAAGTGAGGTCGATCCGGAGGCTAATGCCCGCTGCGCGGAGCGGGCGTTGCACGCGTGCACGGTGCCTAATCGCGACTCGGCACGGACTCCTTTACCCCTCCGGGCACCATCGCGCGCGAAGCCGTGGTTACTTGGCCCGAAATCCGGTCGGTAATCGTCAGAACGATCTCGTATGCGCTCGACTGTAGCTGTTGCGGCATCATCAGCTCGACGAGCAGCTTCACTGACCCCGCCTCTTCGCCGGCTTCGGCCGTCAGGTTGGACATGCGCAGAGGTATGGGCGCAACCGATTCGGGCCGGATCTCGGCAGACACCGCGAGGCTCGGCTGTCCCGTAAACGGGTGCCGCTGGACATTGAATGCGGCGACGAGAAGCGCAAAGGGCTGACCCCCTTCGAGTTCTCCGCCCAGCAACGGCGCGAGGTTCACTCCCTGGAAGGAAAACGGCGCGTGCATGGGCCGTCCAGAACGATGCTCCGGCAGATCGTTGGTGTCGATCCCGTTAACGACTGGCGCGTCCAGCGCGACCGGCAGGAGTGCCGCCGCCCGTAGCCCTGGCTCCTCGGCGGCGGGCACCATGAACCGGACACTGCGGCTGGCGAGTAGCCCGGTCGCGGATTCCCGCAACAGGAGCTTGACGTAGTACTCGCCCGGCGGCACTGCGAGGACGTTGGTGTAACGCAGCGGAACGCGGCGCTCCCTGAACTGCCCGCTATTGGCTAGTCCAATGCGGCCACGAAAATGGTCCTCGACGAAACGGGAGGTATCAACGGCGAGCCCCAGAACTTCGAAACTGAGCCCATCCTGCCCCGCCTTGGACATCAGTCGTTCCAACTCGTTGAACGGAAGTTCGATCGCGACGGCCAGGCGCCCGTATCCGTCGACGACAGACAGGACCTCCGCCTGGAAGTACGCGGCCAGGTCGTGCGCGTCGTCTCCAAACTCGAGCGCCGCCGCCGTCTGTAACAGCCGCTGGTCCCGTGACGGGGGCTCGCCCTCGTGCCTATCCGTCCCGACAGACCCGGGCAGCCACTGGACGTGCAGGTCCAACCGCTGCCGGACCGAGACCTCGACGCGGCCGTCGAAGGCATCCTCAACGGGCACCAGCGGAATCGCCAGGACGTAGTGCCGTCGGGAGGTTTCTTCGAGGCCGGCGAGACCCTTGCCCAGGTTATGGCGAAAGAACGTGCTCGTTCCCCCGGTCTCGGCTGCCAGCATGTTTAGCACAGCCCGATTCGGCATCGCACTCGGAATGACCATCTTCAGTAACGCCGCTCCGTCATTCAGGTCTCGCTGGTCGGTGCGGTAGCTGCTTCCCATGTTGCTCGGATCGTGCACATCTGACCCTGGCAGGATACCGGGGTCGAGCGTATGGATGACCACACCCTGTCTTCGCGCTGCTCCGATCGCCCCGGCAGCTTCGGCTCTGAACCCGGCGTCCGCGAGGGCCAGATCGGGTAGCCCGCGCGAGAAGAAGACGACCTGTTTGCTACCAGAGACCGCCGACATTATGGTAGCGAGCTCGTCGAGCGCGCCCAGAAGATCCTGAGCACCCATCGCCACTCGAATACCGTCGATCTCCTCGATGAAATCTGCCATTCTCGCGTTGTCTCCGCCCAACCCACGAATAGACGCGAGGTCAATGCCGTCGCCCACCGGCGCCATCCGCTCCATCGCTCGGGCGGTGCCGAGCGCCCTTAGCCACTCGGCGGCGGTCGCATGGTCGGTGGTGAACGGAACAGGGAGTTCAAGACCGCGAGACGGGCTGTACACGGCAAGCGCGACGCGATCCTGGGCCGACACCACACTCGAGAGGAACTCGACTCCTGCTTCTCTTGCATAGCGCAGAGAACGTGCGTCCATCTGAGTGAGATCGATCAGCACCATGAAGTTGCGGTCACCCGACAGCGGAGCCGTGCCGCTCAGCATCGTCGCGCTCAGACCATCTGCGCTCTCCGCCGTACCTTCGTCAACCCGGGCCGAACGCAACATCGCGTGGTCTACTTCGAGGGCGGCAAGTACCGTGCGCTCTCGCCCGGAAACAACTACGCGAAAGTCGGCTGGCTCGAGCCCCGAGACGAACTCGCCGTCCGGACCGCGCACGTAGACCTCGACACGAGCCACGTTCACCGAAACATCGAACTGCGGAGATGGGGTCTGCGCAAGGCTCAAGGCACACGCAGAAACCACGACAATGGGTCGCGCCCCAGTGCTCATCAGCTGACGAATCATCGTACTTGTCTCCGGCACGGCGGGGACCACCGCAGAAGAGTCTCCTAGTCTAAACACGGTCGCGGTCGTTTTTTCGATCGAAGGGCTTTCGATTCAACAATTCCGTCGCAACGTTAATTCTCGAACTTGAGACTCGCTCGTCGGCGCGCGTCGAATGACCGCGGTGGTTGTAGAGGGGGCGGCGCACACTCCTCTCCAGGGGCATCGCCTGCAGTGCGCTGAGGAGTCTTCGGCAAGGACGCGAGGGCACGGCTGTCGGACCACGCTACGGGCAGTGACCGCTCCGGGAGAGGAGTGTGCGCCGCCCCCTCTGCCTACTACTAAGCGTGTTCCTTGACCACCGCGCGGATGCCGTAGCGCTTTATCTTTTCGTTGAGCGTTGTCGGCTTCACGTCGAGCAGCGCCGCGGCTTCTTTTTGTACCCAGTCCGCTTGTTCGAGCGCGCGTAGGATCAGGCGCTTTTCGAACTCTTCGACCATGCCGCGGAGCGGCGCGGTGCCGAGCATGGGGTTCGGGAGAGCAGCCCCGTTGATGGGTTCGGGGTCGATGTACTCGCGCACCAGGCTCGCGCCGATGTGGCCGTCTACGGGTGCGAGGACGACGGCGCGCTCCACGGCGTTCTCCAGTTCGCGGACGTTGCCCGGCCAGTGGTAGCCCTTGAGCACGTCGACCGCCTCCTGCGACATCACCAGACCTTCGCGGCGATTCTCCTCTGCGTACTTGTCGAGGAAGTGCTGGGTCAGCAGCGGGATATCGTCGGCACGATCGCACAGCGGCGGAATCGCGATCGTGATCACGTTGAGGCGGTAGTAGAGGTCCTCGCGGAATTCGCGCTCGGCCACCTTGCGGCGCAGGTCGACGTTCGTC
>JBDHLU010000278.1:0-4268 GCA_039656555.1 Gemmatimonadota bacterium | reverse complement strand
CCCCACGACATGACCAAGATTGCCACGAGGTACCCGGCGACGAGCGCCCCAAGGGCAGCGTCCGCCTGGTCGTCGACCCGAGACAACCGGATTGCCAGCACCAAGAGCCCGATCACGATTGCCGTGAGCATGAACGTTCCGGGAATACCCGTCTCGACGAGCATTGCCGCAAAGTAGTTATCGGCGAATCCATATCGTTCCTGGATCATCCGTCCAAGCGGACTTTCGGTCAGTTCGTCTTGGAATTGGCCGGCGGCAGAACCGGTTCGACCCAGCCCAGCGCCGAAGGGGAATGTCTTTACGCGATCGGTGATCAGGCGTAACCCGCCTCCGCGAGCGGTGCGATACAAGTTCGGGTCCAGCAACTCTTGAAAGCGGTCAGCCGGAGACCGAGACCGCCAGATTTCTGGCACGTTGGTAGCCCGAGCGACGGCTCGTTGAGCTACAGGTTGGACGTATTCTTGGACCACGATCCACGCACCGACCACTGCCACCAGTAGGGCCAGCAACACGAACGCTGCGCGACCCCGGCCCCGAACCATCTGCAGGGCCACGATCGTCAACACCGCGATCAGGCTTCCGAGAAACACCTGGCGCCCCCCGGAGATGAAGAACACGACTAGGCTCCCGACGATGGTGAAGCCGATCCAGGGGTCGCGAAGGCGGTAATCTCCGCGGAGTACAAGTGCGAGGGCGAAGGGGAGAGCCAGAAGCGCGAAGACCGCCTGGCTTCCCGGCAGAGCGCCAGTTCCAAACGGTCGCCATTCGTGAAACCCCTCGAGCCGCTGCATGTAGGCGTCGCCCAGGTCGAAGGGGCCACCGGGTCCGCCGGTGTATTGCAGGATGGTGAGGAGGAAGGCGAAGCACCAGAACACGGTGATCCCACGCAGGAATACGCGCGGGGCGTCTTGGTCTTCAGCCACCATGTAGCCCAGGAAATAGAGTGGGGACCCAGACTACGTGGAGCACCAGCACCATCACGAACGGGACTCGGGGCAGTCTGGACTCCCGTCGCGCCACGGCGCCCGCGACCCAAACGCCCAGTACCAGATACAACGCGATGTCCATTCCGATGTGCACCACGGGGTGATATCCGGACAGCAGCTTGAGCATCCCCTCCACCGACAGGTAGATGAAGAGGACAACTAGTGCTTGCGTTCGGGTGCGCATGGTGAGCGCGATGAACGCCGCTAGGAAAGGGGCAAGGAGAACGAGGTATCGCATGTTTGCGACTGTCCAAAGGTAGAAGGGATCAGGCGATTCGAGAAGCGCCCGTCACGGCCTTCCATATCGCGGAGTTGAGCGTTAGCGTCATGCCACACTCCGACAACGGGTTTCCGTGGGATCCTACCTGCTCGTTTTCGTCGTCGCGGCCCTAGCTGCGGGCGTCATCACCCCCATGATGGCGGCGCTCGCGCATCGAGTGGGTGCCGTAGACGATACTCGCGATCCCGTGGTTCCTCGGGCCGGTGGGCTTGTCATTGCGACTGGTGCCGGCGCCGGCCTGGTTCTGGTGTCGTTGTTACTGGTGCCCACGGCCTTGACGCTGCTTGGCACGGCCGATTCACTGAACGCCGTCGCCATGGGTGGCGTGGCGATACTGATTTTGGGCTTGGCGGATGACGTGCGGCCGCTACCGGCGGCACTCAAGCTCGCCGTCCAGATCGCGATCGCCCTCGGCATGTACGCGTTGGGGGTACGCGTCGAGCTGCTTTCCCTGCCGTTTGGGCCCGCCGATCTTGGCCCCGGTATTGGGGTCGTGGTGACTGTCGTGTGGTTGGTTGGGATTACGAACGCCTTCAACTTGTTGGACGGGGCCGACGGCGTGGCAGCGGGGTCGGCCTTCTTCGCGGCCGTGGCGGTGTTCTTCGTGTCCGTGTCGCTGGGGCACCCGGCCATTGGTTTGGTCGCTGTCGCCCTGGCCGGCGCGCTCCTCGGTTTTCTACCCTACAACTTCCCGCCGGCGCGAGCCTTCCTTGGGGATTCCGGGAGTCTCTTTTTGGGGTTCATGTTGGCTGGGTTGGCCGTCGAGGGCTCGACCAAGGGGCCCACATTGGTTGCCATCTCGGTTCCGTTGCTGGCCTTTGGCGTTCCGATCTTCGACACGGTGCTGGCAATCGTACGCCGGACGCTGTCGGGGCGGTCGCCGTTTTCCCGCGACCGCGACCACCTGCACCATCAACTGGGCAAGGCCGGACTTGCGCCGCGTCAAGTAGCCGGTGTGCTGTATGCGGCCAGCGCCCTGTTTGCCCTTGGTGCCATGATGTTCATCAACCCATCTGGCCGCTCATATGCGGTTGCCTTCGTGGTGGTAGGCGCGGGGGTGTGGATGGTCTCGCGTTACCTCAGGTTACCCGAGTTGAATGAACTCGCTCGGGTTGCGCGGCGCGGCGCGCGGCAGCCCAGGGCGATCGCGCACAATATTGAATTGCGGCGGGCTACAGAGCGGTTGGCTACGGCGCAGACGCTAGACGATCTCAAGGCCGGTATCGCTACGTTGATGGAGCGTTCGGAGTTCGACGACGTCTTGTTCTCGGTGAGCTCGGGTCGGGATCGCCGGGGGCATACGCAACGGTGGCAGCTTTCCGATGGCGCTTTCGTCGAGGGCTGGCCGGCTCGGCGGTTCGACGAGTGGGAGGTCGTATGCAGCTTCGAGGGGAACGAGTGGAAGGGTGAACTCGTTCTGCGAAGACGGCTAGGCCGGCACGCGTTGTTTGTGGATCTGAATCTCCTCATCGAGTTGGTCCAAGGTGCATTGACGGAGGCGGCGTCGAGGATCGAGCCGCCGGTGCCTGTCGGGTGAGAATCCTTCATCTCTCCAAGTTCTACCCGCCCGATCCCGGCGGGCTCGAGCAGGCGGTCGAACACCTCGCGGTGGGTGCCGCCAATCGCGGGCACCAGGTGAGCGTGGTGTGCGCCACGGGCTCGAGTTGGGTTCGAGACCCGAGGAAGCGGATCACGGAACCGCCCACTAAGGGAGTGGTGGTGGTGCGCCTCCCCACTCGAGGGGTGTATTGGTCGCAACCCTGGGCCCGTGGATACGTGGCAGCTGCTCGTTGGGCGGCCGATGTCGTCTACGTTCACCGGCCGCATCCCTTGGCGGATTATGCCTGGTGGAGGGGGCCGCGGCGCCCGACGATCATTTTTCATCATGCAGATGTGCAGCGCCAAAAGCTCGCGAAGTGGTTGTATCGACCGCTCGCGCAGTACGTCGCGCGGGAAGCCAGGGCGTGTGTCGTGGCAACGCGATCCCACCTTAACTACGCGGAGGACCTTGGCCTCGAGGGGCGCAAAAAAGCGGAAGTGATTCCCTATGGGATCGATACGAAACGGTTTTCACCGAAGACAGTTCAGCGGCCTCCGGATTTCCCCGACGCCGCGAGCGGCCCCGTGGGTCTGTACGTGGGGCGGTTGGTGTCGTACAAGGGCTTGGAGGTATTGCTCCGAGCTGTGGCGGGATCTCGACACCGTATAGTCATCGTCGGTAGCGGGCCGCTCCGAGGAACTCTCGAACAGGAGATTCGACGCGGGGGGCTTGGCACGCAGGTCATCTTGGCTGGCGCTCAAACTGAACAGGACCTGCTCTTTTACTACCGGTCGGCCGACTATTTCGTGCTGCCCAGCACCACGCCGGCGGAGATGTTCGGAGTCGTCTTGCTCGAGGCGATGGCATGCGAGGTGCCGGTCATCTCCACCGCGCTCGGCACGGGAGTCGAGGAGGTGAACGCGGCGGAGGAGACCGGCCTGGTCGTGCCGCCCGGTGACGCAGATCGCTTGCGCGCCGCTCTCGACATTCTCGCCGGTGACGGCGAGCTACGCTCACGAATGGGCAAGGCCGGCAGGGAGCGCGTGTTGGCGCAATACACGGTGGGTCGGATGGTGGGTGCGCACAGGGCGCTTTGTGGGCGGGTGATGTCGAGTTAGGGCTCTTGGTGACGATTGACGATTGACGATTGACGATTGACGATTGACGCCTAACTGTCGACTGTTGACTGTCCGGGCCCTTAGCTCAGTGGTTAGAGCAGCGGACTCATAATCCGTCGGTCGTAGGTTCAAATCCTACAGGGCCCATTCAAGGCCGCCACTATTCTGTAGCGGCCTGCAACAATCCGATCACACGCGCGAACCGGCCGCACCCTATTCTCGCGCTTGCCCTACCCTTGCTCACTCGGCCGAGGAGGATCCATAGTATGGCTATGCCAGATACGGCCCGCCGGTACACTGTCGAAGAGGTCTGGCAGTTCCCGGAAGATGGGAACCGCTACGAG
>JBDHLU010000277.1:0-3331 GCA_039656555.1 Gemmatimonadota bacterium | reverse complement strand
CCGACAGGTAGCCGATGAAGTATCCGGTCCCGGCGCCGAGGTCGACAGCCGTCGTCCCCTGCCCGCACTGGAGGAGCCCAACGACCTCCTTTGGCCTCTGCCATTCGTCGCGCGCCGGGTCATCGAGCAGATGCGCGTACGTCTGGGGATCGGGAAACCCGCGCTCGGAGCCGCTCGATTGCTCGTGGGTCGCGATGGGGGCAGCCGGGGCAGGCTCACTTCGGGACGATCTCCCGTTGCAAGCGGCGCACAAGGCTGTCACAAGCGCGAGTAGGGGAATTGCTTTCGGGGTCATTCGGATCACTGGATTCGCAGGTTTTACAATTAGCGACATCTTTGACCCGGGTAAATGACTTCGCATATTTAGACGACGAAAACGTGATCTTCTTAACCCTGCGGAGATACGAGAAAAATTGCGCCCAAATGCCGTGGGACTATGCTGGCGCTCGTGCTCTCTGAGTTCAGAGGGGGAAAGAAAAAGGAACTCCATGAAGGGACATCTCAACTCATCTCTCACCGTCCTGGTGTGCTTCACCCTTTTCGCGACCATGTTGATGGGCTGCAAAAAGGACGCGGAGGAACCGGAAGCCGAAGAGACGACTGGATCCGAGATCGCCGAGCCGGAACCCGAGGTTGACGTCGAGCCGGCGGAGCAGCCGTGTGTCGTCGAGACCGTGTACTTCGAGTTCGATTCGGCGGACCTCGACAGCAGCTCGCGTGCCGCGCTGCAGGAAGCGGTGGAGTGTTACCGCGGGCAGGGCTCCGGCGTGTCACTCCTTCTTAGTGGTGCGGCCGATCCGCGCGGTACCGAGGAGTACAACATCGCGCTCGGCGAGCGTCGTGCTCAGGCCGTTCGCAGCTACCTCGCCTCCCTTGGATTGGACGGGAGCAGCATCTCGACCACCTCCGTGGGCGAGGAGATGGCCACCGGTACCAACGAAGCCGGCTGGGCCCGTGACCGCAACGTGAGCGGCTCCGAAAACTAAGGCGTTGGTGGGTGTGCTCGTAGGGGATAGCCATTGATGCTTTCGGTCTTCCTTCAGACGAGCGCACCGCAACAACTGAATCCCTGGCAACTGGTGGTCGACGCTTCGCCGGTCGTCCAGTTCGTTCTATTGGTCCTCGTCTTCATGATGGTGATGTGCCTGTACATCATCGGAGCGAAGTGGATCCGCTTGAAGCAGGTCACCGACCAGAGTCGGGCGTTCCTTCAGCTTTTCTGGTCCGAGGAAAGGGCTCGCAATTGGAACGCCCAGGCAATGAACGACATTCACGGCCAGTCGGCGAGCTACGACCGATCGCCGATCGCAACGGTGTTTCGCGCGGGGTATCGTGAGCTCGCACGAATTGCGCGTGAGGGGCGTCCGACGAAAGACGACGTCGAGAATGTGGAGCGCGCGCTTCGTAGGGCGCAAAGCGCGGAGCTGACCCGCCTCGAGAACAAGGTGTCGTTCCTCGCGACGACCGCTTCGACCGCGCCCTTCATCGGCCTTTTCGGCACGGTCTGGGGCATCATGAACTCGTTCATCGCGATCCACGGCCAGAAGAGTGCCGGGCTCGACGTCGTTGCGCCCGGCATCGCGGAAGCGCTCATTGCGACGGCGCTCGGACTCGCAGCCGCGATTCCAGCAGTGATGGCCTACAACTACTTCGTCCGGCGCATTCGCGTGGTCGATAGCGAGACCGCTGCGTTTGCGAGCGACTATCTGAATATCATTCGCCGCCACCTGTTGGTGGAGTAGTCGATGGGGTTCTCGAGCGGCAGCGGAGGCGGTGGGAGCCCGCTCAGTGAAATCAACGTCACGCCGCTGGTCGATGTCATGTTGGTGCTGTTAATCATCTTCATGATTGCCGCGCCCATGCTGACGACGGGCGTCAATGTCGACCTTCCGAAAGCCGACGCGCCGCGAATGAACATCGATCAAGACCAGCCGTTGATCACCGTGCAGCGCGACCAGCGGATCTTTCTCTTCGAGGAAGAGGTATCGCTCGATGTGCTGCGGGAGCGGCTCGTGACTGACCAGCGGATTCGCGACGTCGACGAGGTGTTCGTCCAAGCGGACGAGCAGGTCCCCTACGGCGTGGTCGCGCAGGTTCTTGCGCTCGTACGCCAGGCCGGCATCGGAAAGATGGGCCTGGTCACCGACCCGGTGACGCGAGAACCTAGATAGCCGATGGCTGATGTAGGCGACTGGCGGGCACTCTCTCTTCTAGAGACCGAGCGGCCGACGCCCATCGAAATCGCAGGGGGAGTTGCCTTTACGCTCGCGGCGTTCGTCACGATTCCCGCGCTCGCTGTGCTGAGCGCGTTTGTGTTCGGTGGCGTGCAGTCGATCTTCGGGGGGGGCATCGATGAGTTGCCGCCTCCACCCATCGAAGTGATCGAGGCGCGGTTCGTGCGTCTTGGGAAGCGACGAGATCCTCGGAAACTACCGAGCAAGGAGATCCCCGAGGCGCAGGAAACCGCGCCGGTCCCCCAAGCGCCGGACTCTGAGCCGATGGCCGCAGTGCCCACGGGGAACAAAGAAAAGGGTCTCGCGAAGCCGAAGAAGAAGCGCACTGAGCGCGACGAGGATTTGCTCTCCCAGCTCGGTGAGCGGGCGGGCGCGATTTCTGATCTGACGAAGGCGCCGGAGCTCGAAGGGGACCCGGACGGGATCGTCGAAGGCACCGAAGCCACCGGGGACGAGCTGCAGATCTACCTCGGAAAGCTCTACTCCTACTTTCGCAGGGGCTGGCAGGTGCCCACGGCGCTCACCGACGAGGAGCTGCAGAAGCTCGCGTGCGTGATTGAGCTTTCGGTCACGGAAGACGCGCGTGTGGGTGAGTACGAAGTGACACGCCCCAGCGGGAATGAAGCATTCGACGAATCCGTTCGTCGGAGGATGACTCAGGCAGAGGGGTCGGAGCTACCCGGGCCACCGGAGTCGGTGGCGAATCGAATTTACGGGAAAACGATCTCTCTGCGTTTCTTTGGGCGCCACGCCCGTTGAGGTTGCACATGACGTGGATTGCATTTGGACATCGATGGCTTCGGACGATACTTGTTGCGGGGATCGCGCTCGGGACGGTGGTCTTTTCGGGTTTGCCAGCCAACGGCCAGGAGGACGCGCCTCCTCTGCCGGAAGACAAGATCGTCGTCGACATCGATGCCCCTGATGACGAGGTGTTTCGCATCGGCGTGCCCGATCTGATTGGAGAAGCCACGCTGCACGCAGCGAACGGCGGGGCCGTCCTACAGAACGACTTCCGCCTGATGCCCGGTTTTCGTGTCATCGGTCCGAAGTCCATTCGGCACGACTACGCGAGTAAGGGGCTCGACGTCGATCTC
>JBDHLU010000276.1:0-4724 GCA_039656555.1 Gemmatimonadota bacterium | reverse complement strand
CGGATTGGGTGTGCGCGACGTACGCTGGGCACCGGATGGGTCGGTGGTCTACTTCCGCTGGAACGAGCGGCCGGGCTCGAACGACCTTCCCGACGCGGATCCCTGGTATCGCACGGACCGTGATGGTGCCTGGGTCGAGCGTGTGCCCGAGCTCGACATTCTAGATATTCCGAGTGCGACCGTGGCGTGGAGTGTGGACGGTAAACGCGCGACGTGGACGAGTGATGGGGCCGTGTTCCTCTACGACGGCACCGAGACCCGTCGTGTCGTTGCGCTCGACGGGAACGCTCAGCGCGCACGATTCGTCGACGATGGATCGACGATTCACTTCGAGATAGGTGAAGCGCTATACAGCTATGCGATCGATGCCGGCACGCTGTCGCTTCTCGCGGTCCGTGTCGAACCCGATCGTGACGACGCGACGGAGGCAGGCGCGTGGCTTGCCGAGCAACAGCGGGAACTGTTCGATCACGTCCGAACCCAGGATGCACTGCGCGAGCAGGGTGAGGCTCTTCGACTCGTTCGTGCGCACGGTCCCCAAGCCATTCCAGTTCCACGAGGCCGTACCGTCGACAACATCCGAGTGTCCCCCGATGGAAAGTTCCTCACGTTTCGCGCACGGACACGAGCGCAGCAACGGCCATCCACGCAGTATATCGATTACGTCGATGTGTCCGGTTATGCGGAAGTACGCAATGCGCGATCGAAGGTTGGTGAACCGCGCGATGTTGTCATGATGGGCGTGGTGCCGTTCGATCCGTACGTGGAGGTGGAGCAGATCGACGTCCAATGGTTCGAACTGCCTGAGGCGGGTGATGAGCACACGATGCCCCACGGGCCGTACTGGAACCTCGAGGGTACGCGCGCCGTCGCCCAGTTCATTGGTGAGAAAGATCATGACCTGTGGATTGCCGAACTCGATCTTACGACGGGGCAGACCAACGTACTACTGCACGATCACGACGACGCGTGGCTGGGTGGTCCTCCCATCCAAACGAACTACTTGCAACCGACTTTGCTGGAATGGTTGCCCGACGATCGCTTCGTGTTTGCCTCGGAGCGTTCGGGTTGGAGTCATCTGTATCGCATGGACCCGGACGGGAGTATAACGGCGCTCACTTCGGGTGATTGGGAAGTGCGGGCCGCCGTGTTGACGCCCGACCGATCCACCTGGCTCCTCAAGGCCAGTCGCGAGCATCCGGCCGAAGATCACTTGTACACGATGCCGGCTTCCGGGGGGGATCTGACACGCATCACGCACGAGCAGGGTGGGCACGATGGGTGGTGGGCCCCAGACGGCGACCGTATCGCCGTTGTTTATGGCGAAACCGTGCAGCTGCCGGATCTCTGGGTTCGGAATCTCTCGCCGTCGGACGTTGCGAGCACCCGTTGGTACGGCCCGAAATCGTGTCGTTCCCGCACCCCGACGGGGACCCGTTGTGGGCGGCCGTGTTTTCGCCGGAAACGCCGAATGCCGAACGCGCAGCGGTGGTGCATGTGCACGGCGGAGGGTATCGACAGTTCGCGCACCGTGGTTGGACCGTGTACGGGTGGGCACAACACCTAGGATTGATCAATTACCTCGTACAGCAAGGCTACACGGTCTTGGACTTCGACTACCGCGGAAGTGCGGGCTTCGGTCGCGACTATCGCACCGACATTGCCCGATCCATGGGAATCAAAGACGCAGACGGGGCCGTGGCTGCGGCGCACTACCTCGTCGATGAGCGTGGGATCGACCCAGCGCGCATCGGCATCTTCGGTGTGTCGTACGGTGGATTCATGACGCTGATGGCGCAGTTCCGATATCCGGGCGTCTTTGCCGCTGGGATCGCACGCGCAGCGGTCACCGATTGGGCCCACTACAGCGACCAATGGACGAGTCGCATACTCGGCGTTCCGCACGAAGCCCCAGAGGCGTATGAACTCTCGAGTCCGATTTACTATGCGGATGGATTAGAAGACGCGTTGCTGATCACCCATGGATTGGTCGACGGCAACGTTCAGTTTCAGGACGCGGCGCGGTTGGTCCAACGACTCATCGAGTTGGAGAAGGACTTCGAGATCATGGTGTATCCGGTCGAGCCACACACCATTCAGACGGAGCCGAGTCGCTACGACTACATGAAACGGGCGATGGTGTTTTTTGATGAACACTTGCGGGCGCGGCCATGATCGAAGGAAAGGCTGGGCGAGACCATCCCCTCACCTATCCGGCGCTCTCCAGAGTTCTGACCTCCAACACAGGTTAGAAGGTCACGTCCACCATCACGTAGGTCCAGAACATGTTTTTATCGAGGCGTCCGAGTTCCGAGAACGCCGGGCCCTGAATCACGTACGCGAGTCCTCCGGACAGCTTGAAGTTGCTGTTGTAGGTGTAGCGCCCTTCGAGATCGATCTCTTCACCATATCGCGGCGAACTGAGTGACCCCTGTTTCGCTGTCCGGAAATGGTGTACGTCCAAACCGAATCGGAACGGGCCGTCCGGTACGAAGGCTGCCTTCAGCGCGATGTCCTGCAGGCCCAGGCCTCCGGTGTGGACGGGAATGTTGAGGAACAAGTCAGCGATTCCGTAGAACTTGTGATTGGTCGCGAACAGAGTGTTGAACACCTTCGTCTTGTTGTCCGTAGCGTCGTCATCACCGGAGAGGAAATCGTACCACGCGGTCAAGGTTGCCTTGCCGAAAGTTGCTCCCAACCGGGCGCCGACCATGAACGCGCTGACGTCGAGGTCGTTGGCCGTCCCGACCTGATAGGATCCCTCTAGGCGGTACGAGATGCTAGACTGGCGTCCGTTGAGTCGTCCACCAAACGTACCCCGACTCGTCTTTGGCGTGCCGGCGACCCGATCGTAGAGAACGTACACGTCGAGCGATCCGCCCAAGATGTTCGCTAGAGGCGCGTAGGCGCCCACCAGTTCGGAGTCGTCGTCGATGTCCGGGTCGGTTGCTTCTTTCAACTTGTAGGCGATCACTTCGACGGTGCCGAAGCCGGCTTTCGCGCCGAGCCGAACGCCATCGAACGCTCTAGCCTGCTGTGTCCACGCGACGGCGCCCACGAGTCGCTGCCCACCAAAGTTGGTTTCTTGTCTGCCGGCACGCGCCCACAGGGTCGTAGCATTGGAGCTGCGAATCTCGAGCCAGCCCTGGTGAAGGTCCAAGTTGTCGGCTGAAAAGTCGTTCAGCGTTCCGCCTTCCTCACCCCAGAGCCTTACGTCTTGGATCTGTACGAACGCGCTCACTCCGCCTTCGAGGATTGCGGTGAAATCGACTCGAGTCCGCATCGAGGTGAATGCGTCGTAGGTGTCGCCGGTGAGCGACGGTCGGCGATACTCGAATCGCGGTCTGATCTGTCCGCCAAACGTGATGTCCTGTGCGTATGCGCCAGTCGACGCCAAGGTCGCCAGCGCACCAAGCGCTATTGCTACACGGGCCTTCATGAAATGCCTCCGAAGTTCGCGATCTGTTTTGTCGTCGATCGATTGCGTGAAACGCATGTGTGTCGCGCACACCTCGCTAGGCACGAAAGCTCAGTGAACTTCATGAAGATATGATGAATCATGTCGCAACAGGCCCAACGGGTGATCTATTCCGCGGCTGTGACGTCCCGAACCCATGTATAGGCGGCGACCGTTGCCGGCATCCCCATTGTGCCGGCGGCCAGGGCTACCACCTGCTCGAGCGCCTCGGGCGCGATGCCTTGTGCAACGGCCTTCCGAACGCACGAATGCACGGCGCCCTCCCGCATGGCGCCGATCGCGATGCCGAGTTTTATCAACCGGCACGTGGTCGCATCCAAGGGGCCGTCCGCGCCCTGTTCGGCAATCAACTCCCAAGCCTCTCCCAATTGCTGGTAACGGGTGACGAACTCCTGGTGAATTGCCGGCGGTCGGGGTAGGTCGCTCATGTGAATCCTCTCTTCCATTAGTCAAGGTGCGAAGGCGCGTGCCGCGTCGCCCGATCATGAAGGACGCTTCACGACTGCTTGTAAGGGGGCTTATCCCGTTCAGTGAGACTGTATGGACAAGTCGGCCCCGGATTGTCCTACATGCAACTTACCAAAGAGAGCGAGTATGCCTTGCAAGGGCTAGCGGCGCTGGCCGTCAGCCCCGTGGGTAAAGTCACCTCCCTCTCGAAGATCGCTGGAGTCCATGGGCTGCCGGCCTCTTTTTTGGCCAAGATCTTTCAGAAACTCGCCCGCCACGGGTTGCTCGCAGCCACTCGGGGTCCTGGGAGCGGGTATGCACTAGCCCGGCCGGCGAATTCGATCACACTCCGCTCCATTCTCGAATGCGTCGAAGGGCCACAGTTGTTCGAGCACTGTCTGCTCTTGCCGGGGCACAATGAGCACAACCCGTGTCCGTTGCACCAGTACATGGCACCGATCGTCGCCGCACTGACGGATCAGTTGGAATCGGTCACGCTGGCGGAGTATGCAGCGTCGCTCGATCTGGATCCTTCGGTATTGCACGAACCAACCAATGACGGGCCACGATGAACGATTACAACGCAGCATCGGCACCGAGCGAGGATTTCATGAGCGCGCGCGCGAAGACGTTTGTTTCGGCATTGATGAGCATGACGTTGCTTGCCAGTTCGGTGGGTGCAATCCAGAACGCCGAACAGGGCCAGGAGACCTTTCAGGCCACGTGTGCCATGTGTCACACAATTGGGGGCGGTCGGCTGGTGGGTCCGGACCTGCTCGGCGTCCACGAACGGCGTAGC
>JBDHLU010000275.1:0-3362 GCA_039656555.1 Gemmatimonadota bacterium | reverse complement strand
GAACGAAGTCATCGGCATCCTCCAGTTGATCAATCGCAAACGGCATCTCGACGCAAAGCTCATCGAACCGGAGGACTTCACCGAAGAAGTGATCCCATACACGCCTCGTTTGGTAGAATTGGTGTCGGCTATGGCCGGACAGGCTGCCGTATCCATCGAGAATTCGAAGCTCTATGAGGACATAGAGCGCCTTTTTGAGGGATTCGTGACGGCTTCGGTCACTGCCATCGAGCAACGCGATCCTACCACGTTCGGGCATTCGGGCCGCGTCGCGTTCATGACCGAGACCCTAGCCCAAACGGTCGATGGTGTCGCCGACGGTCAATACCGGGATATCAATTTCTCGCGTGCGCAGCTTCGCGAAATTCGATACGCCGGATTGCTGCACGACTTCGGCAAGGTGGGCGTGCGCGAGCAGGTACTGGTCAAGGCCAAAAAGCTCTACCCACCGGACATGGTGCTCGTGAAGCAACGTTATCAGTTCGTGTTCCGGACCGTCGAGAACGAATTCAATAGCCAGCGGGCCGATTATCTCGAAAAGAACGGGAAAGATGGGTACGACGAATTTCTCGCGGAGTTGAAACAATCACGTGAGAACCAACTCACGGACCTCGACCGCTTCATGAAGTTGGTCGTCGATTCGAACGAGCCTACCGTACTTCCCGAGGGAAACTTCGAGGAATTGCTCAAGTACGCCGACAAGTACTATCAAGACCTCGAGGGCCGGGAACAGCCCTACCTCTCCGACGACGAAGTTCGTTTCCTGGCGATCAGGAAGGGGAGCCTGGACGAATCCGAGCGTTTGGAAATCGAGAGCCATGTAACGCACACCTATCGGTTCTTGATGCAGATTCCGTGGACCAAGGAACTGCAGTTCATTCCGACGATCGCCTATGGGCACCACGAAAAGCTGAATGGCGCCGGGTACCCCCAGAAAATCCAGGCGGCCAACATTCCCATACAAACTCGCATGATGACGATTAGCGATATTTTCGATGCGCTCACAGCATCAGACCGGCCGTACAAGCGCGCCGTCCCAGTCGACCGCGCTCTCGACATCCTGTCATCTGAGGTTGACGGCGGAATGTTGGATCCGGATCTATTCGGGGTATTCGTCGAAGCCAAGGTCTACGAACACCAAGAGGCGGGCTAGGCCGTCCCCCACCCTCCACCGCCGGGTGTCCGGATGCTGATGGTCGTTCCGGCATCTACCCATACGCTTGCTTTCCCGGCCAACTGACGCTCCGTGCCATCCGCTTGGATCAACACGTTCTGCCCGGGAGCGCCTGCTTCACCACCTTGAAGTCCGTAAGGCCGTTCGACTCGGCGGTCGCTGAGAATGGTGATCTGGCCTGGACTCAAAAGCTCGATGTCGCGGCGAATTCCATCGCCACCCCGGTAACGACCCTTACCGCCGGTACCTCGAAGGATCGAATACTCGCGGACATGGAACGGGTAGGTGTGCTCCAACGCTTCGACCGGTGTGTTGAGACTGTTGGTCATGTGGCAATGCGTCGCATCGAGTCCGTCGGCTGAGGGCCGCGCCCCCATCCCACCGGCGATAGTCTCGTAATACGCGTACTCAGTTTGGTACCGCGTGTCTGTTCCCCCCAGCGTCAGATTGCTCATCGTACCATAGCTCGCCGCGGGAATTCGGTCGGGAATAGCCTGTGCCAACGCACCCAATACGGTGTCGACGATGCGCTGCGACGTTTCCACGTTGCCACCAGCGACCGCGGCGGGAAGGCGCGCGTTCACCAATGTTCCTTCTGGTGTGATGACGTCGAGCGGTTGAATCGTCCCGTAGTTGGACGGAACGGCGAAGGGTACGATGATGCGGAAGCAATACATGACAGCGGAAAGCGTGATCGCGTAGATCGCGTTCACACTTCCGAACGTCTGCGGCGCGGTTCCGGTGAAGTCGATGCGTGCATGATCGCCGACGATCGTGACGGCTACGACGATCGGCAGCGGTCCACTCCCCTGCCCATCGTCGTCCATGCAGTCCTCGAAGGTGTACGTGCCGTCGGGAATCACGCTGATCGCTTCGCGGGTCGTTCGCTCCGCGTAGTCCTGGAGGTGCCCCATGTAGGCCTGTACTTCTTCGCTTCCGTACTTCGACGCCAAGCCAAGCAACCGTCGTTCGCCCGTCTTGTTCGACGCGATCTGCGCGGTGAGGTCACCCTCCCGTTCTTCAGGCGTTCGGACGTTTGCCAGAATCAACTTCAGAATATCTCGGACTACCTCACCGCCACGCACGAGCTTGAGTGGAGGAATGCGGATTCCCTCCTGAAAGACCGAATTCGAGAGTGGCATGGACCCTGGCGTCATCCCACCGACATCGGAATGATGGGCCCGATTGGCCACGTAGAACGTCGGCGTCGATGCCCCCTCCTCGTACACTGGCTGCACGAGCGTTATGTCGGGAAGGTGCGTGCCGCCTCGGAACGGATCGTTGACAATCACCATGTCGCCCCGATTCATCTCGACATCGTCGATCGCCGCCTCGACCGATAGCGGCATGGACCCGAGGTGCACCGGCATGTGCTCGCCTTGCGCCACCATGCGGCCTGACGCGTCAAACAATGCACAGGAGTAGTCGCGGCGTTCCTTGATGTTCGGCGAGAACGCCGTACGGCACAAGGTGACCCCCATTTCCTCAGCCGCGGAGTAGAAGAGGTTGCGGTATACCTCGAGCGTGACGGGATCCCAATTTGTCATTCAGAATCGCTGCGTTCTAGAATCAATGTGCCGAATGCATCGAGACGACACCCGTAATCGTTCGGGACGACCGTCGTCGTGCTGTACTCCACCACCAACGCCGGGCCATCGAAGTTGTGAGGGTAATGTAACTTCTCGCGATCGTACAACGGCACCGTTTGCTCTGCACCATCGACGACCATCGACTGCTCACCCACTATGGCATCTCGCACCTCAGAAGACGCCGCCGGCGTCGGCGAGGAAAACTTGGGTTTCACGGTTTGTCCCGTGGCCCGAATCCGGACGTTCACCACCTCTGTGGCACGCTCGGTGTCCGCGTATCCGTACCGCTGTTCGTGCGCACGGTGGAACGCCGATACGAAATCGCCGGCCGCGCCGGTGGCGATTTCAAATCCCTGCCCCACGTACCGCACGTCGACCGTTCGTTCGAGCACCACGTCAGCCTTCGCGAATCCCTCTACCGCGAAATCATCATTCACCCGCGCTTCTAGTGTCGCGAACGCGCTGGCCAGCGCATCGTCGCCGAGTTCGTCCGCAGGTCTCAGCACGGTCAGGGAATAATCCCGCACCACGTCGGCCAGCAACATTCCCAATGCAGATAGAGTTCCGGCACCCTCTGGTACGATGACCCTAGGAATTGC
>JBDHLU010000274.1:0-3680 GCA_039656555.1 Gemmatimonadota bacterium | reverse complement strand
GCGAGGCCGGCCTCCGTCGCGAGCGGATGGGCCGAGCTAACCATCCCGGTGGTCCCTATCGCCGGCTGGCTCGCGGTATTTGTGGTCGCGGTTTCCTGGCCCCCAGCCTGGTGTGGCAGGGTCAGGACGAGCGTGGTGGCGACCATCATCGCGAGTCTGGTTACTCTGTGAGAGTAGAGCATCGGAGCCCCCGGGCTGTTCGAGAAGTGGGAGCGAGACGCGCCAACTGACGGTACCCAAGATTCGAGTGCCCCTCTTGACGCAACTGTCAATCGACTCCGGTGCCGCTCCGAGCCACCAGCCTGACCCAGCTTTGTGGCGAGTAACTCGAACGAGGATCCGTGCGGCTAGGAGAGGGGGTACATCCACGTCGATAACGCGGTTCTTCGACCGGGCTAGCTTTTTCCGCTCACTGGGAAGGGGCGGAACTCTACCCTGGACCAAGTGTGCTTCGAGCCATCCACTGAGCGCATCTCGAGCCAATTCGACGATGTCTTCTCCCGGATCCGCCTGGGTATGGCAACCAGGGCAATCAGGAAAGCTCGCGATCGTGGCGTCTCTATCCTTCGTGATAATGGCTTGAAACAGCATTTCTACCCGTCGCGACTCCTACCTCAATGTGATACCAGCCTGCTTTTCAATACCCTTCAACAGACCGCGCGCTAGATCCTTCTTGGGATGGGGGACCGTTACGATCCCCTGCTTGGTCTCATGAGCGAAATGGTGATGTGATCCTCTCGTTCTCACCAAGAACCATTCGTCGTCCTTGAGGGCACTGATCACCTCTCGAGAATGCATAGCAAGATACAATATAAAAGTTGTATTTTCAACCGAGGGCACGCACGCGTTCACATGCTTGCCGATCAGGCGGACAGTATGGGTGGTAAGTGGTGCTACGCCGGTATCATTTGGTTGCGAACGAGGATCAGTTTGTTGCGGGACGGCGGGGATTGAAGGGCGAATAGAAAGGCGAAAGCCGAGGCGGGACATTCCCGACCTCGGCTTTCTGACGTAGCGGAAGACGCTACTTCGGATACCTCGCAAGTACCATCAATCTAACTTCTGGTAGGCCTGCATTCAATTGGCGCGGTGGGTGCCGACGGTGAGAGTTGAACTCACACGGGCCGAAGCCCAGAAACTTGCGAGGCATTGGCAAATCGTTGCAACCTCACCCCCGGCCATCATCGCTTCAACGCAAGTTCCTCGAGCCCCTTGATCCCATCGGCGTGGCCACCCATGAACGGATGGAACGGGTGACGCTCACCAGCCGCGGACCTGGCGGAGGCGCTGGCCGACCGGCGCGAGCTGCCGGTGCCGCTTCGCGTGTTCGTGGGGCGGCTTCGCTATTCATTATATAGCGGCACCGGGTTGGCCCTGCTTGGCGTTCTCGCACTGTTGCAATTGGTCGGCGCGCTCGTGCTGGGCCATTGGGGCACGGCGGCCGTGGCCGGAGGGTTCGTCGCCGGGGTGCTCGTGGCCACTTTGGCGTTTCTGGCGCCCGGCACGCGCCGAGTGCTGAAAGCCGGGTACGGCCCTGCCGGCCCCGATCGCCGCCCCACGGTGTTGGGACGATCGAGCACGATGAAAATGCAACAGTGTGAATTGGTATTGATTTAGTAAATTATGAGTTTACATTGCTGGTATCTATTCACACCGCATGGTTTGAATTACACACGTATTGGTAAATTATGAGTGGTCGAACTGAGTCAAAACTAAACCGCCTGCTGCAGCAGTGGCCCAAGGGAACCGTCGCCACCCAGCCCTGGCTCCAGCGGCTCGGCGTCTCCCGTCAGTTGGCTCGTCAATATGTCTCGTCCGGGTGGATGGAACGGCTGGGGCGTGGAGCGTTCGTCCGCCCCGGGGAGGCAGCAGGCTGGCTGGGCGCACTCCATACCATCCAGAGCCAGTTGGCCCTCTCTGTTCATGCGGCCGGTCTTACTGCCTTGTCGTTGAAGGGCATGGCCCATTATCTCCAACTCGGGGCGCACAAGGAGGTTTTCCTCTTCGGTGCGCCACGCGAACGCCTGCCAGCGTGGTTTCTAAATCACTCGTGGGACGTTCGACTCCGATACCATTGCCCCAACCTGTTCGACCGCGCGGTGCCGGCTGGGTTTACGCAGCTCGAGCGGGGCGAATACACGGTCCGAATATCCGCCCCCGAACGGGCCATCCTCGAGGTTCTCCATCTCGCCACCACCAACGAGGCCGTAGAGCACGCCGCCGAACTCATGGGCGGGTTGAGCACGTTACGTCCACATGTCGTGCAGGAACTACTGGAGGTGTGCCGATCGATCAAGGTGAAGCGGCTTTTCCTCTGGGCGGCCCAGCATTCGGAACATTCATGGTTTACGCGACTATCGCCCGACTCCCTGAATCTGGGTGTCGGGAAACGCGTGTTGTATCGCGGTGGGGTGCTCGACCCTACGTATCAGATAACCGTCCCGTCCCTGGAGACGCTCGGGGGTGTTTGATGCCCAATACGTCCGTCAGGCCGATCTCATGCTTCGCTGCCTGCCTGAGGTGGCGAAGCAAGACTGCTTCGCGGTAAAGGGTGGAACGGCAATCAACCTGTTTGTCCGATCCATGCCCCGATTGTCGGTCGATATCGACCTGACGTATCTGCCGCTGTCCGGCCGTGGCGAAGCCCTGCGCGGAATCGGCGCCGCGCTCCGCGCCATTGCCGAAGGCATCGAGCGGCACATTCCGAATGCGCGCGCTACGCTCCGACACGCGCAGGGCACAGCGAGTGGCGTCAACGTGACTGCGGGTGAAGTGCAGATCAAGATCGAAGCCAACCTCGTGCTCCGGGGCACGGTACACCCTCCGGTGCAGAGAGATCTCTGTAAGGCCGCGGCAGATCGCTTCGAGATGTTCGTATCGGCGCAGACCCTTTCTCTGGAAGACCTCTACGGGGGGAAGATCTGTGCTGCACTCGACCGGCAACACCCTCGCGACCTATATGACGTTCATGTATTGTTGGAGAACGAAGGCTTTAGCGCTGGTATTCGGCGTGCCTTCGTGGTTTACCTTGCTTCACACTCCCGACCGATGCACGAACTGCTCGATCCGCATCACAAGGACCTCCGCCAAGTCTACGACGAGCAGTTCATTGGGATGGTGAAAGAGGATGTGCCGCTGGAAGCGCTGTACGACACGCGAGAGCAACTCGTGAACACGATCCACCTTGATCTGGACGAAAATGAGAGGCGATTCCTCTTGTCACTCAAGCGCGGTGAACCCGAGTGGGCCGCGCTGGGCATCGAACACCTCGAGAACCTCCCAGCGGTCCAATGGAAACTCCTCAACGTCCGAAACATGGATGATGGGAAGCGGAAGGCAGCGCTAGCGAAACTCGAACAAGTCTTACAGACATGAAACAGCATGCGTTTACCGCCCCGGCCTTTGATCGCTATGTGACGCCGATCTTCCGAACATGAAGTGCGGCCTCACTCCTCCGCAGGGTTCGTCACTCGGCCCATGAACAGGATCCGGCGTGCTTCGCGATCATTAATAATGAATAGGAACGGGTGATCGGCCCGGAAGACCGCGGGTTCCTGTGGGAGCCTGATGCCCCCCGTCACAAACATGACTGTTGCCGCTGCTGCCTCCGTTCCTTCTTCATTGACCTCGACGAATGCCTTGTGGAGCGCTTGTCCGATAAAGAACCATTCGGTGCCATC
>JBDHLU010000273.1:0-3390 GCA_039656555.1 Gemmatimonadota bacterium | reverse complement strand
CCGCGGGTGCCTGGGTAATCGACGGTAGCGGTCTCACGGTCTACCCAGGTCTGTTCGATGGGCTGAATACCGTTGGGATGCCACAGGCCGCACGTCCCCGCCCCGGTTCCAACGGGCCGGGCCAAGGCGGAGCGTCGTACTCCCAAGGACCTGAAGACCGACCTGCCACCTTTACGTGGGTGATGGCCGCCGCCGAGATCGAGGTCGACGACGAGCAGTTCAGTCCCTGGCGTAGTGCGGGGTACACCACGGTAGTCACCGTGCCAAGCGACGGGTTCTTTCCGGGTCACGCGGCAGTGGTCAACCTAGCTGGCGATCGTGCGAATGCGATGGTCGTCAAATCGCCCGTCGCACTCCGCTTCAACCTGGCGGGGGGGAGAGCGCACCGAGGGTACCCGTCGTCGTTGCCGGGGCGTTTTGCGTACATCAAGCAGTTGTTCCTCGATGCGGAACACTATGAGACGGCGTGGCAGATGTACAACGACGATCCGCGCGGTCGCGCGCGCCCGAGTTACGATCGAGCTTTGGAAGCTCTCTTGCCCGTTCGGGGTGGTGGCGAGCCGTTGCTGTTTCCCGCCAACACGGCCACGGAGATCCATCGCGCGCTCGTTACCTCAAACGTGATCGGCGCTCGCCCGATCATCTACGGAGTGCAGGCGGGATACGAAGTAGCGGCGGCGTTGCGTCAGCAGGGCGTGCCCGTACTCGTCGACCTGGACTGGCCCGCAGCGCCTGACGACGCCGATCCCGATATCGAGCCGTCGTTGGACCAGTTGCGGTTCCGACTTCTGGCTCCGACCACCCCGGCACGATTGTCGGAGGCCGGCGTGCCGTTTGCGTTCTACGGTGTTGGTGCGGGCAAGGCGGTGGCGGCGGTGCGCAAGGCCGTGGAAGCCGGCCTGTCTAATGATGATGCGATCCGCGCACTCACCCTTTCCCCAGCGGAAATTTTCGGCGTAGACGACCGACTCGGTTCGCTGGATGTCGGAAAGATCGCGAACCTGACCGTGACCGATGGCGACCTCTTCGACGAGGATACGAAGGTGCAAATGGTGTTCGTCGATGGTCGTAAGTTCGATGTCTCCGGCGATGACGACGAGCCCCCGGGGCGCGGCCGCCGCGCAGATCGCGACGAGGACGAGGACGAGGCGGGTACGCCTAGCGACGCTGAACTGCGCGCATTGATCGGTCCCTCGTACCGGGGGCCGTATCGCGACGATCCGGTCACCGTAATCCAAAACGCTACGATTCTCACGGTGACGAACGGAACCATCGAGAACGGCACGATCGTGTTGCGTGATGGCAAGATTGTCGAGGTCGGCACCAACGTCACCGCGCCGAGCGGTGCGCATGTCATCGACGCGCGCGGGCAATATGTGATGCCGGGAATCATCGACGCCCATTCCCACGTTGCCGGCGGATTCAATGAGGGTGCCGTGGCGGTCTCGGCGATGACGCGCGTCAAAGACAACATCGACCCGAACGCGATCGGGATCTATCGCGCCCTCGCCGGTGGCGTGACCTCGATGAACGTGCTGCACGGTTCGTCGAACCCCATCGGCGGTGGCAACGCCGTGCTCAAGTTGCGTTGGGGCGCTGACGCAGCGGGCTTGATTATGGAAGGTGCTCCGGAAGGGATCAAATTTGCGCTCGGAGAGAATCCCAAGCGTGACCGCAATCCGGATCGCTACCCGGCAACTCGTATGGGTGTGATGGATGTTATCCGACAGGCTTTCGTCGATGCGCGACAATACCAAAAGGAATGGGACGCGTACAACGCGGCGGGCGACCGCAACGCGATTCCGCCCCGGTACGATCTCAAGTTGGAGGCGCTCGCGGAAATCTTGCGCGGCGACCGGCTCGTACACGCCCATTCATACAGGCAGGATGAGATTCTTCAACTGATCAGGCTCGCCGAAGAATTCGACTTTCGCATTGCGACGTTCCAGCATGTGCTCGAGGGCTACAAGGTGGCGCAGGAGATTGCGGCCCACGGTGCGGGCGCCTCGACATTCTCGGACTGGTGGTCGTACAAGATCGAAGCCTACGATGCCATTCCGTACAATGCGGCCATCATGGTGGAAAAAGGCGTGACGGTTTCCATCAACTCCGACAGTGATGAAGAGATGCGGCACTTGAACGAAGAAGCCGCCAAGACAATGAAGTGGGGCGGCTTGTCGGAAACGGAAGCGCTATCGTTGATTACGATCAATCCCGCCCGCCAACTTGGTGTGGCCGATATGGTGGGGTCCATCGAGGTTGGGAAGGATGCTGATATCGTGATCTACGATCGGCATCCACTCGACAACTTCGCCGTCGTTCAACAAACCTTCGTCGATGGGAAGCTGTACTTCGATATCGATGGCGATAGGGAACGGCAACAGGCAATCGAAGCGGAAAAGAAGGCGTTGCAACCCAAGAAGGCTGAAAGTCCAAAAGTGACCACCGAGCAGCAGGGTGGCGATGGGGAGGTGACCCAATGAAAACGCCAGTGATTACGTTGCTCGCACTCCTGTTGGTGCCGGCCACCGGGTTGGCCCAATCTGAGACCTACGCGATCCGTGGGGGCACTGTCCACACGCTGGCCGGCTCGACCATCGATGGCGGTATCGTTGTGCTGCAGGATGGTCGCATAACTGCGGTCGGAGCGGACGTCAGCGTACCAGCAGGTGCCACCGTCATCGATGCGACCGGTCAGCACGTGTACCCGGGGTTGTTCAACGCGTTCAGCCAGTTGGGTCTCCGGGAAATCAACGCGGTTGCGATGACGGTCGACGTTCAAGAGTTGGGTGACTTCAATCCTCACCTCACCGCGTCAACGGCTGTGAATCCTGCCAGCGAACACGTTCATGTCACGCGGGCCAACGGTATCACGCATGTCGTTACCGCACCGTCCGCCCGGTCGGGAGGCATTGGTGGGCAAGCGTCGGCGATTCACCTCGATGGCTGGACTATCGAGGAAATGCTCATCGGGCAGGTCGGGTTCGTCCTGAACTGGCCGAGCCTGCAGACACGGAGTTTTGATTTCCAGACCTTCTCGGTCGTGAACCGCTCGTTCGACGAGGCGACCGAACAATACGAACAGGCCATGACCGTGATGCGGGGATGGCTCGAGAATGCGCGGGCGTATCAACGCGCCGTGGAAGCGGGCAGTGCGCCAACGCGCGACCTGCGTTTGGAAGTCATGGGCATGGCGTTGCGTGGGGAAAAGCCGCTCCTCGTGCTGGCTGACGCCGCGCGCGACATACGGCGCGCAGTCGAGTTTGGTGAGGACGAAGGTTTGGCGATCGTTATCGTTAGTGGACGGGACGCCGCGGAAGTGAAGGATCTGTTGGCCGAGAAGAGTGTGCCCGTCCTGTTGCGTGCGACGCAAAACGCGCCGGCAGAACG
>JBDHLU010000272.1:0-7405 GCA_039656555.1 Gemmatimonadota bacterium | reverse complement strand
CCAGAAACAACCGGTCGGGAATGCTCGCGATTTGCAGCTCCAATTCCGGGTTGCGTTCCACCATATGCACAGGGATCTCCCGCCGCTTGAGGGCCGCAGCGGCGGCCCGCCCCACCTTGCCGCCGCCGACGATGAGCACCGGATTCGGATTGGCGTCGTATATCACGAGCACTTCGTCCAGCTCCGCGATCTGCTCGGGCGTGCCAATCACGACCGGCACGCTGAGCGATGAGAACTCGAGATCCGGCCGTGAGGACAGGAACCGCCCACGCTCCCACACCCCGGCGATCGTGACCCCGCTAAACTCGCGCAACCGCGTGTCGCGGATGGTCCGGCCCTGGAACGGCGTGTTGTGCACCGGGAACTCGGCGAGCACCAGGTCATGGAATTTGCCGATCACGTTGGCGTGCGACGTCCCCGCGCTCACCCGGTTGGCGAGGTGCTCACCCAGTTGGTGAGTGAGGGGCAGCACGTGCGTAGCGCCGCTGAGCTCCAGCACATCGATCGAGTCGTCCACTTCGGCCAGCGCGACGACCGGCACCGATTCGGACAGCTCGCGCACGGTGAGAATAATGTTGGAGTTGACCGTGTCCGATGCGTTGGCCAGGACGAGGCGAGCCTGCGCCGCTCGGGCGGCTCGGTAGGTCTCGACAGAGTCGACCTCGCCCATGAAGACCGGCGTGCCGACATCCTGCATGTGCATCGCACGGTCGGCGTCGGGCTCGATCACATAGACCGGCACGTCCGCCAGTTGAAGGCGGTGGATGAGCCCGGGCGCAATGGGATCGTTGGCGCAAATCAGCACGTGACCCGCGAGGCCTTCCGGCACCGACTGGAGCGAGCGGATGCGGCCGCGGCTCCGCTGCTCGAGCCACGGGGCGTACACAACTTGGATGAAGAGGAACGGTAGGATGATGAGGAGCAGCACCATGCCGGTCACCAGCACGAGCGTGCTGAACGCGCGGCCCAGGTCACTCTCGAACGTGATATCACCGAAGCCGAGGGTGCTCATCACGGTGAGCGCCCAATAGACTCCCGTGAACCACGAGTGGTCCTGACCTTCCCGCGCCATGATCGCGTGGAACAGCCAGCCGTAGAGCAAAACGACCGCGACCACGAGCACCACGTATTTTACGAACGGCGCGAGCTGCCGGTGCAGTTTGGATTCCCCCATGAGCAGCGTGGCCAGATGAGAACCGATGGTCTTCATGCAGATAAGTTCACTGCGCGTCGCTTCAGCGACAGATACCGAGCCGCGGTTTTAGCCGTCGTCATTGACCGCCTGTGTTTTCCGTGAGTTCAGGACGCAGCACCTTGACCCCGACCTTGCGCTTGTGCTTCAAATCCTCCGCGAGGTAGACCGTGGCCATGCCGCCTTCGCCCAGGTGGCGTTCGATTCGGTAGCGATCCGCGAGGGCGGTCGAGAGCCGGGAGATGATCTCGGGCATCTACATAACATGGAGGTCAGGCCCGAGGGGCGCGAGAGTGAGTCCGTCGAGTCATCCAGCCCAGATCGGCCGCACGCTTCAACAGGTCTTGTTTGCCTACCGCATCTCGCTCTCGACGAAGTCGCCGGGTCTCCAGGTGCCGTCGAATGCGGAGCACGCCACCTGGCATGCCTCTTCAGCGCGCCACCCTGATACCTGTTGCTCTGCAAATGGCTCGCAATACCGATGTTCTTGCCACCGTCGTTCCGCACCTTCATAATCGGGATGTACGATTGTCATAAGCCAACGGCTTCACCGGCCCCGCCGCCTGACGGACGCCCCCTAGGACGGAACATGGTTAGAAGAATAACGTGGTGGGCTGCAGGCGTTGGTTTGGTGGGGTTGCTTTCCAAGACAACGTACCGGCGATTCGTAAACTCACGTGGCATTCATGATCTGGGGCTATCTGGCGTCCTACCAAACTTCTTCTACGCCCTGTTCCTGACCCTTGTGTTTGGGAGGTGGGCGGCTTTGATCTCGATCGCTGCGGGCATTGTGTATGAGCTAGACCAACGGCGCCACGTCGAGGATCGGGTTCTTTCATCCTTAGGCCGCACCTTCGACCCATGGGACGTTGTTGCCTGTGTTGCCGGCGGTCTGCTGGGATTCATTGTTCTCCGTAGAAAGACCAACGATAGTCCCAAGCCTCAGACAGCGCGGCGGTAGAACTTCCGAATTCCGGCCCGGCGATCGAGTTGGCGGGTGCGGGCTTCGTCCTCGTCGGTGGACCTGGCGAGCTTCCGAGGCGCGTCATTGGGAGCGGCTCGTGTCAGAACTCCCGTAGCACGGCGCCCTGAACTCCAACTCGGCTCGCCTTGCCACGAGGCCATCGGCAGGCCAAAATCCCCGGGTCGCCTGATCGATCCCACCCATTTGCCGGAGAAGTCCGATGGTATCTCTGTCCACGTGGACCAGCCGGTCCGCATCCACATTCCTCGGCCGCGTCCTGCCCTTGCTCGTGACTTGCTCGATGATTGGCCTTGCACCGATTGCTGATCTCGTCGCCCAGGCACGCCCGTACGACGAGGTCGTTCCCGATTCCGCCGTCACCGACGACGGGCTATTCGATGTCCACCGGGTTGGCGATCAGCTTCTGTTTGAGATTCCCGACTCGCTGCACGGCCGCGACATGATCATCATGAGCCGGCTCCACCGTGTTCAGCAGGGTTACACCAACGTGGGGGCGAACATGGCGCCGAACATCGTCGTGCGGTGGGAACGCCGAGGGGACCGGATTCTCCTAAGGGCGGTGTCGCACTCCAACACTGCGGATCCCGAAGACAACGTGAGTATCGCCGTCGAGAACCAGAGCTTTGCCCCGATCATCAATTCGTTTCAGGTCGAAGCGCGCGGCAATGGATCGAGCGTGATCGACGTGACCGATCTGTACCTTGACGATACGCCGGCGTTCTCGCTGCCATCCACTCAGCGGCAACGGATGGGCGTGCGCCGGTACGACCGGGACCGAAGCTGGCTCGAGTGGTCGAAGAGCTTTCCGATCAACGTCGAGGTTCGCGTAGTCCAGACCTACGACGCTGGGCAGGCGCCGTCGACTCCGCGGGGCGGCGCGCTGTCGTTCGAAGTGAACCACTCCATGGTCCTCCTCCCCGCGGAACCCATGATGCCGCGGTTGTATGACGAACGAGTAGGGTTCATTTCCGTCCAACGGACGAATTACAGCCGGGACTTCGATGGTGTCCGACCGGAGCGCTACGCGCGCCGGTATCGTTTGGAACCGTCCGACACTGCCGCCTTCCTGCGTGGGGAACTCGTGGAGCCGGTCAAGAAGTGGGTGTGGTACATCGATCCCGCCACCCCGGCCGAGTTCGTGCCGTACATCGAAGCGGGTATCCTGGAATGGAACGAAGGATTCGAAGAGGCGGGATTCCGGGACGCCATCGAAGTTCGCCGTGCGCCCACCGAAGAAGAAGATCCCGAGTTCAGCCTTCTAGACGCAAGGAATTCCGTCCTCCGCTACGTCGCCTCACCCACCCGCTCCGCCAATTCCGGTGGGGACATCGTGGATCCCCGGAGTGGGGAGGTCATCCGCGCGCACACGAACTTTTACCAGGGCGTGAACGAACGCATGCGCTGGCAAATCCTCAGTCAGGTGGCGACGGCGGCGGACGATCTTCGCTATCGGGACGATGACTTGCCCGTGGATCTCATGGGGGAGGCGATTCGGTACGTGACCTCGCACGAAACCGCCCACTCGGTTGGATTGCCACACAACCAGCGCGCCAACTTTGTGTTCGCGGTGGACTCCATTCGTAACCCTGACTTCGTGCGGCGCATGGGCCACTCGGGTTCATCGGTAGGGCGCACGCGGTTCAACTATGCCGCCCAGCCCGGTGACCACGTGCCGCCGCAGCGCCGCATGGGCGTATGGGATGCGTGGGCGATCCGGTGGGGCTACCGGCCCATCATCGGCGCTGAGACACCCGAGGACGAACTCGAGACCCTGAACCGGTGGATCGTAGAGCGATCGGACAAACCGTGGTTCCGGTTCGCGTCGGCCCTGTTCGGCATGGACGTGGAGTGGGACCCCTACCGCATGACGGAGGGAATCAGCGACGACCCGGTACTCGCCGCGACGCTTGGGATGCAGAACTTGCGGGTCATGGTGGACAGCCTCATGCCCTGGGTGCTCGATGAGGGAGAAGACTATTACGAACTGGAAAACCATTATCTCCAGGCGCTGACCCAGTGGAATCGATACGCGGAACACGCGGCATCGGCGGTTGGTGGATCGTGGACGCACCACAAGCGGTACGGCGAGGACGGATGGGTCTACACCCCCATCGAATCGGAGTATCAGAGGCAGGCGATGCGTTTCATTGACGAACACGTCCTCCAGACGCCTGAGTGGGCACTGAACATGGACATCCTCAGACGCCTCGAGCATGCGGGTGCGGTCGAGCGGATCAGGGCGTACCAGGAGCTCGCGGTGCAACGTCTGCTGAACCACGCACGGATCGCGCGCATGATCGAACACGAAGCGTTTTTGGGAGAACGGACCTATACGCCGACCGATATGCTGGATGACACCCGGGGAATGGTGTGGCGGGAACTGCAGGCTGGGGGGGCCACGAACACGTATCGCCGAAATCTGCAGCGGGCGTATCTCGAGCAGGCGCACCACCTGCTCCACGAGGCCGAGTCGGATCACTGGAACCCACCGGGGTCCGGCAACCTACGGGTGGGGCGCAACGACGATCCGCCACTCAATGCAGACTTGCACATCGCACAGTCGGACATCCGACCGCTCATCCGTGATCAACTGACGCTCCTCCAGGCCGAAATCGAAGCGGCGTTGGAGCGGGGGGTCAGCGACCGGATGACGCGGATTCACCTGGAGGACGCGCTGGAGCGGATCAGGGCGACGCTTTAACGTCAGGCTCGCGCTGCGCACCAGAGCGAGCAAACGCGCCGCCAGACTCAGGCTGCTCGTCAGCGCGCCATGCTTTGTGTCCTAGGTGGGACGGCGCGAAGGCGGTAAGTGCTCGCTGACGCGCTAGCCTAGCGCGCCAGTTGAGTTGGCCCGCGCCCGGCAGCAGAGATCGCCATCTTACCTCGCCATGCATGAGACCTCCCGCCTCTCGACGGCCCTGGCGGATCGGCACTAGACTTGGGTTCGGAACCCCGTTTATGTCTCGGATGATGTTCCCACTAAAAAGAATTCTTCTCCTATTCTCTCTCGGTCTACTTGGCGCTTGCGCCCCTGACTCGGTTGAATCCACGGGAGACTTCCACCGTCCCCACCCAACTGGTTTTGGGTTCCACTTCCCGGATCTCGCTCGGAGGTCTGGACGACCGTCCCGAGTACAGTTTCTCCGCCGTCTCAGCTGGCGCGTTCGTCGGCCCAGACAGATTCGTGATCTTGGATGCGCAGGGTCACGAGCTCAAGATCTACTCGACGTCAGGCGAGCACCGGGCTGCGCGGGAAGCAAATCCAACGTGTCATCGAACAGCGCTTCGAGCGTGGCGTTAAAACGCTGGCGTGTGACGAGTGAGTAGGCAACCCGATGTTTCCCCAGCCAATTGAATGGAATGTTCCCGGCAATGATGTCTGACGTCGGGCGTACGGTAGAGGAACTGAGATCGATCCCCACCCCTGCCCCATCCTCGATGGTCAGGCTCCGGTATTGATAGGCCTGCGCGCTGAGCAAGAAGGCGGGTTCCGTGCTGAGCACCAGCGCTCCGGGATTGTAATACGTCCCGCTAAGATCGGACACGCTCCCGATGACGGCGCCGCCCAGGAAAATAGAGCGCGTACCGTATTGCTGCGTCCAATGGTGAGAGTCTTGGCCGGCAAGGTCCGCAGGAATGCCCAACACGTAAATTGCGATGAACGCCCCAACCAGAACTCCTCGCTTCCACGTGTACTTCACCGTTTCCACGCCACCCCGTAGGCACGAGCCCCAGCTTCGGCATTCTCCACCGGAGTACAGAAATCATCGGCCGTATACGTAAGAGAGGACCAACCAACCGACGCCATCATACCCCGTAACTCTTCCGTGTCGATGATGATCTTCACAATGGTCTCCTGATACCGGTACCGACGCTCGTCGCAGGTGAACCAGCCCGTCGCATAGAGGATGACCCGTTCACCATCAAAACGACGAATACGGAATGTCGTTTCATCATGGGCCTCAGACAACTCCGCCATCTCTACGGTATGCTGTAATCCCAGTCGAGTGTTGATATCGAAAAGGAAACACCCACTTGGCGCAGTCACGTCATACACTCGGGCAAGGCAGTGCCTGAGGTCCTCGTGGCTCGACAGGTGATTGAGTGTGTTGAAGGTCGCCACTGCGAGTCCATATGACTCAGACAGCTCGAGCGCTGCGCCGTCCATCTGGACAAAGCGCGCACGACCCGCCGCGATATGCTCGGCGTTGTTTCTCACCGCGTGGCGAAGCATGTGCTCTGACGGATCGATACCGGTAACCGGAATTCCGCGATCGATTAGGTACGATGCGAGTTGCCCCGTACCGCACCCTACGTCCAACACAGCGGGCTTGATGTTCGCAATAGACTGGCTTGTGTAGAAGGCGGCAATGTGCGGCGCTACCCTATGGGCGAATCCGGTGGGACGACCTTCGAACTTGTTGTACCGAAGCGCCGCGACTTCTCCGTAGGCTTCTTCGGTTGGATCCGGTTTTGGCCGTGTCACGCTGCCGAGCGCAATCCGGCCACCTCATCCAGCAGCTCTTTCCAGCGGCCTGTTTCCGCGGCGATCGTAAATTGCGGGGCAAGCCCTTGCACGTGCGCGGTCAGTCGCTGAACGAACGCAGGATCGCCCTCTGCTCGGATCAGCTGGCTCCGCAGCGCGTTTGTGTCGCCGACGGGAAAATAGCCCTCATAGTCCTGCCCCAGGACGCCAACCCACCCTCGATTCGAGAACTCAAGACCTGCAGGTGGCAACTTCGGAGGGCACGGCGCACGCGCCAATGTGGGACCTCTCCGTACCAATGATATCGCGCATTGCGGACCATCTCTTCACGTGCCCGCTCCACCCACTCCTCGCTGTAGACTCCTCCGTAATGTCCGACACGGATTCCGCTGGCATCTGGTAGGTCACGGACGGCGGCTGCCGCTCGCATCGGGTCCTTTTCTTCACGTAAGTGGCCGATCACGCACACATCGAAGTGACGTTGGGGAGGCCGACGGCCCCCCGCGAGCGGCTCGGCTCCTTCATAGACCAAAAACGCTTTGGTCCGCATGCGTTCTGGCAGTGTCCGCCACGCCAGACTATTGAGAACCACTAATCGATCGGCGACCTCGATGGAGCCCATCGTACGTTCGGGCTCCACCATGAGAAACCGATAGATGTCCGTTCCGGTGAGAGCAACCACCAATGGATCACAGGGACGAGCAATCAGGAATCGATAAATGGAATCCGAACTGAGATATGC
>JBDHLU010000271.1:0-3403 GCA_039656555.1 Gemmatimonadota bacterium | reverse complement strand
CGAGCAGTTGCTTCAGACTCTCCGGAGCACGGTCCCAGGCAGCGCCAACATCGTGCAAATGTTATGGTTCGACGAGTTCCAATCGGTCGACCTCCAGAAACACGACGCCGTCGTCGTAGTCTGCTTCGCCAAACAGCCTGACCCGATCTTCAGGCGAGACTTCCACGCCACGGAAGTCGTCGATCTCCACATTCATGGTGCCGGTCGAGTCCCGAAACTGATAAGCGTCGTTGTCGAGTTGCGCTACAATGTAACCTTCCATAACGAACTTCATGTCATCCGTTTGTGCCGCGTTCACACCGGCATCGATGAGCCCGCTGAGGCCACCCGATGGCTCAAATTCGGCTTTGTCCAAGAACTCTTTGACGGTGGTGATCTTCACATCTGCGTCACCACCCGTGAATTGAGCGGTCGCGATGCTCGGGAGGCACATCAGGGCCCCCAAGAGGGCCAAATCCGAAAGCTTCATTTCTTCGTTCTCCTCGTGTGATGGGTCAAAACGCCGGCGAACCAATACACCGCGTTTGGGCGCGGCCTGAGTGGCCCTCGACGACGCCAGCGTCGAGGGCCTCACAACAGCAGGGTCCAGCCTGGCTAGCCTACTGCTTCGTCATCGTGGCGCTACCGACACCGGCCTCGAGATCGCCGCCCTCGGTGATGTCGAACACGATGGCGCCCACGGCCTGGTTTCGACTACTGGTCAATATGCCGTCGAACTCGAAGTCATTGTCGGAGGCCCATTCCACGTTGACGTCAACGGAGGAGCCCACGGCGGCACCGGCTCCCCTGATTTGCGCGGCGTCGTAGTCGTACGCTGTGCCTTTGAACGTGTACTGGATTCGCGTCACGTCGTCGTTGTTGGAGTCGAACGTGAGCCGAAAATCGGTGATTCCTCGACCAGAGAAGTCGTTGCTCGTGACGAGCCACGTGCTGGCTTGGAGCGGCGGCGGATCGGGATCGGGCGTTGGGCCCGCCGGGCCGTCACTCGAGCAGCCGGCGCTCAGTGTGAACAGGAGCAGCACTGCTGCCATGGGAGCTTTGCGTAGCGCTTTCATTCGTATACCCTTTGGTAGGTGGTGCGCCTCGGGTCCGGCACGCGGTCAGGTTCCCGGGCAGTCGATCGCGTCATCGAGACGGTCACCGGCCACGGCGAGGTCCGCGGCGTCGGAGGCAAGTTTCAGCACTCCGCTCAGAATCCCGCCGTCGCCGAGCGAGGTCAGACTCTGTCCGAATTCGTCCATCGCAGTCTCGAAGGAGTCCAGTTCCGCAGCGTACTCACTCCCTTCAGCATCATCCGCTGCGCGGAGTGCCGCTAAATCTTCCTTCACCGGCTCGTAGTTAGATTTGTACTCGTCGAAGGAATCGCTGTCCTCGAGCACGTCCAGCGAAGCGTCCAACTCGGGTAGCAGCGAGCAAACACTCGACGACGCTGTCGCTGCGGCATCAGCCGCCGGCTCGGCGTCGTTGGAATCGGCGTCGCCGCCGCACCCCACAGCAAATAGCATCGCGACGCCCAGGAGCGGGGAGACATGTGATGGCTTCATGATGTTTTCCCTTTCGACTGTTGTATTGTCATTATGCCCCGCCGATGCCGGGCCGCTGAGGAATCAGATACAATCCTCTCAATCAGCCAGTTCTTCATGCACCGTGACCAGCCAACGCGCATGGTCTGGCACGTTGGATCAGCCATTTACTAGAGCGACCAGTTCGCTCACGTCATCGATGGTCTCGAGACTGAGCACGGCTTCGGCTACTGTTTCGGCCACGCGCGCGCCCAAGATGGGCGAGGCGATTTCGGTGAACTTCTCTCTCCCCCTCACGCGCTTCTCGTCCAGTTCGGGAAGCTCCTCCATTACGTTCGCATCGTCCACGTATCGATCTCCTCCGCTGGTCTCGATGATCACGCGTGAGTCAAAATTCTCCGCCTTCGGATGCGCGCGGACCGTGGTCTTCTCGATCAGCGATGTGATCTCCGGTGTTGAGACGGCCTCATCGGTGAAAGCGGCAAGCCCGGTATCGCCTGTGACCAGCGCGTTGGCCACGCAGTATGGGATGCTGAACTTGCCCTCGAGACCTGTACGCGGTTGTTTGACGTCGGCCGTCGCGAGCGCGATCTCAGAACAGATGATCTGGATGGACGTGATGTTCTGCGCTTGCACGTCGTGGCCGGCCTTGATAGCCAAAGCGGCCTCGACCGGCCCATGGGTCCAATGACACGACGCATGGTATTTTTGCGCCAGACGCTCAACGCCCCATGTGCGGCCCAGCGAGCCCATCGCGTAGTCGTTCACTGCGCCGCCGAAGGCTTCCAAGAGCCCATTCGGACCCTCGAAGATATCATCAGCACCGGTGAAGCCTTCACGTGCGAGGAGAACACCCATTACCGCCCCCTCCGCTGCGCGGCCAGCATGGAACGGCTTGCACATGGTTCCGAACGACCCCTTGAGTCCGAAACTCTGAGTCGCGGCCAAGCCCAAGGCGTTCAGGGCCTGCGGTTCATCAAGGCCGAGCAGTCTGGCACAGGCTGCCCCCGAGGCAATAACCCCCAACGCCGATGTGCAGTGGAATCCGGCCGCGTACATCTCCTCACCGACGCTGTCTGCAATGACCAAACCCACCTTCAATCCGATAAGGTACGAGGCCAGTAGATCACGACCGTTCTTCCTCTCCAACTCACCCAGTGCAAGCAGACTGGCGAAAAGACTCGCCGATGCATGTCCCCAGAACTCGGCCATGGAGTCGTCGAAGTCCATGGCGTGCGACGCCGCACCGTTGATCAAAGCCGCCTGAGTGGCCGTCTTCTTGACCCCGTAGCCAACAATGCTGCTTTGCTCGTTCCCGCCCGTACGATCCGCAAACTGCAACAGCAACTTCACCAATGGCTCTTCCTTGCTCGCCAACGTCACACCTACCCAATCCAACAGGGCGACCTTGGCGTGCTCGTAGAACACATCCGGAATGGCAGCCTGATCCGTGGCGGCAACGAATCGAGCCAACTGCCTCGTCATCTCTGAGGATTGCTGGGCTGAGGAAGCGCGGCGTCGATTACCCGATCCATGCGACCCTGCAACCGGCGGGAATGCCCATAGGGCCGCTAGCGTAAGCGGGGCGCTCGCTATGACCGCCCTGCGTGAAACCTCAGACCCTTTGGGCTCTTGGATCGGTCTTCAATCATGGTGGTGTCCACTCCGGATGAGCTATCCGCACGGGCGGTTTGGTTAGTGAAGGGTCGGTGTGACATAGGCGCCCCGCGCTTGGGAGAACCTCACGCGTAAGCGGCATCGCAGTCTTCGCTCCCTCTCTCGGAGGGGCGGATGGTAACTGTACCCGAATGTGAATGCAATCCCACGGACCCCACCGCGCAACGGGCGCGTTCAAGTGATAGCATAGCCAGCCGAGTTCC
>JBDHLU010000270.1:0-3420 GCA_039656555.1 Gemmatimonadota bacterium | reverse complement strand
TTGATTCTCTCGTAAAAACCCCTGTTGTTTTTGGCTCTTTGGTGCGCGACTTGCTGGTAGTTTTTCGTTCACGGAACGGATCACGCCGGTTTGCCAAGGATGGTCACGCATGTTTCGACGCACGGATTCCCAAGCCACGTTCGGTTCGCTCAACGTTCTGCTCTCGCCCGAGAAGATCGCGAAGCTAGAGAAAAAACACTGGGCGGGCGGCTTTCGGCGTAAGGCGCTGCCGGTGCTGCTCGCCAACGAAGAGACCTTTCGGCCTCTCTTCTGCGAGGACAACGGCCGCCCCAACAAGCCGGTGGCTGCTACGCTGGGCGTGATCATCCTCAAAGAGATGTTCGATCTGACCGACGAGGCCGCTCTGGACAACTTCGAGTTCAACAACGCTTGGCAATACGCCCTCCACGTCGAACCGGACGAAGCCCACGTGTGTCAAAAGACGCTGCACAACTTCCGAGTCAAGATGAGCGCGGCGGAAGCGGAAGGAATATTGACCTACAGCATCCTGTTCGACGAGATCGTGGCGGCGATCATCAAGAACAAAGGCCTGAAGGTCGGCAAGCAGCGATTGGACTCGACGCACATTCGCAGTCACATGGCCGTACTCACCCGGTTGGGTCTTTTCACACACACGATCACCGCATTCGTCAAGAAGCTCCGCAAGCAACACCCGCGTTTGTTCGAGGCGCTGCCCCAGGGGATCCACGAGCGTTACGTCGATCGCGAAGGCTACTTCGCGGACTCTCCGTCGTCAGAGGGTCGCCGTCGATTGTCCCAGTGTGCGGCAGACGTCTGGCGTTTGGTGGATCGCTTCCGCGGCCATCGCAGCGTAAAAGGAATGCCGAGTTACCTTCGTCTCAATCGCTTGCTGCAAGAACAGTGCATCATCGAAGACGATGACCCGACGGACCCGGATGGTGACGGGCCTGAAGGTGTTCCGGTTCGCCCGAAGGATCCGAAGGTCGAGAAGATTCCCACCACGTCGTTGCAAGGCAGTGACGACGACGCGACGTATGGCCACAAGGGTAAGGGGTATCAGGTTCAGGTGGCCGAGACGTGCAACGAAGAGAACGAGATCGAGGTGGTCACGCACGTCTCCGTGGAAGGCGCACACGAAAGCGACCAGCACGCGACGATCCCGGTGCTCGACGATCTGGCACAAAAGGGGTGCAAACCCGATACGATGTTGGCGGACACGAACTACGGTCGCGGGCAAAACATCGTGGACGCCGCCGATCGTGGTGTGGATTTGGTGTCACCGTCGTGCGGCCCCAAGCCGAAGGTTGAGGACGGCGATTTCATTCTGGATGACTTCCTGTTCAGCGCAGACGGTCAGCGGATCGAGCATTGCCCGATGGGGTCGGAGCCTGTGGAACAAGGGGCGAACGGCAAGTCTCACCGGTATGCCCGGATGGACGCGAAGCGATGCGGGCGTTGTAGTTGGACGGGAAGTTGCCCGGCACGGCGAAGTGATCGTGCCGGCACTGTGACACTCCGGTGGTCGCCGTCGGCGGGCGCAACTTCGGCGCGTCGTCAGCGCGAGCAGACAACGGAATTCAAGGAAGGCTACCGTCTTCGCAGTGGCATCGAGGCGACGAACTCGGAATACAAGCGTTTCTACGGTGGCGGCCGTCTTCGCGTCCGCGGCAGCCCGGCGGTCACGCGGACGGTGACCTTCAAGTTCATAGCATTGAACATCAGGCGGTGGACGAAGTCTGCGCAAAAAACGCACAATCAAGCCGCATAGGGGCGGGGCGGCCCCATTTTTTGCGTCCGCACGGTCTCGCCGACGCCTCCCGGTCACCACGAACCGCCCGAACGCCTCCACACCGCACCCCAGCCCCTCCTCACGCTGCCACCTCGTCCGCCATCAACCCCCACACGCTTCCGCAGGCAGGGGTTCGTACGAGGGAATCAACCTTCTATCCGGTTTCCGTGACCCCATGCGTCAGGGTTCGCGGCCATTCAACTGTTACAGGTGACGTTGCCCATCCTTTCAGTCGAGCTCGAGGCTCCAAGGGTCGAGCGGGCTTCCGTCATGTCGATCGAACATCGCTTTGCGGTGTTTCCGAATCCAAACCCCGGCTCGTGGCCGGCTCCGACTCATTCAGGTATTCTGGCCTCTGCACCGCGGAGGATAGGGCAACGCTGGGGAGCGACCCGAGCGCCGCGGTGTGCAGCGAACGGCACGGTCGGCCTCCCAACGTGGAGGCCGGCGGCCTCTCGGGATGGTCCGTCGTCATCATGCCGGTGCTGCCCCATGCGATAAACCCATCTGCTCCGTCGACGTCTACATGCTGTCAGGCGGCTTCGAGTGCCCTCGGATTCCAGTCTTGATCGTCCCGCATCATCGCCCAACACCAGATTAACAGCCGCCTGGCCACGGCTACGATCGCGATCTTCCGTCGCGATGGACACCCGCGACAGACTCGATCAAAAACCTGTCGCATCCAGGGATTGGTTCTCAACCCCAGCCAACTGACTTCCACCAGGATCGATCGCAGATATCGATTGCCTGCGCCGGTGATGCCTCCCTTCCGATCCATCTTGCCCGATTGGAAGACGCGCGGAACCAAGCCGGCGTAGGCGGCCACTTGCCGACCGTTCTTGAACCGATTCGGATCGTCGATGATCGCCGCCACCGCCTCGCTCAGGCGCGGGCCGACCCCCGGCGCACTGCGAAGCCGCTTGACGTGCTGCTTGGTCGCCGCGTACGCATCCAATCGCTTCTCTACTGAACCGATCGAACACTCTACCTCGCGAAGCTGCCGCAGTTCCTCCGCCAACTGCCCTCGCCACCACTCGGTCGGATCGAGCTTCGTCCAAAACTCCGCCGGATCGTCGCCCACGCACGCCTGACGCTCCAGCCACTTACGCCCGGCGTTCGTCCAGGCTCGTTTGCCGGACGACATACTGATTGCCTGGCGGGTCAGAATCGCATGGATCGTGTTCTTGATCATCGTGCGGCGAGCCACCAGCGACTGGCGATAGTGGATCAGCGACCGCCATTCCCGCACCTCCTTCGACGGGAGTTTGACCTGCGGCAGTTGATTGACCGACGACAACTGGGCCAATTTCACCGCGTCCACGCGATCCGTCTTGTTCTTGACCCCCCGCCAGCGCCAAGCTTGATGGCTCGGATTGGCCACCTGGAGCTCGATCTTCATCCGCGCCGCCAGGTCCGTGACCCAGCCCGCAGCCGGACCGACCTCGATGACCACGCGATCGGGTCGATGCCGTCGGAACAAATCCTCCAGAATCGCCGGCTCCGTCCGCACCGTCTCGAACCGGTGCGCCGCCGTCTCGCTCTCGTAATCGCACGCCACGCTCTTCACTTTCCCAAGATCAATCGCTAGAATCTTCATTGCCGGGTCTCCAAAAAAGGCACTTGGGCGATCCACGCGATCAGCCCGTCGA
>JBDHLU010000269.1:0-3702 GCA_039656555.1 Gemmatimonadota bacterium | reverse complement strand
TAGAACGCGGCCAGCGGCGTCCCATGTGCCATCATTGGTTAGCACTGACCACGATGATCGCAAACACGCCGAAAGCGACTGCCCCGAGGACCAACACCGTAATGACCGCCGTACCCACCGTGTTTGTTTCCTTGACCGCGACCTCGTCGATGCTGGAGAGTGAGTAGAGAAATGTCTGGCCATCCCTCACGCCACTGACGAGTGTGTCATTCCTCATCTCGGGATTGTCGAGTACAACCCTATCTCCGCTCGTAAGCGTCAATATCTCCGCTCGTAAGCGTCAATCGCACTTTGTCCTGGTTTTCGGCAATCGACTGAGCGGGAGCGACGGTTTGCACCTGCCACTTGGTGCACCCGAACAGGAACGTCGGTAGGACGACGACAGCAACGAGTCGTCGAAACTGCAGGCTTGGGTTTTTCATACCCCCCCCTATTGGTTGCACCTTCGTGGTAGCGGTCGCAGTCAGGTCGCGGGGCATGGACCGGGAGGGGCCACGGGGCTGTGTTGCGGTTGTAACAGAATGGGATCAAGTCCCGGTCAGCGCCAGAGGCGTGGTGTTGAGGCTGTGTTTTGAGGTTCCCCGTGCACGGTGTGACCAAAGACATCGGGGGCCGACGATGCTCTGCGATCACTGTGGGGACTGCTACGAACTGCTGACCGACGTGCGGGTGCTAAACCAGTTCCTCAAGGGTTTTGACGGGGGACGGACCCGGTGTGAGTATTAGTAGCCAAATGAGACTATTAGTAGCTGATACAAAAGACCAGGAAACCGGGATCAAATCCCGGGCGATCCCGGGATTGTGGGGCGTGAATCCCGTTAATTACCAAGCACTTCGCCCACAATACGGCACATGGCAATTCCAGGAATCATAAGAATGGGGTTCAGGGGGTCGCGGGTTCTCATCACAAGCTCCCCTGACTCGAGGGCCTGCGCTCGACCGGCACGCTGTGCAGCGATCACTCTGTGTTAGCCGAGTCCATATCACCAAAACCCCACCCAATTCTCAAACGTATCCCGATCCTCCAATATCTCCCCCACCCCCATAAAGAAATCCAACCCCGTCAACGCCTCCACCACATCCACGCTCACCAAGAAATTCTCGATCTCCCCATGCCGCACCCGCTGATGCGGAAACAAGAATGCGAGAACCACGGGTGTTTCGACGTCCGGATCCGGATCGTCGAGCACGACAATCTTGAAGAACATCGGCGGCACCTGAATGTCCTCGTCCGGCCCGACCGTCTCTGGCACACCCAGCCCGAACACGGTACCCGCGTAGACCCAGACTTTGTTTCCGCCTTCAAGCACCAAGTCGTCCTGGATCCACCGCTCGAGGTGTGACCACAACCCGCCCGACCCGTTGAACCCCTGGTGATGCTGCGGCGCCATGTTGCTCATGGAGTTGGCCTCGAACACTGTCCGCGCGTCATCGTCGTCGTCCTCTGCCAATCGGTCGTCGCCGTCACGGTCGCCGCCCATCACGGCGTACGGCGCAAGATGCCCGCGCGCGTACCCTCGCGCCGCGAACAGGCCGTCGTAGTCGCCGGGCACCACGGGATTGGGCACGTTGGGATCGGTTCGGAACCGATCGAATGCACCCTCCCGCGCCGGCACTTCGCGATACGCAGGAGTCACGTGATAGGCCACCCACCGCGGCACGCGACGCAGCGTGTCGTACGAGATGACGTAGCCCTGCCGGATCAGGACGTTCTCCGCACTCGGTAGCCCGAACCACGCGTGCTCGTCCAGCCATACTTGCTCGACCTCGCTCAGGTTCGCGAGGTCGGCGAACTGAGCGACCACCGGCGCCGGGACCGAGAGCGCGATCACAGCGATGACTGTGCGCATCGGGGTATCAACCAAGCGAAGAACCGTCATCATCGTGCGCCCGTCCGCCCCTGCGTCCCTCGATTGGCGTCGGCGAGCTGATCGAACTTGGTCGTGAACACCGACACGAGCTTGTGGATCCCGTCGGCGCCGCCGCCAATGAGCCCGCCGGTCACCACGACGTCGAACATGCGGAACGCACGCTGTTGCCACGCGTGCACTGCGGCCAGCACGCCGCCGTCCACGAGCGGTTCGACGACGCGAAGCCCGAGGACCGCGAGCACGAGCCCCAACGCCACGCCGAAGACCAATGCCACGCTCTGCGTTTCGCTCCGGAATGCCGCGAGCTCCTCGCGCGCCGCCGTGGTTCGATCAACGGATTCGCTCGCCAACTCGAGCCGGCGCCTGTCCCCGCCGCGCGCGATGGAGACGAACACCTCGATCACGCGCTCGATGAACAGGGCGGCCGTGAGCGCGGGTGTGAATAACGCGGCAAGGTCTTGGATACCAATGGCGCGGAACCGGATCACATCAGGCGCGGCGACACCCGCCAGCACCACCGCCGATACGAGGAGGCCCACGAGAGCGCCCTTTGGATTGCGAGCCGCGATATCACCGATTCGATTCGAGCCAGCCTTCGACATAGCGAACTCCCTTCTTGATTAGCGGTGAGCTGGGACTTTGAGTGGGGAAAATCGGGCAAGCGGGTAAGCGGTACAGCAGTTCCGTTTCCCCGCTTGCCCGTTTCACCGTTTACCCGCCTAACAACCACCGCGACATCTTGGTACGTCGTGCGTTCGAATGGTGCTACTCTGCCATGGCCTTCGCACTATCATGTCCACGCCTTCGAAACCTCACTGTGTCTGGGACCGCCTATGCTGCTAGATTGGGATCGGTGACTCGCCTCGAAAAAACACTCGAGCGAGTGCTGCGCGGGACGTCGGATGCGGATATCCCGTTCCGCGACCTGCGGCGGCTGTTGGCCGGACTCCGGTTTGACGAGCGCATTCGCGGCAGTCAGCACATCTTCACCCGAGATGCAGTGGAGGAAATCCTGAACCTCCAGCCCAAGGGTGCGAAGGCGAAACCGTATCAGGTGAAGCAGGTGCGCCAAGTGATTCTGCGCTATCAGCTGGCCGAGGAATCCGATGCCGACACCGAATAGACATCGTTACCAGATCAACTTGTATTGGACCGACGAGGATCGAGCGTACATCGCCGAAGTGCCCGAGTTGCCGGGGTGCGCGGCCGACGGTGCCACCTACGAGGAGGCGCTGAACAACGTGGCCGCCGTCATCGACGAATGGATCGAAACGGCCAAGGAGCTGCGCCGCCCCATCCCGGAACCCAAACGTCGTCGCAAATTCGCGTAATCTCTTCATAAGCCAACCTTTCACTCACGCCGCCCTTCAGGGCGGGTCGGCGCGAAGCGCCGCCGAGCCGCGGGTTCACCCGCGGAACCACACCGCCCCGCACGCCGGCGCCAGCGCACGGAACGGGTGGCACTACGACCTGCATCCTGCATCCTGCATCCCCCCTACAGCACCACCGCGACCATCCCACTCGGCTTGCCACTCCCAGCCTTGTTGACCGCGATCACCCGGTACTCCAGATCGACACCGCGCGGCTGGTCCCGGAGCAGATGTTCGGTTTCGACCGCCGTGTCGACCAGCACCCACGTACGGCCCCCGGCTTTGCGGCGCTGCATCCGGTACATGGCAACCGAGCCGCCGTCCACCGGCGCCTTCCAGTCGAGCACGAGCCAGCTGTCACCCTCGGCCCGAACGCCGATGTCGCGCACTTCACCGGGAGCTTCGAGTCTGGAACTTCTGCTCCGCTCGGACCAGCCGAGTTGGTTGAGCTTCTCAGGCGT
>JBDHLU010000268.1:0-3454 GCA_039656555.1 Gemmatimonadota bacterium | reverse complement strand
GAGCCAGATGATCCCAACGATGACCGCGACGTTGATGGCCAGAGTGGCGAGTCCAAGAGTCACCATACGGATGGGCAGTGCGAGCAACTTCAGTATCGGAAGAACGACAGCGTTGGCAACTGCCAGCATGCCCACAATGATGAGGAAACCGAACCAATCACTCCCGAACGTAAGCCCGTCGATGACGGCGAACGTGAGCCAAACGATACCCGCGTTGAGCGCAAGGCGAATTGGAAATCTCATTGACTAGACAGTAATCCGGTTGCAGATTTGGCACTTTCGCTCTGAGGTTGACTCGGCTATGTTGGTACCAGGAAGGCAGTGGGAGGTGCACATGCCCCGACCGGATAAGGAAATCAACCCGGGCCGTCTGGACGGGCCGATGCCTACTTCGCGTTCCCATTCATGGACGAAGTACGGCGAGATTGAAACGGTTGATAGTCGGGTGGATTCTCCCGACACCATCGAAATCATTGTTGACGATATTACCGTCCCACAGTCCTCGGACGAGCTTGATTCGAAGTACGCAACGCGCGGTACCGCTGCCCATGGCATCGGGTTGCCTGACGAATATCCCAGAGCTCCAGGAATCGAGTACGTCAAGGAGTGGGTGGTTGACCGTGTTGTCGAAGGCCGTACCTATCGGCGAGTCGACAGGCAGATCATGGTGGAACTCAAGGGCTGACTCCGGGACGTCGGGCCTATGCGTCTGGCTCTCCGCACACGTCCTCGAGCTGTTCGAGTCCGAGTTCCTCGGCCGCCCGTTGCGGATCGTCGATCACGAACTGCACGTGCTCGTGGACGAGGTCGATGTTCGCGATGCGACCCGCCTTGCCGTCGTCCCTGTATTTGAGGTGATATTCGGGTGGAATGAATCGGATCGAGACAACCTCGTCGAGATCGACGCCCGGCAGCAGCTCGATCAGTTGCGGTAGGGCATCGACTGGAATGTCGGTCTGCATCGTGTTCTTCATCACGTCGGCGAGCTTTCCGAAGTTCAGCACCAGAGCGGCTGGATCGGCCTCTTCGATCATCGCCTCGATCACGCAACGCTGGCGGTTCATCCTGAAATAGTCGGAATCTGCGTGCCTTGTGCGGGCATAGGCCAATGCCAGGTGCCCATCGAGCTCCTGCCATCCCTGGTCGATCTGGATTCGCTCAACGGTGCCGTCCTCGTGGGGGTAGTCCTCGTCGATGACCGTCGAGGGCACATAGATGTTGACGCCCCCGAGGGCATCGACGATATCGACGAACCCGTCGAGATTCACCATGGCGTAGTAATCGATGTCCAGTCCGAGAAACTCACCGATGACTCCCTTGACGGCGTTCTCGGAAGGGGTGCCTGGACCAGGAAACGCATCGGGATGCTGCTCGCCCATGACCCAAAGTTCGTTGATGAGTTCTGGATAGCAATCACAGTCCCAGATACCCATCCCCTCGGGGAGCGGTGCGTAGGTCCAGTTTCGGGGAACCGAAAACATTGCGGTCTCGCCGGTGACCGGATCGATCGAGACCGTGATCATCGTGTCGGTACGCACGCCTGTTCTGCCCTGACCGAAATCGCCGCCGATGAGAAGGATGTTCAGCCGATCGTCGCCAGCAAAAGCATCAGCGGGAGCCTCAGTGGTCGTCGTACCGTCTTCGGTAGCAACGGTGTTGCCCTCCGCGTCGGTAACCGGCGGTGACGGCTCTGTCGTTGGCGAAACCGATGCCGAAGCTGACACATTGCCGCCGAACACCGAGGTGATGAGGTCGTACTGAATGACGTCATAGTAACCAAAGACCATGTGCGGCAATATCAGGACTGACCCGATGATGACGGTGCCAAGGACAATCGCGCCAGACGTCGATGTGCGGGTGGCCCCGTGTTTGGCGGTGGTGAAACGATAGGCATCGTCTGCTGCCCACACTCGGTAGGCCAGAAGCAAGATGTTGCCGACCATCATCAGCGCAAGGCTTGAGGGTCTGATCCACATCGTTAGCAACGACACTTTGTCCCTGAAGAAGAAGAGTATGACGGCGAGGATGACGACATCAACGACCAGGAGAATGCTTCCCTTGCGGGAGTCTCCCGCGATGAATTGGCCGACACCTGGCACGATCGCGGACGCGAGAGCGGCGATGAACGGCTTCGTATTCGCCGCCGAAGTGGTGGGATCTGTCATCGCCCGCGATGGTAGGTGAGGGGTCTCCGTATTGGATGTATCCGGCGTGGGCCATCACGAACCAGCTGTCAGGCAGCGAGCGGTTGCGAGACGTCTTCGTGAATCCAATGCTGCAGCTCATCGGCAGGTATTCTCCACTTCGCCGACTTGAGGGAACGTGGAAGAGCCGCAGGACGAATTGAATCAGGACCAATCCGAGGGTCGCACCACCCGCTATGCCTATCTGCGAAGCGATGGCACGCTTGATATTGTCATCGGAAGCCTCATCGCTGGACTTGGTGGCTACGCGTATCAATTCCTCGCTGGTCGGTCACTTGGTGTCGAGGGATTCGCCGCAATCGGCATCCTCCTTACCGCTCACTTCTTGTCTTTCGTCATCGTGCTGATGCCGATCGAACAATTCGTGATCCGGAGACTCACACTTGGTGCCACAGGGTGGGTCGTGCCGGTTCGCGCTGTCGCTCTCGCCGCATCGACGGCAGTTGCTGCAGGGATAGTCGTCGCCGTGTCCGGAGACGACTACTTCGCCGCCTTCTCCTCGAGACAAGCCTTCATATTGTTTGTGCTTGCCACTGTGACGGTGCATTTCTTCTTCGCTGTCGGTCGTGGCTACCTTGCCGGACATCGAAGGTTTCGCTCGTACGGGTACGCTTCGGCGGGCGCGTCCGTGTTCCGGCTTGGCATAGCGCTTACCGTGGCGATTGTCGCCCCGAGTGTGACCGGGTTTGCATGGGCGCACGTTCTCGGTCCCGTCGTGATCGTTCTGTGGCGGCCATGGAAACGATCACGATACGAGCCACGGGTCGATGTCGACGATCTCGGTGATACCTCGGAGAAGGGGCTGCTCGCCGGACTCGTGCTTGCGGCGGCCGCATCTCAGGCTCTCCTGCTCGCCGGCCCTCTCGTTGCATCGCGCCTCGGTGCAACCACTGCCCAATTCTCGGTCGTGTATGCCACACTCCTGATTGCAAGGGCGCCCCTCACGCTCGGCTACAACCTGATCGCACGAATTTTGCCCTCATTCACCGAGATGGCTGTGCGGGGTGAGCGCCGCGAGCTGCGTTCCTGGGCGCGTGGTATCGCGGTTGCGTCGGTTCTTCTCTCGGGTGTGGGCGCGTTGCTCGGTGCCATACTTGGACCGCTGCTTGTCGGTGTCGCTTTCGGCGCTGATTTCGCTCCGTCCCCGTTGATCGCTGCGATTGCTGGTGCTGGCGTGGTCCTCGCTGCAGGCGGGCTCTTCATCGGTCAGGTGCTTGTTGCCAAGGGTCAGTCGCTGAGGTTGGCCATAG
>JBDHLU010000267.1:0-3455 GCA_039656555.1 Gemmatimonadota bacterium | reverse complement strand
CATTGGCGATCCCGCCTGAAGGGGGTATGCGATGAGGAAGTGGCCGTGGTCGCGACATTGACATCGGAACGCCGGGCTCCCTCACTCGCCACTTTACAGCGACCGCGGGTTCTACGACGCGCTTACCGCCCAGGGGCACCGAGGTATTTGTCGTACCAGGCGAGACTGTGGGTGATCACAGAATCGCGAGGCACTACGTGGCCAGCGGGAAACACGTAGTGCTCCTTGTCGCCGCCAAGAAGTTCGAACATTGGCTTCTGGGCAATCTCGAGAGGGAATACTTGATCGAACTCTCCGTTCAACATCAGCACTGGCGACGTGACGCGCGGTGCGAAATTCACGGGGTCGAATTCAGGAAACGGATCGGAACCAAATACCCAAAAGCCTCCGACGTCCAATACGGTCACCTTGATGCGTGGCTCGAGCACCAGCGCGACTGGAGCAACTATCCCCCCCCAACTGTGTCCGTAGAATCCGATCTTCTCCTCGTCAAATTCCTCGCTGGATTCCAGATACTCAACCGTGCGACGCAAGTCCTTGATCCATTGAATAGAAAGGTCTCTATAGTAGGTAAGCGCGTTTCCCCAAGTGGACCTGCTGATGCTGAAGTCCGCGTCGTCTCTTTCGTACGACCCCTTGAAGAGCGGCAGTACCAGCGCGCGTCCACTCTGCATCACGAACCCAGTCCATTGTTGGATGAACTCGTGGTCCATCTGGCGCTCCTGCATCGCACCTGCCCCGGGCCAGTACAGGATGGACTGGTATGGTGGCTCACCCTCGTGGGGCAAGAAGATGTATGCGCCACCACGTTCCCCACCATATCCCGCGTCGAACGTCACCTTGAACCAGCTGTAGTATTCGGTTGAGCCTTCGATCTCGACCACGGACTCGAGTGGCGTCGGTTCATAATCGTACAGGCGGCGATAGATGGCGAACTCGGCATCCGACACCGGTGCGACGCCACGGTAGTCTCGGGCCGCATTGTTCCCAACCGGAGCCGTGAGGAGCGCATACGTCGCGTCGTCTTCGAAGTGCATCATCAACCGGATGCCGTTGGTCAGCGACCGATCAAAACTGGGTACGCGAATCCGCCACCCCGTTTCGAATCTCGGGTCGGACCAGGCGGCGCCTTGCGTGAATCGCTCGCCGTCCATGAGGTTGCTGCACCACTCACGAACGTTACCCGCCACATCGTACACGCCGTACGAGTTCATACTCCGCCGACTACCCACTTCCCACGGGCCGTCACCGCCAAGATTACTGCGCGGATGCACGATCCACGTCGTTTCACGGGCGTACCGTCGTGCGGCGCGGTACCAGTGCAGTGACGGCGGGAGCACCTTACCACGAAACCGTGCATACGCCGCAGCTTCGTAAAAACTCACCCCCCCAACGGGATAGTTATCCTGGCCCTCGGCGTACCTTCCGAATCGCCATGTGCTCGGTCCGGGGCGACCAGTCTCATCATTGAACTGCGCGATCCCCTCCTCCCACGAGATCGCGACGCCGTCCCTCAGAAACGGCTCGACCCAGTACTCCCTGTTCTCATATCCACCGGCGTCCACGAACTCCTGGTATTCCCCGTTCGTCGTCTCGAAACGGTCGATCCAATAGTCTTTGAGTTGGATCTGCTCTCCTGGATTGGCCGGATCGTTCATCGGATAGCCGGGAATCCGGACCATCCCCGTCGGTACGTCCCCTGGACGCTCCAAGCGGACCGTGTCCATCCCCGGCCACTGGCGCCGCCAATCGGAGATCGCCACCGGCAAGAGAAACGTCGGTGCGTATCCTTCGAGTTCGATCCTCAGACGCATCGCGAAACCGTTCCCCCACTTTGGGAGCGCAAGGCTATCGATCGGCGTGGTCCCGATACGCGTCCACTGATCTGCGGGTTCGTCGTACAACTGCCGATAGACCGTTGCGCCCGGTACGTCGGTAATCACGGGAAAGAAATCCGTAAACAGCGGACGCATTCGCGCGAGGGCCGTGTCGTCGGGAATGATCGTGTCCAACTGCTCCGCGAGCGCATACGCTTCGGCATATTGCGCCGTGCTCGCCAACAGCTCGAGTTGAGCCACCTGTTGCGTGGCCCACAACCTCCGCTCGTTCCGGGCGCGGCTCTGCACGAACACGATGGACAACGCCACGACGGCGAGCACGCTGACTCCAGCAATGGTCATCGTTCGTCGCCGAGTCGCCTGACCTGCCGCCCCTTGATGCGCGTGCGCGGCTCCAACCTCCAGCGCATCCGCATAGGACTTCGCGTCGGCGAATCGATCCGCCGCATCGGTGGCGATGGCCTTCGCGACGGCGCGGTCGATTTCCACTGGGATATCTTTCCGAACCTCACGCAAGGCCGGCCATTTGCCCGCGAGCTTCTTGCCCACGATCGCCTGCATCGATCCTTCAGTGATTGGAGGATCACCCGCGAGCATTTCGTACGTCACGCAACCAAGACTGTAAATGTCGGTGCGACTGTCGAGATCACGCTCACCAGCCGCCTGTTCCGGGCTCATGTACACCGGGCTCCCCAGTGAAATCCCCGTCTCGGTGATGCGGCCCACGGTCGCATGTTCTAACGCCGTCGCGATGCCGAAGTCCGCGATGATGGGATGGTCATCACTCATCAGGACGTTGGCCGGTTTGATGTCCCGGTGTATCACGCCATGGTCGTGCGCATGTTGGAGTCCGTCCGCAATCTCGCGCGTGATGCGCACGGCCTCGTCCACGCTCATCGGCCCCGTGTTCTCCAGGTGGTCCCGCAGGCTCTGTCCCTGCACGAAGGGCATGACGTAATACGGCAGCCCGTCGATCTCGCCGGAATCGATGAGCGTCAGGATGTGCGGGTGCTGGAGCCGGCCAATGACCTCGATTTCACGGAGAAACCGGTCCACGCCGAGGGTGTGTGCCAGTTCGCGCTGGAGGACCTTGATCGCGACCGGTCGTCGGTGCTTGAGGTCTTCGGCCAGGTAGACGGTCGCCATCCCGCCGGAACCGAGTTCGCGCTCGATGGCGTACCGGTCGGCAAACGCCTGTGTGATGCGTTCGATATCGTGACTCATCGGGGCCCCTTGAGCCGGGTAATGCAATCTGGTCCGTGGTCTCCCATGTCGCCAGTGCCAGGGCCCGGAGACGCTTACCCCCTGAACACCGCCTTCAGATCTAATCGGCCGCGCACATCACCCGGCAACTCGAAGTGCAGTTCCTCGGTCACGATCTCCGGCCGTTCATCGCTGGGAAGCCAACGCTCGATGAGCCGTGCGTCGAGGTCCACGATCCAGTACTCGCCAACGCCTGCGAGCTGGTAGATACGCCGTTTTTTGCCGCGGTCTCGAGCAGCGGTGGATGGCGATAGGATCTCGATGGCAACCGCGGGAATGCCCGCTTGCTCCCATTTCTCCGGCCGGTGGTCGGGATCTACGTGGAGGACGAACAAATCGGGCTGGACCAGCGTC
>JBDHLU010000266.1:0-3515 GCA_039656555.1 Gemmatimonadota bacterium | reverse complement strand
AACGCGCCGGCAGAACGCGACGACCCGTATTACACGACGTTCAGCGCCGCGGCAGAGCTCCACGCCGCCGGCGTCAGATTGGCCATGACGGGATGGGGGTCCGCTGGGCCGAATCCGCCCTCCCGCACCGTGGCATACGAGGCTGCGAACGCGGTCAAGTTCGGATTGCCGGAAGAAGAAGCCTTGTTGATGATCACGCGATATCCGGCGGAGATTCTCGGACTCGGTGATCAGCTCGGCACGATCGAGCCAGGGAAACTTGGCAATTTGATCGTGACCGACGGGAACCCGCTACAGATCCGGACGCAGATTCTTCGCGTGTTCATCAACGGGCACCCGGTGAGTCTCGACAACAAGCACCTGGATTTGTACGAGAAGTACCGCGCTCGGCGCTAAGCGCACCCCTCGCGCCGTTGGGTGTCGGCGATTGCGACGATCACCCAGCCGGTCGTTTGGCGCGCCAGTTGGAACGTGTCTTCTCCACAGTGAGACACCTCGCCGTCAACGTAGAACGTGTAGTCGACCCACACGGTGGCGAGGTTGTCGCGAATGACGATCGTGGGATTGAAGAAATCCTCGCGGATGGATGGTCCTTCGCCACTGATGCCTCCCAAGAATCGATCCATCCCAACGGTTCGATAGCCGGGTTCACCGTCGCGTGTAAACGTCTGCACCAGCCGCGCGGTTGGGTCGAGCACCGATGACATCATCGCCGTATCTCGCGCCGCGAGCCCGTCGAACATCGTCTTGATCGAGGCGAGTACAGCGGCTTCGTCGTCGGTCTGCGCCGTGGCGGCAGGGGTCAACAAGAGGGTGATCAGGCCGGTGACGGCAATGATACGGGCAATATTCATGGGAGTTCTTTCTTCTTGGGATTGACGATCGGCAAGGGTAATGAGTTAAGAGAAGGGTCGCATCATCCAGTATAGTCCGCGCTCCAATATCTGGGCGAACCGAATTGATGCTGGGAACGTGTCGCGGCGCCACGTGCGGATCTTGGCCGATCGCGCGCCGGCCAAGTTCGCGGACGCCACGTCCGTCAGGTGCTGGTCCCCGACCATCAGCATCGCGTTTGGGTCATCTACACTCAACACTTCCATCCCGTATCGAATCAGTGCGCCGCTGGGTTTGCGGATTTGTTTGGCACCACCAGCCAATAACTCGGCAATTTGGGCCGGCGTGTGCGTATCCTGTCCGTGATGGGTCTTACGAAATACCAACCCGGACGGGGTGGTGTATCCCCGTATGTTCGGCAGGTCCGGAATCATCTCCGCCAACTCGAGAAAACGAACCTCGTCGCAATTCGATAGGATGCCGTGCTTCGCGGGGCCGTTGGCGAACAGATCGCCGAGGTGCACGAACTCGTTGTCGATAGCCTTGGCGTGATAGGACATGATCGTGCCGTCCACGTCCCACAACACGCCCCGGATGCCCTCGCTTTCGAGAAAATCCGCGGTGATATCGTTTACGGAGTCGAGGTGGTAGGTCGGTGTCGTGTTACGCGCGACTGTCCACAATCGCGGGAGGGTCTGCACCACCGTCGCGAATTGATCTCCTGGCATGGGGAGAAGCTAACGAGTCATGCTCGCCGGAGCGCGGCCGGAGGTGCATCTTCTCTCGTCCCTCTCGAAAGAGCGAATTCCATGGGAAGAATCTTCGGTGCCGTCTTGGCTGGGTACGCGGTGATGGTTGCGGGGGTGATAGGGTTGATGTCCGTCGCGTGGATGGGGCTCGGGGCTGATCGAGCATTTCTACCGGACAGTTGGGACATAACGACGTCCTGGATACTGATTAGCCTCATTGTCGGAATCATCGCCGCGGTCGCGGGTGGGTACGTCTGCATAGCGATTGGCAAGGATCCAGTCGCGATCATGTGGCTGCTTACGTTGGTCCTCGTGCTCGGGTTTGGGATCGCCATCATGCAGGTATTCGGACCCGAGGTGCCGGTGCGTGTGCGGCCGGCCAATCTGAGCATGGGCGACGCGATGTCGGGGGGGCAGCAGCCCCTGTGGTTGGCGTTCCTGAATCCCATCCTGGGTGTCATCGGGGTTCTGCTCGGCGCGCGCATGCGCGGGGGGGACCGGCCCTAGTGGTGTATCGCGGTGTCACCATGCTTCTTGTGCCGCTTCTCGCAGGCTGCGGCGGAGACGCTAGTGAACAGAACACTGCGGCAGTCGATCCACTCTTGGATCCAAGCGCGGCAGCCTGGCAGGAATCGGCGCCCGACACGTTTACGGTCGCTTTCGAAACCACCAAGGGGACCTTTTCGACCCAAGTGGTGCGTGAGTGGGCACCGATCGGTGCGGATCGATTCTACAATCTCGTTCGCAACGGGTTCTACGACGATTCTCGATTCTACCGGACGGTACCGGGGTTCATAGTGCAGTTCGGTTTGCCCGGCAATCCAGAGGTCACGCCACACTGGTTGGACGCAACGATGGACGACGATCCGGTCCAAGCAAGCAACGTCCGCGGAACTATCGCGTATGCGATGACTGGGCCGGATACGAGAACCACGCAGGTGTACATCAGTCTCGTGGACAACAGCCGTCTCGATGAGCAGGGGTTCGCACCGTTTGGTCGCATCGTAGATGGTATGGACGTCGTGGACCGACTCTACAGTGGCTATGGCGAGAACGCTGGTGGCGGGTTGCGACGTGGGGACCAAAGCCGGATCTACGCAGAGGGAAACGCACACCTGGATCGGAACTTTCCGGAATTGGATCGGCTGGTCAGAGCTACGGTCGTTGGGAGAGCGCGGTGAATCGGGTAAACGGAGAAGCGGGTAATCGGGGCATCGTCATTGTGACGTTGGGGCTGCTCGCATGTACACCGCGGGAGGCGCCACCAGAAACGGGTGTCACGATCGAGTATGTCGCGCACGCGTCGTTTAAGATCACATCGAGTGACGGTTCGTCGGTGCTCATAGATCCGTTCGCCAGTCGCGTGTGGATCGGATACGACTGGCCGGAAGGCATCGAAACCGATGCGATTCTGATCACGCATCCGCACTACGACCACGACGGAGGCGAGTATCGCGGCATGCCGGTGCCCTGGTCGGACAGTGCTCGTGTCATTCGCGAGCCCGGAAGCTATGAAGTCGGGGACATCAGGGTGCAGGGCATCGCCGGCAAGCATGCGGACCCGTATGGCAAGGAGTTCGGCCAGCGCAACACGATCTTCGTGGTCGTGGTCGACGGGTTGCGAATTGCCCACTTTGGTGACAACGGTCCGCCCACCGAATCCAACTACCTGGCCCTGGGGCGTATCGACGTTCTGATGTCGCCAGCAGATGCGGTCGATCACATCCTCGCGACGGAGGACATCGATGCTACGATCGCGCGGTTACGACCGCGCTGGTTTATCCCAATGCACTATCGGTTATCCGACCTCGAATCCGATCCCGACGGCCCCAGCGACCTCGGGCCGATCGATCCGTGGCTCGAGGGCCGACGGAACGTCGTCCGGTTGGACGCGTCGAGCGTTATCCTAGCGGAGAGTGACCGCGACGGGGA
>JBDHLU010000265.1:0-7174 GCA_039656555.1 Gemmatimonadota bacterium | reverse complement strand
GCGTATCTGCTGGCCGCCTCCCTTTTCATCTTCGGGCTGAAGCGGCTGAGTTCGCCGGCAACCGCCCGTTCGGGGAACCGGCTTGCCGCGGTGGGCATGCTGCTCGCCATCGTGGCGACCCTCGTATTCAACCAGATCCTCTCCTGGCAGATGATTATCATCGGCATGGTCGTCGGCTCGGCCATCGGGGCCGTGTTCGCCCGTACCGTCTCGATGACCGCGATGCCGGAAATGGTAGCACTGCTCAACGGGTTCGGCGGTGGCGCTTCTGCGCTGGTAGCCAGTGCCGAGTATGCGCGGTTTCTGACCGAAGGGTCCGGAATCCCGGTGAACATTGGAGTGTCGATTCAGCTCAGCGTGTTCATCGGCAGTCTCACGTTTTCCGGAAGTATGATTGCCTTTGGGAAACTCAAGGAACTGGTACCCGGGAAGGCAGTTACTTATCCGGGTCAGAAGATCCTCAACGGGATTCTGTTGATCGGGTTGGTCACGCTCGTCGTCATGTTGGTCATGAACCCGGCGCAGCCCAATCTCTTCTACATCTTGCTTGGACTCTCGCTGCTGCTCGGCGTGCTGTCGGTCGTCGCGATCGGCGGTGCGGATATGCCTGTGGTCATCTCGTTGTTGAACTCGTACTCGGGCATCGCGGCCGCGATGACCGGGTTCGTGATCAACAACGAGGGTCTGATCATTGCGGGTGCACTGGTAGGCGCTTCCGGTTTGATCCTCACGAACATCATGTGTAAGGCGATGAATCGCTCGCTGACCAACGTCCTGTTTGGCGCTTTTGGGGCCGGTGCGACGGACGATCCTGCCGGGCCTGCCGGTGCGGGTGATCAGGTCGCGAAATCCGTGACCCACGAGGATGCCGCGATGATGCTAGCCTACGCGGATCAAGTCGTGTTCGCTCCAGGGTACGGCTTGGCGGTCGCGCAGGCGCAGCACGAGGTTCGCGAGTTGGCCGACATGCTCGAACGAAAGGGTGTCACCGTGAAATACGCGATCCATCCGGTCGCGGCGCGGATGCCCGGTCACATGAACGTCCTCTTGGCCGAGGCCAACGTGCCCTACGACCAATTGTATGACATGGAGCAAATCAACCCGGAGTTCGATCGCACCAATGTGGCGGTGGTGATCGGCGCGAACGACGTGGTGAATCCAGACGCTCGCAAAAGCACGGGAGAACTGGCCGGCATGCCGATTCTCGATGTCGACCACGCGGACCACGTGATCGTACTCAAGCGATCGATGCGTCCCGGGTTTGCGGGCGTGCAGAACCCACTCTTCTTCGATCCCAAGACATCGATGTTGTTTGGAGATGCGAAGGATTCAGTGAAGAAGCTGATCGACGAGGTGAAGCAGCTTTAGTTTTTAGGGCGCAACTGCGCGATGTCCATCATTTGCATCAGTGTCGTGACGCGCTGGTCCGATTCCATGCCGCCAACTATCACCAGGTGGTTGCCGGTGAACGCGATGGCACGATGGTCCATCGTTGCAGTCTTGAGGCCCTGGAACTCGACCCATTCCCCCCGTTCGACGTCGTACGCGAAGACCGCCTTCTTCGGTTCCGCCGGATTACTGTCGTAGCCCATCCCGTTGTAGTTGTAGGGATTGTCGGTCCCACCAGCGAAGACGACGAACCTTCCGATTGCCACTGCCGCTGCGCGATAAAGTGGAGCCCACGGCGGAGGGGGGAGCTGCGTCCACTCGATCGACGTGGGGTTGTCCGGATCGATGTCGCCTCGCCACGCCGAGTTCTCGATGAGAAAACGTGGCTGCTCTCCCCGTGTGTTGGCCCCACCCAGATAGACGATTGTGTTCTGTGCGATGGCGCCGGCGTGGCCAAACACACGGGTACCGGGAATCGAAGTGGCGGTGGACCACGAATCTGCTGCCGGATCATAGATTTGCACGTCAGGGACGTTGTCGGTGTCGTGCCAGCCGGACACGAGGTAGATCAAGGAGTCTCTCCAAACCCCCGAAATCGCGTCGTCTACCGGCAGCGGAAATGGGGCGGCGCTAGACCACTGTTCAGTTCTCGGGTCGAACACATCGACGTTGGCGACTGATTTCTCGGATCCGTCCGCCGCCACGGTGTACCCGCCAAAGAGGTACACCCTCCCTCGATTGGCCTCGGCCGTTGCGGCCAAGCGTCCGGGACCAGGCACCGGAGGCAGCACCTCCCAGGCATCGCCTCCCACGTTCCAGCGAAAGGCCCAGTTGACGATGCCGGACCATTCCTTGGTCGAGTCGATTCCCAACATCGAGTAGACACTGGCGCCAGACTCGGACACGATGGCCGCTATGGCGTTATTGGCCACCGGGTGTGGGAGTGCCGGGCCTGCGGCCCACTGCACAGAGGCGACTGCTGCCAGGGTGAGGAGTGTGATCATGTCAGTCGTCCCCTGCCGGTCTACGGCGTTGTCGTTTGGTGTCGGCGCGGCGTCGCTTGTCTTTCAGGCGTTGTTCTCGTTGGGCGCGGGAGGGCCGCGTTTTCTTTCGGGGCTTCACGGGTTTGAGCGCTCGTGTAACAATCTGGTTCAGTCGAGCAATGGCGATGTCCTTGTTTCGCTGCTGGCTGCGGTGCGCCCCGCAGACCACCCGAATCTTGCCGTTGCCGTCGATACGGCGGCCGAGCTGAGTTTGGATCCGGGCTCGCTGCTCTTCGGTGAGGCTGCGACTGGTGAGCACGTTCCACCGCAGCTCGATCCGGGTGGAGGATTTGTTGATGTGCTGGCCGCCGGGTCCACCTCCGGTGGTCGCCTTGATCTCGAGTTCGTCGTACGGAATCGTGAAACTCATCGCCTAACAAGATAGTTTCCGCAGGGGAGGGAGACGAGTGACGACTGTGCATGACGGAAATGGGAGTGGGGGACTCGCGCTTGTGCTCTCTGGGGGCGGGGCGCGGGCCGCCTATCAAATCGGTGTTTTGCAGGCGGTTGCCGAGATCGCCCCCGAACTCGACATACCGATTTTGACTGGGGTGTCGGCCGGGGCCATCAACACCATGTATCTGGGGGCGCATCCGGGGCCATTGAGCGTAGCGGTCCACAACCTTCGGGGTGAATGGCTCCGACTCACTCCTGACCAGGTGTACTCGGTGCCCCCGGGAAGGCTTGGCCGGTCCCTCGCCAAATGGGGAGTCAACTTCCTGATGCGGCGCCGCCAGGGCAGCCCGTCACTCCATGGGGTGATGGACATGCACCCGCTCCGGCGGTTCCTGGAGCGGTGCGTCGAGTTCGATGGGATCCAAGAGAATCTGAGGGATGGGCGTCTCCGTGCGATTGCCCTGAGTACCACCTGCTATACCAATGGGCACACGGTGACGTTCGTGGAAGGCGCCGAAAACGTCCCGATGTGGCACCGACATATGCGCTATGCGGTTCGTGACCAACTATCGCTCGATCATCTGATCATGTTCCCAGCTGTGAAGATCGGCAACGCGTTCTACGGTGACGGCAGTGTGCGCCAGGGTGCGCCGTTGGCACCCGCCATCCATCTTGGTGCCAGGAAGATCCTCGCGATCGCTATGCGCGCGCGAGGTGTGGCAGCTGCTGCGGTGCCGGTGGAGCCCGATGATTACCCAACGGCGGCTGAGGTCCTGGGCCTTCTCTTCCATTCGGTGTTTCTCGACTCGCTCGACGCGGATGCCGAACGCCTGGTGCGGATCAACCACCTTCTGCACCATCAAACCGGGGCCCATGAGAGCGGCCTGCGCCCGGTCGAACTCCTGGTGCTCAGACCATCGCGTGACGTCTCGGAACTCGCGGAGGGCAAGGCGCTGAAGCTTCCTTGGCCGGTGCGGACCGTGTTGCGGAGCATAGGTGGGGAACGCGCGCGCTCCGCGGGATTCTTGAGCTACCTCCTGTTCGAGCCTGAGTATACCGGGCGCTGGGCGCTTGATGGACCTGGGGTTCGAGGACGGGAGACAGCAGCGGGACAAGATAGAGAAGTTCTTGGAGGAGTAGAGACCGCTATTTCGCCGCCAACTCCCGCAACACGTACGGCAGAATCCCGCCATGCTTGTAGTACCCTACCTCCACTGGTGTATCCAGTCGGATCAATGCGTCGAACTCTACGGCCGATCCGTCACTCTTCGTCGCGATAACCTTGGCCGTGCCGCCCGCGGCGATAGCTGCGTCGTCGATTCCTGTAATCGTGAATGTTTCATCGCCGGAGAACCCGAGTGTGTCGGCGCTCTGGTTGTCGATGAATTGCAGCGGAAGCACGCCCATGCCTATGAGGTTGGAACGATGGATGCGCTCGTAGCTCCGCGCTATGACGGCACGGACGCCTAGGAGCGTCGTTCCCTTCGCGGCCCAGTCTCGTGAACTTCCGGTGCCATACTCCGCACCGGCCAGGACGATCAGCGGCACGCCCTCATCCTGATACTTCATCGCAGCGTCGAAGACGGAAGTAACGTCGCCGGAGGGCATGTGCGTGGTCCAATTGCCCTCCTTACCTTCGACCAATCGGTTCTTGATACGGATGTTGCCGAACGTGCCGCGCATCATGACGTCGTGATGGCCTCGACGTGACCCGAACGTATTGAAATCGACGGGACGTACTCCCTGTTCGATCAGCCATCGACCAGCAGGTCCGTCCTTCGGGATGGCTCCAGCGGGGGAAATGTGATCGGTGGTCACCGTTTCGCCGAGCCACTCGAGGATACGTGCGCCGTCGATGTTGGTGACTGGTGCGGGCTGGGCTTGCATGTTTTCGAAGAACGGCGGATTCGCGATGTACGTCGACTTGGGATCCCACCCAAAGCGCCCGCCTTCTCCCTCTGCGATCGGTAACTGCTGCCACGTCTCATCGCCCTCGAACACTCCGGCGTACTCCGATTCGAACATAGATGGTTTGAGTGCGCGGTTCACTTCGTCATCGATTTCTTTCGCACTGGGCCAAATGTCATCGAGGTAAACGGGTTTGCCGTCAATATCGGTCCCGAGTGGTTCCGTGGTGATGTCGATGTCGATCCGGCCCACGATCGCGTAGGCCACCACGAGCATCGGTGAGGCGAGATATGTGGCTCTGATATGCGGATGGATCCGCGCTTCGAAGTTCCTGTTTCCCGAAAGCACGGCCGCCACGACCAATTCGTGGTCAGTGATGGCGCGTGCAATGGGTTCGGCGAGCGGTCCGGAATTACCGATACACGTTGTGCAGCCGTATCCCACTAGAAAGAAGCCCAACGCCTCGAGGTCATCCATGAGTGCGGATTCCTTGAGGTACTCGGTCACGACCTTGGATCCTGGAGCCAGGCTGGTCTTCACCCACGGTTGGCGGCCGAGTCCTTTCGCGCGAGCGTTCCGCGCCACGAGCCCCGCCCCGATCATGACGAATGGATTCGAGGTGTTGGTGCAACTCGTGATCGCGGCAATGACCACCGAGCCGTCGTGAATGTCGAACCGGTTTCCATCGTACTCCACCGAGGCGGCGGCCATCACGTCTGTGGCGGCGGCGTTGTTGGTCGCCGGCGATTGTCCGCCTTCACCAGACCACTCTGCACCGGTGCCCTCGTCGACCTCGCGCTTGGCACCGGCGGGAATGAGGTTCGGGACTGCCATCGCAAAGGATGCCTTGAGTTCGCTGAGCAGGACACGGTCCTGTGGTCGCCGGGGCCCCGCTACGGAAGGCTCCACGGTCGCCATGTCCAATTCCAGGACGGCGGAGTATTCGGGGTCCGGCGTCTCTTGTGTGTGGAACAACCGTTGTTCTTTGCAGTATCGCTCGACGCGGTCGATCACGTCCGGCGCGCGGGCCGTGCGCTCGAGGTAGGCGAGTGTCTCCCCATCCACTGGGAAGAAGCCGATGGTGGCACCGTATTCAGGTGACATATTGGCGATGGTGGCCCGGTCTGCCAGGCCCAGGGTCGACAGTCCCGGTCCGAAGAACTCCACGAAACGACCGACCACTCCGAAGTTTCGGAGCATCTGGGTTACGACGAGCACGAGGTCGGTAGCGGTCGTGCCGTTTGGTAACTCGCCGCTCAGCTTCATGCCGACCACCTCGGGGAGCTGCATAAAATACGGTTGGCCCAGCATCACAGCCTCGGCTTCGATCCCGCCGACGCCCCAACCTACGACACCGACCCCATTGATCATCGTCGTATGGGAGTCGGTGCCGACCAACGTGTCCGGGAACGCGACCGCCTCCCCGTCGTGCTTGGCGAGCCGGACCACGGTGGCGAGGTATTCGAGATTGACCTGGTGGACGATTCCCGTACCCGGCGGGACAACGCGGAAATTGTCAAAGGCACTTTGCGCCCAACGAAGCAGTTGGTAGCGCTCGCCGTTTCGCTGCATCTCCCGCTCGACATTGAGTTCGAAAGCATGGGAAGAGCCAAAGAAATCGACCTGCACCGAATGGTCGATGACGAGATCGGTCGGCACGAGCGCGGCACGAGCGGATTGATCTGTGAGGCCTTGCCTCCCAGTGCCACGATTGCCTCTCGCATTGCCGCCAGATCCACCACGGCCGGCACCCCCGTAAAATCCTGTAGCACCACCCGTCCGGGCATGAACGGCACCTCCAGGCTACGATCGGGCTCAGGGCGCCAATTGGCCACGGCCCGCACGTGGCTCTCTTCTACGACGCCGTTGCCGGCGTGCCGCAGGACGTTCTCGAGGAGGATCCTGATGGAGTAGGGAAGACGATCCAGTTCCGCAACCCCCTCCGCTTCGAGCGCGTCGAGGCGGAAGATGGTGGCGGGGCCGTCAGCGAGATCGAGGCGGGAGCGGGAGTTAAATGGGTTGTTTGGCATGGAAGCAAAATAACAGGCGCGACCGGGGGGCCAGGAGGGACAGGGGGGACAGGGATTGATCACTGTCTCCCCTGTCCCCAAAGACCCGTCACAAAGTCGATCCACTCCGAGGCAAAGTTGATCGACTCCGAGGCAAAGACGGCCCACTTTGAGGCAGAGGCAGCTTACTCCGGGCCGATTACGGCTTACTCTGTGCCGGAGTCGGTCGACTTTGCAATGGGGAAAGTCGACTTTGTTGCGGAGCTGGCGACCTGGGCGTCAGAGGCAGCTTCCTGTGTCGCAAAGCTGGCTTACTTCGTGGCGGAGATGGCTTGATCCGTGACAGGACAAGCTTACTCCGTGGCAGGGTTAACAACGCCAAGCTCGGCTAAGTCAATGTAATGCAATATGTTATGCGTTTCGGGGACC
>JBDHLU010000264.1:0-3558 GCA_039656555.1 Gemmatimonadota bacterium | reverse complement strand
TCTTAAAGACTTTAAATCACCCTACTTTAGATTTTCGTGGAAAAAGTACCTGTTGGTTCCACTCAGTTAATGCAGTGGATGACGCGATGGGGTGGTAGCCCCGAACGCCGCTGGGACGCTCGGGGAGGGTACTGGATTGGGTTAATACCTATGCGTTAGGGATATGACCAGAACGAGCGCCAAGCGCGTGATCACGCTCCTGAGTGTTGGATGCCGCTCACGTCCCGCTCGACTGTACGGGGGCATGACCGTTCACTGTAGACACATACCTACCAGACGATTTGTGGCACTGAGAACTGCCAACACAGCACTCCGTTCTAGTTGTTCCTTTACCACACACGACCCAACCAGGCGTTTGCCCTCCTCCTTGGCCGGGTTTGCGAGCGACACGACGATGAGCACCGCGTGTACCGTCTCAACCAACTGGACGGCAATTACCGTGAGCTTCAGTTGGCTCGGTGCAGCGTTCTCGATCGCCCGCGCCGTGGCCTCTGCCGCGCACCGAAGACGGCCATGCCGGGAGGCTTCGCCCTCCGCCGTACCAACTATCTCGACGCCCGAGAGGCTGAGCATCACGCGCGCCGAGCATCGATCACCGACCTGGTCGAGTGCCACATCTTCGAACGTGATCCTCGGATATGGTTCCCGCAACGCGGTCCCACTCCGTTCGCTCACTCGGAAGCTGTCCTTAGCACCGGCGTGCTCGATTGTGTACCGTGCCTGGATCCCTGGGCAATCACGCGCCAAACGTGCGGCATTTGGCCACCATCCGCAACAATCCGCCTACCCACCTCGTACCGCTCCATCGCAGAGATCGTCATTACCATCACGGGAGACGTTACGTCGACGCCGCGGCCAAGCCGAACGCTAGGCCGAGGGTCAGATCGAGAAACTTTGTGCGTCCTGCCATGTCATCCGGCTCCGCTACGGACGCCGCAGCGAAGCCAGCGTTTGAGGCACGAGCGCCGCACAGTTCGCGGCCAGCTCAGCGTTCAGGTTGCGAACCGGCAAGCCGCCGTTCCACCACTTGCCGTCCAGCTGGAAGGTGAACTCAAAGATGTGGATCTTGGCCTCGGTCATGTCGTCGCCTTCGTGCTGCGTGTAGTAGATGGTCCCGATCGGGGCCTCGACCTCGGAGATCGCCAGCGCGCCATCCCCGGAGATCAAACCTATCATTGTCTCCTGCTGGTATTCCATCGCCGTGACCTGCCAGGCCATCACCGAGTTGCCACCGCGCGGGATGCGGAATTCGAGGCCGCTCGAGCCGACGGGCAGGTAGTCATCGCTCAACCTGCACTCGGTCGTCGCTGGGGCCGCTACGACGGGCATCGCATCCTCGTCGGCGTCTTCACCCTCGTCGTCTGCCTCATCTGCGACCGTTTCCATGTCCTCGGTTGCCATCTCGTCGGTTGCCATCTCGTCCTGCGCCGGTTCGCGTTCGCCGCCGCAGGCCACGGCCAAGCTTGCCATCAGGCAAAGCGTCAGCAGACCAGACTGTCCGTGCATCTTCCCTCCCCGGTTGCTATTTGGAAATGCCGGGCCCGACGGCTGGGTATTGATTCGCCGGACCACCGGGGCCGTGAGGCCACCGGGCGTACTATGAAATCAGGGAGGACTGAAATGATTGTAAACAACGGTCACAGAATGGGTCGAGGTCAATGCGAACGCCAGAGTCGCAACTGCGCCACAATACGAGTGGTATTGTCGGGTTAATGATGGTGCTGCGGTTTCGCGCACCCTCATTGAGACTGCGTTGATGGTCTCCACGTATCGTCGTCGCACATCATTCTTGGAGACAACGATGCGCTGCGACCACTGCGGGGACTGCTACGAACTCCTGACGGACGTGAGGGTGCTGAACACGCTGGCGAATCTCGGGCGGGAAATGGGACGTGTGGGTCTGCGCGGGGTGCGGGCACGTCGAATGGTTTCGACGGAAATCCTTGTTGCCGGATACTTGATGATTTCTATCAGCTAGAAATCATGCTGGCATTTCGCACAAGACGTTCGGGGTGCTACTTCGTTAGCTCGTCATACCGTGCGAGGAGCAACCGCAGCGTCCTTATCCACTCATCCTCCGCCTGCTCATTATCCGGTAGAGGCGGGATGTTAGCTGCGAGCTCGCGGATGCCCTCCCTGACTTGCGCCGCCTCGCTTCGGCGGGCAACGCCCCGCGTGCTAGTCGCCTTTGGGTCGCTTGGCTGGTCCGTCATGCGAGATAGCATGTCGAGCGGGCTGCAAGGGCGCAAGGCCCTACTTCGCTCACCCCCGTGATCCCTTGCGCAAGACGTGTTGTGGTTGCTCGGAAGCGAGCGCCACCGGCTCAAGGGGTAGGTGCTAGTGCCGCCATGGATGGTGAAGGACGCAGACTAAGCGGCTCTCGCGTCCCTCGGGCCTGATCTCCATGTTATGTGCCCATGCCCGAGATCACGTCCCAATTCTCGACAGGAGACAGACTATGCCCCAAACCGGTTCGAACATCGAGCACCAGACGTTGGGGATGGGATAATGGAAAGCCTATTTTCTTCATGGAAGAACGTTCGCGGTTTCGGGTTCCGATACACGCTAGCAGCCGTGCCGAAGTTCACGATGATCTGGTTGGTGACCTTAGTGCTGACCCCACCGGTGATCATCGTCGCCATGGTCCTTGGCGATTTAGTAAGCGAATCGTCACGTGGCCAGGTATGGTTCTTTTTGGTCACTCGCATGCCCTTCATTCTGCTTGCAGCCGCTGGGCTCGCGTTATTCACAACGACTCGATTGGCCGGTCCGTTCGTTGCGTTGAAGAGAGCCTTCGAGGACGTAAAGAAAGGCGACCTGAACCGACGCCTTAAGTTCCGTGAGGGCGACACGCACCTTCGCGAGATTGAGACACTCTTTAACGAGATGATGGCGGCCATACGAGAGCGGGATCCATCGCGTGGTGGGGACGACCGTGGTGAGACTTCATCTCGGTCGAGTCCCGGATCGTCGCATGACGCTCCCTGAATGAAGCTGCGCACCGGCCCCGCGATCTGGGGGGGAAAGTTGAAGGCGTAGGTGGGGAACTAAGCCTCACGCAACAAACCGCTCGCTCCCGCAATAATTCGCCTACCTACCTCGCACCGCTCCATCGCAAAGTGTCACAGTCATCGGAAGAACACGTTGTGGGTGAGCCATCGCATGAACACCATGCCGATAACACACGCGATCCATACGAGAGCGAGTGTCAGGAGGGTCCCCCAAAAACCGAATGGCCAATCCCCCTCCACAAGACCCAACACGAACACGACAGTCACCATAATCGTCGACCCGCGCGCCGCGAACGCGAAGCGACGTTGCCAGTCCCTCTCGTAACCGTCGCAATGCGGACAGTCGAACCAACCCCAGTATTCTTTGCCGCAATATCGACATCGGCGCACCGCGATGCGCAGGTGATCACCCCTGTCAGATCTGGCGGCGTGACCCGCTTCCGTCCAGTCGTAGAACCGCTCAAACCAACCCTCGCCCGCGTCGCAATGCGGACAGCTTGGGCACCGGCTCGAATACTCGATGTCGCAACTAGGGCACGTTTTTGTC
>JBDHLU010000263.1:0-5068 GCA_039656555.1 Gemmatimonadota bacterium | reverse complement strand
GCACGCCACCCGAGGGCGTTCAACTTCTCGGGGTCCTCGCGTACCGCAATCTCAGCGTACTTGAGATCCGCCTTGAGACCGTCCACCAGATCCTCCAATGCGTCATCCTTGGTGGCGTGCTGCTCCAGGTACGCGGTCTTGGCGGCGACAACCCCGGTGTCGGCCGCATTGAACGCCTCGAGCTTCTCCTTCAACTCGGCTGGGGATACCGGCGGATTCGGATACTCCTCCGCCGCGTTGACGAGCCCCTCGACGACCCTCAGCGCAAGCGCTGCGATCTCGGACTCGCTTCTCGGAAACCTTCCCATTGTTACCTCCTGTTTGAGTACGCGCACCACACGGATGCACGCCGGCCAACGCCGGTGTTTCGCCGACAACAGGCTGCTGTCGGTCTACCAAAGCCTTCTGCACGTCTACGCAAGGTCGATGTGCGTTTACAACAGGCTGCGTCTGGTTTACCCGAGCCTTCTGCACGTCTACGCAGAGTCGATGTGCGTTTACAACAGCCCGTTGCACGCGTACCAAAGGGTGGAGTAAACAGGCCATAGCCTGATGTGAACGTGCCGCTACGTGTCGTAATCGTGCATTCGACTGATGTAGACGTACGAGTCGCCGTTGTAAACGCACAATCGGGTGTTGTGAATGGGCCGGTCGCTACGGGAAACGCCACGGCGGACGGTGCTCCGCGCCGCAACCCACCGTGTGGTGGATGGCGATCCCGGTCCTCTGTTGTGCGCCGGGAAAATTCGGATTCGGGGAGGCGCATGCTCCGATCCATCCGCACAGTCATACATTCCTCCTCGCCGCGCGTCAGCGCGTTAGAGGTGTATAGGCCGTGCAGTCGGTGAGGCGCGCGCCTTTGGCAACTGCGTGTTCTAATAGGACACTACGAGTCGAACGTCGAAAAAGTTTCAGCGGGATTTGTCGCGTCGTCAGCTAGCGCGAAAGGCGCGACGCGAACAGAGCGGAAAGAAGCAGCGGCTCACTCGCTACTTCCACCGCGAACTCGTAGCGCGGGCGGAGCGAGGGACACCCTTCCGTAGCGCACGTCGAGTCGCACCCTGCGCCAACGCCCCAGTACGGCGAATCGCAGTGCGCGGAGGATGGGTGTCCCTCGCTCCGCGCGACGTGTTGCGGCCGGGCCGGTGCTACGGCTCGGTGGTCGTCCTCGCGCTCTGCTTCACATACTTGGCATACCACGCCAGGTAGCGCTCGAGCCGGTCCTTCTGATACAACGGAACCCGCAAGCCGTGTGACTGGCCCGGGTACACCACGAGCTGGGTCTCGCGCCCCAGCCGTCGCAGCGCTTGGTACAACTGCTCCGAGTTCAAGATCGGTACGTTCCAGTCGTCTTCTCCACCCATGATCAACGTGGGCGTCACGATGTTCTCGACGTACGTGAACGGAGAGATACGGTCCCATACCTCAGGCGTTTCCCACGGCAGGCCGAGTTCCCCCTCCCACTGCCGCTGTGGATGACTGCGTGTTTCGGGACCTGCCCGAACCGCGTTACCCAGAAGACGAACTTTCGGCCGAACCCTGGTACCACGTGGGGCAGCACGACGTCTTTCCGGAAGAGTTTGAACGATTCCTCCAGCTCTCGGGCACGATGCGAGCAGCTTTCCTAGAACGTCACGGCACACTCTTCACCCGCCGGTCCTGGGCCGATCTTCAGCAACGACTGCGCGATGGTGAGGTCCTTGACCTCTATCCCTACAGCTCAAACGTCCGGCTGGTACGAGGCTAGGGCAGCACCGAGATCAAACCGCGCGGCGAGATCGGCCCGGCGAGCAATTGCTCGAAGGTGAACACATCTCCGTTCTTCACAACGATCCGAACGCGCCGCGTGTCGGTGATCTCTTCCAGCGGATTCCCATCGACGATCACCATGTCGGCAAACATTCCCGGTGCAATCGTACCTAGGTCACCGGCACCAACCGCATCCGTAAAAACCGACGTGGCCGATCGCAGCGCTTCGACGGGTGTCAGCCCGCCATCGACATAGTTCTGGAGTTCGGTATGGAGGCTGAGACCGTAGGGAATGATCGGCGAATCGGTACCGGCAATCACGCGCCCACCGCCCGACACGACGCCCTCGATGGTTTCGCCCTGTGCGACGAGCGAGGCCGGCATGCCATCGGAAGACGCACCTCCCCCGCGGGCGGCCGCCATCTGGGTCAACCGGTCGACGTACCCTTGGGTGTATATCGCCAAGACGCGTGGGTCATCGAGAATCGACGGATCCTGACCGACGAGATACCAGAAGCCACCCTGCAAACCCATCGTCGGCGTCAACGTCATCCCCGAGGCCACCAGCAGTGCGACCACATCCTGATAGCTGCGCGACAACGCCGAGATCTTCGTCGAATACCCACGCCGGCTGGTACCGCGAATGTGCTCGACGTGATCGGCTCCGAACGCCACGGCCGGATACAACTCGTGGGACGACACCGGGATTCCGTTCGCATGCGCCGCGTCGACGACCCGCTTCTGCATCAAATCCGACATCCGGACGTAGGTCTTCACCAGGTCGTACTTCATCTCGGCGGCGCGCTCGATTTCTTGAGCGACCTGAGCGCCCGACGACAGCTGCCCCGCATCACTGTAGTAGATCCGCGTTCCGTCCATGATGCGGCCGGTCGCAAACTCACGGGGGCCAACGCGGATCCCCATGCCGACAGACTCTCGGCGCTCGCGCACCAAGAACGGATCGGCGGAAGGATTGCGGATCGACGTGATGCCATAGGCCAGCCATACCCGGCCGAGTGCTTCGCCAGAGCCGTAACCAACGTGGGCGTGCGCATCGGCCAGGCCCGGCATCAAGGTCTGGTCGCCGGCGTCGATTACCGAATCGCGATGCAACGCGTCTCGGTGATCCTCCACCGCGACAATGCGTGATCCCTCGATTACGACGTCGACGTTAGTGCGCTCGCGGTCGGCCATCCCATCCCACATGCGACCGGCGTGGATCACCACGCGGCGGTCCGAACTCGGATGCCGCACCGCCCACCCCCATGGGAACGCGGCCAAGCCTTGGTCGGCACCGGTCAACACGTCGACTCGGCGAATACCGTCCGTCACCTGGTACACGACGGACCGCGAATCGCCGGTCCACGAGATCGCGCCGGCCAATTCGGTCGAGAGGCGCACCGGTGCACCAATGATTTCACCGGTGGGAGTGACGTCCACCACCCACAACAACCCGCCGCCGACATAGGCCATGCGGTGCCCGTCGGGCGACCATACCGGGCCGTCCAGCCCCCGCGTACCTACGCTGCGATGCAGAGTCGGCGTCGTCCAGCGGTCGGGTTCGCCGTCTAGTGAGACGTACAGAATTTCGTTCCGCCCCTCGCGGAAACGACCCGAGTATTGTCGCAGGGCCGAAAACGCCAGGATACGACCGTCCGGCGACCAGCTTGGCCGACCCGGCAGGAACAAGTCGTCTCGGAGAATACGGTCTTGGCTGGTCGCCACATCGATGAGTCGCGTTTCCGTCGCCAGACCAACGGACAACTGATACACGATGGTCGATCCGTCCGGCGACCACACGGCCGCGCCCACCCCACCCGGACCGTCGGTCAATTGTTCCGATTCACCGGTGTCCCTGTCCCAGACCCACAGCTGTAGCGCGCCACTACGATCGGACGCATAGACCAGCTTCCGCCCATCCGGCGACCACGCCGGATTGAACTCGAGGTAGGCATCGCTCGTCACTTGGACGAGATCGTCGCCACGCTGCGTCCACAGGTCACCCAACGCAACGAACGCGACGAGGTCCGGATCCAGCGGCGAGACCATCGGAGATACGATCCCGCGTACCGGTCGCGGATCCGTGGAGGCAAAATCACGCGCGGCGTGCTCATAGGCACGACGGGTAAACGAAACCTCAGCCGTGAACGCAATGGGATCGCGCGAATCGCCGCCGACTGCCTTCCTCAAGATCTTGCCGTCGCCGGTGTAGAGCAGCCAAAAGTCGTCCAACCAAACGGCGCGGAACGGAAATACGTCCTGCCCCGAACCCGAGATCGCCTGGGGGGATTGTCCGGCTTCAACCACCATCAGAGAAGTCTCCCCGAAGCCCATGGCCGTGTAGCTGACCGCCCCTCCATCCGGCCGCCAACTCGGGGCCGACACCCGCCCACGAACCCCGGCGTACAGCTCTTCCGCCCCCGACGTGTTGCGTACCCAGATGCCCCTGCCGGCTTCCCGTTCGGAGACGAACGCGATCCGACCCGAGCTGTGGACGGCAGGATTGTAGTCGTCGGCAGGGTCAGTGGTCATCTGCGCGAGCGTACCGTTACGGAGATCGACCCGCCACAAATCGTAGTTGCCGCTCCGATCCGACGAAAACACAAGCTGCCGGCCGTCGGTCGTCCAATCCGGTTCGCGATCGTCGTACGGTCCGAACGTGTGTTGCGTTAGGCCGGTACCGTCAGCCGCCACAGACCAGATGTGGTAGTTGCCATCGCGGAACGATTGAAACGCAACCCGCCGCCCATCAGGCGACCACGCCGGCTGCCGCGCATCGCCGAACTCGTCGGTGATTGGCGTCGCCGACCCGCCACTTGCCGGCATGACCCAAATCCGACCGATGAGGTCGATGGCGAGGGTCTGCCGGTCCGGTGACAGCGCCGCCGCCATGTTCGTGCCCTCGGTGAGGGAGACGTTTACTTCTCGATCCTGGGCGACGGCGGGGGAAGCGATGAGGAGGGACAGGAGGGAAAGACGGGACAGATGGGACAGGAGGGACAGGGGGGAGCCGAAACGGTTCCTGCCAATAGTAGTCATGACTCAATAATGAACCGGCAAATCCACGACGGGAAGGCTGATGCCTGACGGCAAGCGGGGGACGCGACTCGCGCCCCCCCTCCCGGTCGACTATCGACGATCGACGGCCTTCTTAGCACCACCGCACTCTGACTCGATAATTCACCTTCGTCTCGCCGTCTTCCGGGACGTCGACGGTGTATTTAAACGTGTGGGCATCGAGCTTCTGGAACCGGTGACTGGAGCTGATCATCGTCCAGTCCCCACCGATGGGCTCGATGATTTCCACTTCAGCGTCTTC
>JBDHLU010000262.1:0-3665 GCA_039656555.1 Gemmatimonadota bacterium | reverse complement strand
TCTCCATCACCTGCGAGCGCTCCAGTCCCTCGGCCTTGATCTGCGCGATGACGTCGTGATGAACGGGTTCCTGCGCGGCGGCCAATTGCGAGAAGGAAGCTACGGCTACGCACAGGGAGATTCGCAGCGAACGCATAAGATGCCTCGTGAGATCGTGAGACTCATGCGAAGGTATCGCCTGCGCACCATGCTGACGAGCCCACTGGACGCCTTGAATCTGTGCACCGGTCGCCTTGCATTGCGGTCCGCCGGCACCTGACTTGCCACGTCGCGGGAACCCTGTAGCATGGGTCTCATGACTATGGCCGAACCGTATCGAACGACATGAGTTCCCCTCCCCACCTCTCCGAGGCATCCGCCCAGCAAGTCGTGGCCTGGGCGCGTGAGGGTCGCGAAGACGCGTATAGCGAACTCGTGCGCCGATACCGGGATACCGTGTTCAACGGCATCCTTCGGAAGGTTCGCGACCCCGAGTTGGCGGAAGACATCACGCAGGAAACCTTCGTCAAGGCCTTCGCTGCCCTCGACAACAAAAACCCCGTGCGCAAACCGTTGGCCTGGATTCGCCAGATCGCGCACAACACGGCCGTGGACTACATCAAGCGCAAGCGGCCCGACTCCACCAACTCGCCCTCTGCCGTCACTCCCACGCACATCGACGCGAGGGCGATGTACGTGCCCACCCCGGACAACCCAACGCCGAGGCCGGACACCCGCCAGTTTGCCGCCGCGCTCGCGGAGGCCATCACGCGGCTGAAACCGAAACACCGCCGGTGCTTCATCCTGCGGCACGTCGAGCACCGATCGTATGACAGTATCGCCGAAATCATGAACGTGCCCGTGGGAACGGTGAAGAGCCATGTCCGCCGTGCCCGTAAGCAGCTGAAGAGCACGCTCGGCCCAATGCTCGACTCCCCGCCATCAGATCCAGGCTATACGACAGCTTGAGGCACAACCCCACGCGACGAGCGCACGGCTCGCGGCGCACCTTGCATGGCGCCGTTGTACGCTGTCCACGGGGTCACGTCCCTAACCACACTCCTTGCCTCGGATCCCAACGCCCACTCCGTCTTCCCTGAAGAACCGGGTCAACGAATTGCGCTGCGATCGAATGACCGTTCTCGAGTTCGGTCGGAAGGCCCAAAACCCTTGCGAGGGCAGCGTAGGGGCGACGCCAAAGCTTCGGGGGCGGAGGCAACCGATTAGGTAATGAGTGTGACGACCGTTCACGAAACGTTGCCTCGAGCGCCTCGCGAAGGTCTGCTGCCAGCACGGGGATCGAGCTAGCCACGACCACAATATCCACGAGGTCCTTCACCCGGCTACTGAAGCGCCCGGCACCATACACTCGCGTGTACGCGTGGATCTTCTCGGCAATGTGCAGTGGCAATGAGATAACGGGGATTTCGACCGGAGGGAGGCCCGCGAAATCCATGAGATCGAATCCGCCCAACTTGTCCGCTGGTGGCAGCGACCCGGTGGAGAAACCGACATCCACCACCACGTCCTCGAATCGCCGGCCGGCCAACTCAGCGCGAACACGGTAACGCACGGCAGCTCCCTCGGGCACATCATCAAGATCACGTGCCCGCTCGGACCGGAATACGAAGAAATCACCGAGGTCCAGCGCTACGGCGGTGAGCAAATCCGCGGTCGCGTGCTCTTCGTCGTCAACGCGGCCTAGATCCATGTCCTTAGTCGCACGTGAGCGGTACGGCAATCTGAGATCGAGGGCGAGCGCCCCTTTCAGGATCCACCGGCCCGGTGCCGCCGCGACGAGGCGAGCCAACAGGCGGTCGAACACGGCCTGCTTTCGAAGCCGGGCCAGCGACGCGCCGCCCTGCTCGGCGCGCTGGCGGAGCCGTTCTTCCAGCGCCGTACGAAACGCAGCGGCCGTTCGGTATTTCACGACGAGCCACCGCTCTCGAGTGCCAAGCCGATGATTTGCGCGACCACTCCCCCGCGCTTGCCGGCAACCCTTTCGAGCTGGCGGCGCGTGACCATTCCTCGGGAGAGCGCCTGACGGACGGCGTCGAGTATGTGTTCCGGAGACTCTCCCGCCGCCGCCGCGTCGGCAATAGATCTCGCAGGAGAAGTAATGCGAATCCCTTCAACAACGATCGTTTCGGAGCGCGTCGGGGGTTCTTTGGCCGTGTGAAGTTGCACACCAGAGATGGGACGGCGGTAGCGCGCTTTTCGTGGAACCGTCAGATGGACTGCATCGGGGACGAGGTCCGACAGTCCAAGCAGCTCAAGAGCGCTCTGGTGCGACACGACCGCTGTCTCCTTACCAACAGCAAGCCACGCACGGAGCACGTGTTCGCGTGGGGAAGAGGGGTAGTCCTTTAGTCGATGGAGGCCCGGCCCCACCCTGAGGAACCGACCCGAGCGGACGTGGTGGGATAGGTTCGCGCGGCTGAAGCCGCAGCGGAGGGCCTGTTGAGTTGTGAAATAGCCGCCCTGCTCGCTGGCGATCTCGAATAGGCAATCGTGATCTGGACCCGAGGTGTCATTCATACGTCAAGTATTACTTGATGTTTAGATGACACGCAAGCTTGACTTCCCTCACCCCCCGATTCGATTGCGTAAGTGTATGAAGGCCATTTTCTAAATCCTTTCTCCACAATTGCTTACACGGTTTTGTGCAACCCACTAGCCGTTTCTCAGTCTATCTAGTAGAGGCAGCGCCGCTTGGCGCCGGCACTCGAAGCACACTGTCCACGGAGAGGAGTTGGCATCATGACCGTGCAAGTCGACCGGAGTTTGCAGCTGCCCGAGTCCGAATACTTCGCCCAACCCCAATCGAAGTCGGGCATTGCGCTCCACCACACGGTGAGCCACGACGCGGAAACCACCGTCCGCCTGTGGCGCATTGTCACGACTACAAACGGCAGCCCCCGGCGCGTCGCGACCGCCTACGTCATCGATCGCGACGGCACCATATACGAAGTGTTCGACCCCGCGGCGTGGGCCTGGCAGTTCGGCGTCCGCTGGCCTCGCGCAGACCGCATCGCTTTTGAGAAGCGTTTCATCGGCATCGAGATCATCAGCGAAGGCGGCCTGACCGAACACGAGGGCCAGCTCTACGCGTACGACATGATCGATCCGGTATTCAGCAAGCCGGCGGACGAGGCGTTCGAATGCGCGACACCGTACCGCGGCTACCGCTGGTTTGATCGCTACGAACCCGAGCAGTTCCAGGCCCTGGGCCGACTGGTGGACGATCTGTGTAGCCGGTTCGCCATTCCGCGGGTCTATCCCGAAAAGCCGTTTCTCTACTACGGCGACGCGCTCCGGTCGTTCGAGGGTGTCATCGGGCATGCGATGGTGCGATCGGACAAGAGCGACCCCGCACCCGACCCCGAACTGTGGCAAACGCTCGAGACCATGGCGGAATTAAGACCCACGGCCATCGCCGCGCCGCTCACGAGCGCCGAGATCGAGGCGCTGTTCGACTTGAACGTCAGTCGCTTGCACCGCATGGACACGGCGGCGGGAAGCCTGGTCAATAACCTGCTGATGGAGTTGGACCGCCGGCGCACGTACCTCCGCCTGGAGGAGCCCAACACCGGCGAGCACACCATCGGTTACGATCTGGTGCAGGGCAATCGCGACTACGTGAATCGCATCGGCAACGCACTCGGCTTTGGGCGGGTCACCGGCAC
>JBDHLU010000261.1:0-3668 GCA_039656555.1 Gemmatimonadota bacterium | reverse complement strand
TGGATCCGCTGGTCGTGACTGGAGACCGTCAACCTGTCCGGTCTCCCCGACAAGATCGCCCGACGCCGGGGTCCGAGCAGCGCAACTTCAACGCCAATCAAGTCGCCAATCTTCCGATCGATCCAGATGACCTCGCGTTGTTGGCTGCCTTGGTGCCCGGTGCTGTCGTCTTGGATGCGACGGACACCACGGCTGCGGCGTTTTCCGTTGCTGGCCAGCGACCTGACGCCAATCAACAGACGCTTGACGGACTCTCGTACGCTTCCGGCCAACTTCCGCAGGAAGGTCTCCGCAGTACGCAAATCATCACGAACACGTACGACGTGTCCCGCGGTCGGTTCAGCGGGGGCCTCATGGCGAGCACGAGCCGGAGTGGGTCCAACAATCTCCAGGGTTCGTTGAACTACTCGCTGCGAGCTCACCAGCTTTCGTTTCAGAGTGGCTCTGCTACGGCTTTCACGAGTGGGTCAACCCAGCACTCACTAGGCGGTGGCGTTGGTGGCGCACTCGTCCCCAATCGTCTGTTCGTGTACTTCTCCGGCTCGCTGCGATCGCGAACGCAACCGGTAGCCTCGCTCAACACCGCGACCGCCGCAGACCTCGAACGGCTCGGTGTTGCCCCCGATTCCGCCGCGCGATTCACGACGATCGTCGATTCGATCGGCGCAGGCGTGAGCGATCGGTTTACCGGCGGACGGAGCAACACGACACTGTCCGGTATGCTGCGCTTCGATTGGCTCGCCGCAAACAACCACACCGTTTCGGTGCGCGGAGATCTGCGCGGCACCGGACAAGAGCCGACACAACTTCCGGCGACGGCATTGTCCGATATCAGTGGCGAGCAGGGAAACGGCGGTGGAGGCGTCATGGCAACGTTGTCCTCCCGGTTCGGTCTCCGCGTTATCAACGAAGTCAAGGCGTACGCGTCCTCGAACCTGCGTGATGGGAACCCCTACCAGTATTCTCCACAGGGGCAGGTGCGAGTCAACTCGGATTTGGTGGATGGCACGAACGGGGTCGCGACACTTCTGATGGGCGGTAGCACCAACATGCCTACGGACTCCCGAGTGCGAGCGCTCGAGATCGCGGACGAGGTGTCGCTGCTCCCGGGAGATCTGTCGCATCGACTGAGACTGGGGGCACTGTTTCGAGCAGAAAACACGAACGATGTGACCGGCCAAAATCAGTTCGGCACGTATACGTACAACTCGCTGGCCGAGTTGGAGACCGGTGTCCCATCGTCATTCCGTCGACTCGTGTCGCCAGAAGTGCGGCAAAGCACGGCGTACGAGTTCGCGGTGTATGCGGGTGATGTGTGGATTCCGACGCGGCGGCTCCAATTGAACTACGGTGTTCGGCTCGAGCGCTCCAGTTTTGGGAATCCTCCTGCGTACAATCCAGCGGTGGAGGCGTCGTTCGGGCGCCGCACCGACGTGCTGCCGACGGAAACTGATCTTAGCCCCCGCGTCGGATTCACCTGGACCGTGGGTGGTGGTGGGTTCGGTGCGACGCCGGCCTTCGTGATTCGAGGCGGGGTCGGCAAGTTCCGCAGTCCGATGTCGAGCAATCTCGTGGCGCAGGCACAGAGGTCGACAGGCTTGGAGAATTCTCAAGCCATCTTGAACTGCACGGGGTTGTCGGTGCCCATCGCCACGTGGGAGCAATGGGGAGACGCCGATGCTCAGTTCCCCACCGAATGTGACGGGGCGGCGGTGCCGGTGCGCGGCGGAGCGACGACCGCGACGGTCTTCGAACCAGGATATGCTGCTCCAAAATCTTTGCGCGCCTCTCTCGGTATTCAGCGGAATCTCACCTCGATTCTGCGATTGTCCGTCAATGCGAACTACGCGCGCGGCGTCGATCAATATGGATTCAACGATCTCAATCTCGATACGAACGGTGGATTTACACTCGCAGGCGAAGCCAATCGGCCCGTGTACGTCCCCGCCAACACCATCGATCCGACGACAGGGGCCGTGAACTTCGTGACGTCGCGGATCGACACCGCGTTCGCGCAGGTATTGGACGTCAGCTCGGCATACGAATCGGACACCAAGCAGGTTTCGGTCGCTCTCGGTGGAGTCACCCGCAAAGGAGTCGTGCTGAACGCTTCCTACACGTGGTCTGACGTGCGCGATCAGACGTCCCGAAGCGTTCGCGGTGGTGGTGGGCGCGGCGGCATTGGTGGTGCGACCACACCGGGCAATCCGAATGAAAAGGCGTGGGCGCGGTCCAGTTTTGAGCGACGCCATACGTTCATCGCCACGATCTCGTATCCCTTTGGTCAGGCACTCGATGTCACCGGGATCGGTCGGTTGAGCTCTGGTGCGCCCTTCACGCCGATCGTTGGTTCCGATATCAATGGCGACGGTGCCCGAAACGATCAAGCGTTCGTGTACGACCCGACGGTGCTGCCTGGGATGCAGACGGTGCTCGACAACGCGTCAGGGTCGGTGCGAGGATGCCTCGAGGCTCAACTCGGCCAGATCGCCGCACGGAATAGTTGTACCGGGCCTTGGGAAGGCACCCTCGAATTCCAGCTCAACTATCGGCCTGCTTTTTGGGGACTGAATCGTCGAGTCACATTTTCTCTCACGACGATCAATCTGTTGCGAGGTGTGGACGAGCTGTTCCACGGCTCCAACAACTTGTCGGGGTGGGGCATGCAGTCACGGCCCAATACCACGTTACTCACCGTGGATGGCTTCGATCAGGCAACGCAGGAGTACCTCTACACTGTGAACGAACGTTTCGGGGCGACGGATCCTGGACAAACCGCCATTCGACAGCCGTTCCAGATCGGGATTCAGGCGCGGGCCTTCTTCGGGCCGGACCGTGGTCAACAGGCTCTGAACGCCATGCGTGGTGGTGGTGGACGTGGGGCCGGTGGTGGATTTGGTGGGGGGGCGGGCGGGGGTCGCGGAGCGGGCGGGGGGCGTGGCGCTTTTGGTGGTGCTGCCGGCGAAGGCATTACGCCCGCGGATTTCGTGGAGAGGTTCACGTCCCTCCTCATCGACCCGGCGGGCTTGGTCCTCGGTTACGCCGATTCCATCGCTCTCACGGATTCACAGGTCGTGCTCCTGCAGGCCATGAGCGATTCCCTAACGGTTGAGAACGATTCGATCGGCACGGCACTACAAGCAGAGATTGAGGAAATGGCCGACGCCAATCCGCGCGACCTCCTCCAATCGATTCGGCCGCGCCTGCAGCAGGCTCAGGAACGCGTGCGGGATATGGCTGACCGAATCCGAGAATTGCTCACCGACGAGCAGTGGGACATGCTACCAGAGGAGCTACGGCAGGCTGGTCGGCGACAGGGACCGGGCGGTCGGAGACGACCTGGTGGGTAACGATCTAATTGCATCCCTCGCGTCGCTGGGTATCGGCGATGGCGACAATGACCCAGACCGTCGCGAGGTGCGCCCGATCGGAATTCAGTTGGGGCGTTTCCCAATTCCGATTCGGCGTTCGGCAATTCCGATCTAGCGTCCGGCAATTCCGATGCGGCGTCCGGCAATGCCGATTCGACGTCTGGCAATTCCGATGCGGCGTCCGGCAATTCCGATTCGGCGTCTGGCAATTCCGATGCGGCGTCCGGCAATTCCGATTCGGCGTCCGGCAATTCCGATTCGGCGTCCGGCAATTCCGATGCGGCGTCCGGCAATTCC
>JBDHLU010000260.1:0-3678 GCA_039656555.1 Gemmatimonadota bacterium | reverse complement strand
GTTCCAGTTTCGCGAGAGGCATCATAGTCTCAGTCGAGAGGAAGTGCCCAAAGATGATCTCGACGTTAGGGAGTGTGCCGAGGGCCCGGAAGTAGACCTGTTGGCGGGTGGGCTGATCGGGGTCGTCGGGTCGCGCGACCACCCGTGCTGTGAAGTATTTGATACGGTGGATCTTGTGCTTCGGTAGGAGCAGCTGGCACAACTTGTTGATGTCCAGCCATTTGAATGGCGTGCCGCGAACCGCTCCATAGTAGAGATTGAAGCCGTCAACGTAGACGATCGTCTTCATAACAAACGTCCGCAAAAAAGCAGAGGCCGGCCCCCGAAGGGACGCGGCCTCGCGCCTAGCTCCCGAAGGAACTAGGGGGGTATGGAGGCAACGTATGGACCGCCTGATGTTGTGTCAATGGCCTCACCCCTCCCTCCCGACGGGACGCGCCAGTGCCTCGCGGGCCCAACAAGTCTCCATCGAAACCGCGGGCACAACATGGGTGGTGGCTGCTACTATCCCGGTATCATTTGGTTGCGAGCCGGGATCAGTTTGTTGCGAGCCGGCCACTACTGGCCTTGTTGGGTTGGGTTCTGTAGGTAAAGACACCCTGGTGACGGAGAACCAGAATCACCACCCCTCCGCAGGGTTCGTCACTCGGCCCATGAACATAATCCGATTCTTTTCGCGATCACTAATAGGGAACATCGAATCGACGCTGAAACGTGGGATGTACGCGTGCACTTGATCCCTTGCGTAGGTTACAATGAGACATTCTGGAGAACCGACCATGCAAACGTTGATCGGTCCGCTGCTGGTGCTAGTCGCGGCCGTGCCAGCCACCGCAGGCGCGCAGGCGACGAGCGAACGCCTGGCGGAGGCGACCCGGATCGAAGGCATTGTGTTCGAGGACCAAAACGGAGACGGCAGCTGGGAGGAAGGCGAGCCGGGTCTGTCGGGCGTCGCGGTCTCAGACCAGGTCCAGGTGGTCATCACCGACGAGTCGGGTCGGTTTGTGATGGACGCCCACGGATACGGTCTCGTCTTCGTGTCGCAACCCAACGGCTACGTGATGAATGGCCCGTATTGGCGTGCCGCCGACGGTGCTCCGATCGAGTTCGCACTCGCGTCGATACCGCGGGTCTCATCATTCACGTTCGTGCACGCCTCCGACACGCACATCAGCGAGGCGAGCGTCCCGAGAGTGCGTCGCCTGCGGGAGATGGTCGACTCGCTGCGCCCTGCCTTCGTCATCATTACCGGAGACCTCGTACGGGATGCGCTCCGAGTACCTGAGGACGTCGCACGAAGCTATTACGAGCTTCTCGAACGCGAGTTAGCCCAGTTCACCGTTCCCGTGTTCACCGTGCCAGGGAACCACGAGAAGTTTGGCATCGAGCGGCACCAGTCACTCGTGAGCGCCGAGCATCCGCTCTACGGCAACCGGATGTACCGGCACTACCGGGGCCCGAACTACTTCAGCTTCACGTACGGGGGCGTGCACTTCCTTGGCCTGGACACCGTCGACTACGACGACCTGTGGTACCATGGGCATGTGGACGACCTCCAACTCGGCTGGATTACGGCGGATGTCGCCGCGCTTCCTGCGGACGTGCCCCTGGTGGTGTTCAACCATATCCCGTTCATCAGTGGCGGGCCGTCGCGGGGCGGGTTTGCGGAGGGTGGGCCTGCGCCGACGGTGATCGAGATCGATGGTCGAACGCACTTCCGACATACGGTCTACAACCATCAGGACGTGCTTGGTCCTATCCTGGGCCGCCTCGAAGTCGCGCTCCAAGGACACATCCACATGCGCGAAGTGCTGAAGTTCCAGACCCAAATGGGCGAACAACGGCTGATCACCGCTGCTGCGGTGGTCGGCCCGCCGCCAGGGAACGGCAGGGCCTACGGTGCGGTGTCGGGAATCACGCTCCATCGAGTCACCGACGGGCGCGTAGACGATGGCACGTTCTTGCCCCTCGATGCGGCACCTCGCGGACGCTGAGATATCACGGTGCGGATCAGACGGTCGGGAGGGCGTTGATCGCGTCCGCGCGGCGGTCGACTAACGGCCGCCGGCGTTACCCGCGCCTCTCGGGTCGGCACCGCCGGTAATGCGGATCACGTTGCCTCCTTCATCGTACTCGATGGCAAGACCGTGCGCGTTGCCCAGCCCCCTCGCCGGGACAACGTTGTGCCCGAGACTCTCCAGCATCTCGCGTACGCTCTCCTCGATCGATCGTTCAACGGCCAGCCGGTCGGGCTCCACGAAGCTGATCCGCGGTGCCGCAATCGCCTCTTGAATATTCATACGAAAATCGACCATGTTCATTACGATCTGCGGAATCGTCTGAGCGATGGTGTGGCCGCCAGGCGTGCCGATCGCGATCCATGGTCTTCCATTTTCCATCACGAATAACGGCACGTCACCAGACAGCTTGTGACGACCGGGAAAGGCGTCCATCGGATTGCCTTTGGGCTCGAACGTCGAATAGGCGAGAGAGTTGTTGAGCCAAATGCCGGTCCCAGGAACCATGATCCGGGAACCGAATGAATTGCCCAGGGTTTGTGTGGCGGAGACGACGTTGCCCCATCGATCGGCCGTTACAAAATGTGTGGTATGTCCATCGCCGCTCGAAAACTCGGCCGGTGGCACAAAGGCCGTCGCGTGTTCTGGATCGATCTTGGACACTTGCTCTCGCGCATAGGCCGGTGAGAGGAGCACGTCGAGCGGGGGTGGCGCGATTTCCGGATCCCCCGCCCAGCGAAGCCGAGTCCAGAACGCGTGCTTGGTGACCTCGGCGTAGTGGTGGAGATACGCTGCCGAATTGTGGCGGAGTGACTGCACGTCCAGTTGGCCCATCACCGAAAGCCGCACCAATGCCGGGAAGGAGTTTGCCGGCGGCGAAGCGGTCACCACCTCATAGCCGCGGTAGTCAATCGAGATGGGTTCCCACCACTCTGCTTCGTTCTCGGCGAGATCGTCGAGCGTCAGAAACCCACCCGCCTCGACCATCGCATCGTGAATCGCTCGGCCCAGCGACCCGCCGTGCACCGCACGTGCGCCCTGCTCGGCGATGAGTTGCATCGAACGAGCAAGGTCACCTTGCACCAGGCGGTCGCCCGGACCCAGTGGTTTCCCGTCGGTGCCGTAAAACGCCTGCGCGTGTTCGGGAAACGTCGGGTAAGCGCTCGCGATCAGTCGCGCGGTCCCCTCGTCAATGGTGAATCCTCGTTCCGCCAAGCGTATCGGCGTCTCGAACAGGCTGCTCCATTTCAGCTTCCCATGCCGCTCTGACATCGCTTCCCAGGCGTTGGCGTTGCCGGGCGTCGAGACTGCCTTGGCACCCCGGCGGTTCTGCATATAGGCAGGCGTCGGCGGGCGGAACACGTCTGAGTCGAGGCCGGCGGGAATTCGACCGCTCGAGTTCAAGAACCAGGCACGCTGCGAGTCAGCGGCGAACACGAGGATCGTACCGTATCCGCCGATCCCCGACATCATTGGCTCGACAACATTGAGCGTCGCGGCGACGGCGACCGCCGCATCGAACGCATTGCCGCCGCGCGCCAAGATCGCGAGGCCGGCCTCCGTCGCGAGCGGATGGGCCGAGCTAACCATCCCGGTGGTCCCTATCGCCGGCTGGCTCGCGGTATTTGTGGTCGCGGTTTCCTGGCCCCCAGCCTGGTGT
>JBDHLU010000259.1:0-3692 GCA_039656555.1 Gemmatimonadota bacterium | reverse complement strand
CCGTCACCTCTGGACGAGGTCAAGTGGGGTTTGGTGGCCTTCGAGCAGACCCTCTGGGATGCGGTCCCGCGGTCCCTGCGACATCTCGACGCGGTGCTGCTCGAACTCACCGACCGAACGCTTCCGAATGGGATCGCACCCATCCGATTCGGGTCGTGGATGGGTGGCGACCGCGACGGAAACCCACGTGTGACACCGGAAATCACCACCCAGGCATGCCTGCTGGCGCGGTGGATGGCGGCCGATCTCTATCTCGAAGAAATCGCTGCGCTACGGGCCGAACTGCCGCTGAATGTGGCGAGTGCCGAGCTGCGTGACCTGGTTGGCGACGTCGCAGAACCGTACCGCGTCCTACTCCGAACGGTTTGCGATCGGCTGGAGTTCACCCGTACGGCTGTCGAACGGGCGCTGGATGGTTTGGCACCGGCCACGGATCAGGCTGTGATGCCCTATTGGCAGGTCGATGAACTGGCCGAACCACTTCGAGTGTGCTTCCGCTCCCTCGAGGAGACGGGTGCCGGCGTCATCGCCCGTGGGCGACTCTTGGACGTGCTGCACCGGACCGCGTGTTTTGGATTGACACTAGTTCGTCTCGATCTCCGGCAGGATGCATCCCGACACACCGCCACGATGAATGCCATCACCACTCGCCTAGGCGCTGGCTCCTACGCCAAGTGGGACGAGGACACACGACAGGTGTTCCTCCGCAAACACCTCAACGAACAGGCGACCGCGATCGGCGCGATCTGTGCCTCGCCGCAGGAATTCGAGGAGGACGTGCGAGACGTCCTAGCAACCTTCAAGGTGGCGGCATCGCTCCCATCCGAGTCGCTGGGGGCCTACGTCATTTCCATGGCTTCCCAGCCGTCCGACGTTCTCGCGGTCGAGTTGCTCCAACTGGCGGCCGGCGTGCACCCGCCGCTTCGCGTGGTCCCCCTGTTCGAGACCGTCGATGACCTGCAGGATGCCGGAGCCTCGGTAGGGCGGTTGCTCGACAATCCGTGGTACGCCGCGCGAATCAACGGTCGCCAGGAAATCATGCTTGGCTATTCCGATTCTGCGAAGGACGGGGGACGACTCGCGGCGGCGTGGGGTCTGTATCGGGCGCAGGAAGAGATCGTGGCCGCGTGTCGCAAGCGGAACGTGCACGTCACGTTGTTTCACGGTCGCGGTGGCACGGTCGGGCGCGGTGGTGGCCCCACCTACCAAGCCATTCAGGCACAACCGCCCGGGTCGATCGCGGGTTCGCTTCGGGTGACCGAGCAGGGAGAGATGATCGATGCCAAATTCGGTCTCCCAGGCATCGCCGATCGAACGCTGGAACTGTACTTTACGGCCACGCTCGAAGCCACGCTGCTGGAGCAGCCGGGCCCAACCGCGCAGCAAAGACAGCTCATGGATGGTCTGGCGGTACGCGCGCGCGACGAGTATCGGAACATGGTGTACGATCGCGTCGAGTTCCTCGAATACTTCCGCATGGCGACCCCGGAAGTCGAGCTCGGGCATCTCAATATTGGCAGCCGACCCGCTCGGCGGGCCGGCCAAAGTGGAGTGCGTGGGCTGCGCGCGATTCCCTGGGTGTTTGCGTGGACGCAGACACGCTTGATGTTACCCGGATGGCTTGGTGTAGGTGAAGCGTTGCAGGATGCGATCGACAGCGGTCACGGCGACGCGTTACGCCGCATGTATCGCGACTGGCCGTTCTTCCGCACGACACTCGACCTCATCGAAATGGTGGTGGCCAAGGCGTCGCCGGGCATCGCCGAGCAGTACGATAAGCGCCTCGTCCCCGAGCCCTTGCGGGTGATCGGTGTCGATCTCCGAGCCCGCCTCCAACGCACGACGAATGCGCTGCTCACCGTGACCGGTCACGCCGAGCTGCTCGAGGACAATCCCGTGCTCAAACGTTCGATTGGCCTGCGGAACCCGTATGTAGATCCGATCAATATCGTACAGGTGGAGATTCTCTCCCGCTTGCGCAAGGATCCAGACAATCCCCGAATAATTAATGCGCTCTCGGTCACCGTGAATGGTGTGGCAGCCGGGATGCGCAACACGGGGTGACGTCGCGATATTTACTGGTTTCCGACACGCGCGCACCCTCAGGTTGGAGGGGGGAAACGAAGTCTGGGTGTATGCAGGCACCGTCTTCGGGCTGGGAGTACCGGAACGGGTCGGGCCGGACGAGGACATTCACGTCCCGCCGATGTTTTTCAAGATCGTCGTGCTCGAAGATGCGGACCCGGATGTTGAAACACCCGTGTTTGGATGCGTACGGCTGCGTTTGGATGAGTTTGGCGCAGTGGGCACACAATTGGCACACAAGATCGCCGTCACCGAGCACCTCACCACGCTCATGCGGCAGCGAATATCGAAACGGCAACCACTAGAATGGCGGCCTGAATCACCCAACCGATCACGCAAACGCCGATTGCGCGCCACGTGCTCTTGTAGTCAAGGGCCTGTCTAACGGCGATCACCATCGCTATTAGCATCCAGATGCCGGCAACGGAAAAGACAAGGGCGGTAAGACCCGGGATGATCCCGAAGACACGAATCAATCCTGGTGCGCTGGAAAAGCCGATAGTGCGTAGCAATTCCCCGTAGTCCGCGCTGGTCTGTGGCTCTGGCAGGAATTTTGTTCCTATGAAATACGTGAGAAAGGCCCAGATGTACCACCCGATCAGAGCCCCGATCGTACCGATGACGATTCCGAACGGGCCCACATTTGCGCTCCCTATGCCGGCGGCTACTGCGGACAGGACGACCACGCCCATGGCTTGACCCAGCGCAGTTTGATCCGCCTCTACCTCCTCATACAGCTGAACGTCCAACTTGGCGGCGCGAATCATACGGTCCTGGATGCTAGCCACGGTTTTCTCCCGCTAGAATGAGCTTGTATACTCGGGCATCGTCATAACATGGGGATCAGACCCGAGGGGCGCCACGACGAGCGGTTTGTTGCGTGAGGCTTAGTTCCCCACCTTCGCCTTCAACTCATCGAAGAAGTTCTCGACCACGATCAACTCGCTCGCTTCCGCCACAGCTTGGCACCGCACCGACGTACGTCATGTCACGACCGCTCCCCCCAGGGCCCCGAAATCGGAGGACCAAGCAATGAACCCTGCGGCTAGCCGTAGACAGTGCCGAAGCGCTCCCGCTGCTCCGCGCTGCCCATTGCGACGAGCATCGAGCCCTTAACTAGCCGCTGGTTGGGCGGCAGATTCGTAACGATCTGCCCGTCCTTCTGGACGCCGATCACGTTCAGGCCGGTGCGCGCGCCGATCCCCGCGTCGGCGAGCGTCTTGTCCGCGAGCGAGGGAGGGAGCGGCACGTAGAAGAGATCGACGCCCTCGCCCAGCACGACGAGCTCCCGTCCCTGCACGATCGAGTACACCATCTGCACCCCTAAGGACGCGTAGCTCAAGACGAAGTCGGCGCCGGCGCGCTGGATGGCCTCGACGTTCCGCTCGTGGGTGACGCGGCTGAGGATACGCGCGTCGGGATTGAGCCGCCGGCAGTAAACCGTCAGGTAGACGTTCATCGCATCGTCGTGTGTCGTGAGCAGGACGCACGGTGTCTCGGCGATCCCCGCTGCGTCAAGTACCCGCCGGTCGGCGGCGTCGCCCAGAAACAACCGGTCGGGAATGCTCGCGATTTGCAGCTCCAATTCCGGGTTGCGTTCCACCATA
>JBDHLU010000258.1:0-3693 GCA_039656555.1 Gemmatimonadota bacterium | reverse complement strand
GAAGGTCCCATCCGACGCAATGCCGAAATCGTAGAGTTCTATAGTGTGCGGCGACCGAAGTTCGGCTGTGGCCTGCGCTTCCCGCTTGAAGCGCTCGAATACAACGGATTGTGCACCACTCGAACTAAGGACTTCTGGGCGGATGAGTTTGATTGCGGCCGGACGGGCAAGCAATCGATGCGTGGCCCGATGGACCTCACCCATCCCCCCACGCCCAATCACGTTCTCGAGTCGGTAACTCCCCAGTTCGCGAGCGTGCCGCACCTGGCGGGAAAGGCCAACGATGATCTTCGCTGGGATGACGGCCAGAATCGCCGCGATGTAGTTGGGCAGGAACCACTGGACGTGACTCGCAGCGGTTGCGGCCACATCCAAGCCGCGGAACTTCGCGATGCCAACGCCTACTGGATCCATGCTGGCGGCGAGCAGCGATGCCACGAGGATTTTCCCAGGGGTGTTTGGGGCGATGCTCGGATATACGAGAATGACCACGGCAATCCACGACACGCCCGCGGTCATCACGCTGGGCTCGACGATATCTGGTAACACCCAGAAACGCATTAGGCCGGCAAGGAACGCGGTGGCAACCTCGAAACCCAATCCGATGTCGAGTAGAAGTTGCGGTCGTTCGTGGAGGGCACTTGCCACAAACATCATCGCAAGGGACATGACGAATCCGATCGCCGAAACGAGGTAGCCCGGATGGGGGAACGGGCCCTCTGTCATCCCGACTAGGCTCAGCACGATTGTCGCGGCCCAGAGGAGCGCGAAAACCAGTCCGGCGATCCCGACGCGCTTGCAGGATTGGGCCAGCACGTCCGGCGGCAACGAGGTGAATCCGCTCGAGGTTGTGGACGCCGGCGTTTGGGCGGCGTCCAATCTTGCGCTAGGTACCGTGTCGTTCATCGATAGGGTAACGCCACAGTGGGAGCAGGGGTTTCAGTGGGGTTGGGATGGTGGCCATCCCACTATTAGAACGCGAATCCTGTCTGAATATACAGCCCCAGGCCCTCCTCGCTGTGGGCTAGCGCCACACTGATCGTGCTCGCCTCGGACAGCGGGGCAATCCACAATCCTCCGCCGTAGGCCGGGTGCCAGCTGTTTGACACTTCTCCGTCGAGCCATACGCGTCCGACGTCAACGAGACCGAACACGCCAACCTCTTGAGGGAGCACGATCAACACGCGACCGAGACGCAACCGCAGTTCCGCATTGCCCCACGCTGCCGCATCACCGCCGTAGCGATTCTCACGACCGAGCCTCACCGTGCGGGCGTCCCCGATGAACGCGGCTTCCATGAATGGAAAGACACCGAAGACGACCTTGCCACCGGCTCGAACGGCCAGAGTGGGGCGCAGTGGTGCATCGAAGGCTGTGAGGTAGGTAGACGCCGTGCCATAGATGGCGCCGTACGCCGTCGAGTCGACGCTCCAGAATTTCGGGCGGAAGTTTCCACCGACCTCGAAATACAACCCCTTGGTAGGATTCGCCGGAACGTTGCGAGCGTCGAACATGAAACGCGCCGATGCCCCGACCCTTCCGAACTTGTTGTCTCCGTAGATACCGCTCAGGGAATCGGTAAGCAACGTTCCGGGAGTATCTCTAGTGTTGGAGTACGTTAGGTCGACGCCAGCGACGAGTTGAAGAGATGAACTGAGTGGCAATATGATGTCGGGGGCTATGCGTAGCTGCACTTGGTTGATAGCGTAGAGTTTGTTTGATCCCGGTGCCTCTCGTTCATTGCCGAGCCCGTTGAAACGCGTGATCTCGATACCGGAAACTTTGGTTTGGAGCGAATAGCTGTATCGCGCGTTCGGTTGATACCAAGTCGTCTGAACATCGATATTGCCGCGCTGGTGCTTGAACGCCCACCCACCCCGCATGCGCATCTTATTCGCAAAAGGAAACTGTCGGAATCCGTAGGAAGTTCGGTTTGCCCCGCCCCCGACAAACATGCCGAGATCGGGACTGTAGGATCCCCAGCCAAAAAACTGCCATATTCGGCCCCAGTCGCGGTGAGGGGGCGAATTGCCGGGAGGCCGAGGCGGCGGCGTGTAGGGTTTCCGATCCATGTCGACTTGGTCGCCGCTGACCGTCGATGCTCCCTCAGCGTCATACACGCGGATTCCACCGGCGCCCGACCGATTGTCGATGGAGTCTGCGCCTTCGCCGGCGATGATCCGGATCTCGATCGTGGCCGCCCCTTCGCCCTCGATGACGACCCGATCCCCGCCGCCATAGAGGTAGACTCGGATCTCATCTGTTTCGTCGGTCACGAACCGGCGGTTGTAGAACTCCGTCCCATCGATCCGGGTCATTGTGACCGTCGCCGAGCCGTCGAAGTTGCGTGTGATCGTCACGTGTTCCGGATTGTCGGAGCCGTGAATATCCGGTTTCTTGGCGAGCACGCTGTAGTACCGGTCCGCGAACTCGGCGAGCCAATCGCGACGGGCCTTTAGCGTGGTCGCGATATCGTCACCGCTCATCTCGAAGAACTCTGGGGGAATCGCTCGGACCGCCACATCGATGACTTCGTCGGTCCACACGTCTTGTAGGTGCGTCGCGATGGAATCCCACGTCGCGCGGTCGAGGTCGGGAAGGAACAGCCTATCCACCTCTCGGCCGTTCCAGTTCACGCCAATGACGTTGGGTTGTTTCTCGTTGAAGTTTACGAGCTGCGGCGACGACCAGCGCGCGATGGACATGCCCAAGCCGTCGTACCGCACAAAGGCCTGATCGCGATCTTCCGGAATCGGAATCCATCGTGTTATGGAGGCGTCACCGAATCGGGCCCACGTCCACTGCCCGCGGTGACGATCCCAATCGCCGATGAACATGTCAAAGAGGCGAGCCGTCAAAAATGTGCGGGATTCCACCCGGCTGCGGTTGCTCTCTCTCAGCTTTGCGAAGAGGTCGTCGCTGTCGATGATCTCGTCGGCACCGGCGAACGGCGGCCTTCCTGGTTCCGCCACGGCGCGGGCTTCGACGAATCCGACCGCACCACCAAACACGTCGCGATGCTCACCGAGTTCTGGACTATCCGGAAGGACGAAGAGCTGCGGGTTGGTGTGTAGAATCCCGGCCGCTTCCATCAATGGAGCGGCGATGGCAGGGCCGGCCGGTTGGGCAGCACTCGTTTGATCTTGTGCGATATCCTGGACGACGGTACCAGTGAAATCGTCGCCGAGAATGTCCTGCACTTTGTCGATGCCACGGAACGCGTATTCGCGTCCGTCCGCTCCGTCAAAGCGGATTTGCAACGTTTGCAGGCCGGGACAGAACGAACTACCCGGGCAAGCGGTTGTCGGCGTCAACCCCCCACCGAACGTTTGCAGGTCGAGGATGGGCACCCGGATGGGTGCGGTCCACAGTTGTCGGTACTCGGACCCGAGGAACCAGCGATAGACTCCACTTGCTTCGTAGCGGGAGCCGATCACGACTGTCGTATCGCGTTGTTGGGCGTGCAGGGAAGACACTCCCATGAGAACCGCGCCGATACCAATAGCGAGAAAGCGATACATATCCTACTCGTTGCCGCGGACCTTTTCCATAATGACGAGACTCACGAGTCGCGCGACGATGACCGCCACATAGAACTGGCCAAAAACCGCCTCCGTGGTTGCGAGGGATCGGGTCATGGGATGTAGGGGCGTGATGTCTCCGTATCCGAGTGTCGTCAGCGTGACAAGGGAA
>JBDHLU010000257.1:0-3720 GCA_039656555.1 Gemmatimonadota bacterium | reverse complement strand
GGCAACACGCCCTCCGTTACCCCATCTCTTACCATGATCCGGAACCACTGGGTCGAGCCATCATCGAGTTCGATGGCAATAGGCACGATCATCAGAAACGTTTCCGCTGTCCCCCTGAGCATTCAGCTGAGCCGAGGCGAGAACGGTGACGACGACTGCTAGGGCCAAGGTGCCTGCGTGGCGGATGTTCACTAGGCGTCGCGAGTTCGAAAGCATGTGTCCCCCCTTTCGGGCCCTACGCATATCGGGTGGTGGGCTCGCCAGGATAATGGGAAGTATCACGGAATGTTACATTTCGCCAGGTCCACCAGAATCATTCCGGCGATCGTGATGCCGCGAAAGGCGTCGAGCGAATGGAGGCGCTGGGTAGGCAAGGGCGCGAGTGTCAGTCGGCGGGATTGGGTTGGGGCCATACTGGCGCTGGGCGATCTGCCCAAATCCAGGCGATGTAATCGACCAAAGGTGGTTCACCACCGAGTTGGCGGAGCTGCGCATTGACCTGCCCCCGGTGATAATGCGTATGCGCCCAGACCTGGAAGACGGTTTCTCCGAGCGTGGTCGCGTGGATGCTCCTCCCGAGTTTCTTCTCGAACATGCGCGCCCAGGGTGGCGAGACGGTGTCGTCTAACCGGCCCGCATTCAAGGTTGTCAGGAAGTCCGTGACTTCAGGGTAGTAGGTGCGAGCCCAAGCGTGTAACTCAGCGACGTCTGTGAAACTGTCCACGTCGTACGGCGGTACCTGTCCGTCCGTCCAGACTTGGAAGAAGGCGCGCTGGGTGAAGTGCACATGATAGAGGAGTTTTTGGAGCGAAGCCTCTTCGGTCGCCGTGGTCGATGCCATGATGGCGGTCCACACCTCGGCATCGGCCCATTCCATGTGCTGGTAAAGCTCACGCAACGCTTCCACGGATCTCGACGTCATTTGTCCCCCGTTTCGGACGAATGCTGTTCCCTATGGTACACCCCCGCGTAGCTACAGCAATGCGGCCAGGGTCGCGGGCCGGCGGTCTCGTGCGCATTATTGAGGGGTCGTTACACACTAAAGTGAAAGGAATTGACCATGCGCAAGACACTGTTTGTACTCTCGATGCTCTCGATACCAATCCTTGGCTGTGGAGACAGTGATGCAACGGCGGCGGAGGACCAGGTGGACCCAGCCGGCGTCTGGACCTTCGGCATCGTCGTCACGGTAGCCAATGGAGTTTGTGCCGGAGATGAAGGAGATGCGTCTGCCCACCCGATCACGATCACGAAGACGGGTTCGGCACCGCCGTACAGTGTCACCGCCAGTGGATTCCTCGGCGTTACCACCAACGTCCTAACCGGGACTTTCGATGAGAACAATCGTCTGGTGATTTCCGGGAGCTACCCTGAGGGTGGGGGAACAACCTCACCGACCCACAACCTCATTGCAACGGGACCGGACCGCATGGAAGGCACTGAGACCTGGAACTGGACCAGTGCGAGCGGCTCGTGTCCCGACAGCAAGTCCGATGTCACCGCCGATCGCATCCCGTAACGCGGGCCCCGGATGCGCTGTACACCATCACCCCAGGGGAAGTCAGGAAACCTGGCCTAGATCATAGGAGGTATTCGGCGGCGAACCGCCGACCTGCGTATACGCCAAGCCCGGTGCCGATCATCGAGAGCATGAACGCAGTCATCAATCCGATGAACGCTCCGAGCCACCATCCGACTGCTCCACCAAGGGTAGCGCCTACAAGAGCAAGTAACTTGGACATTGGTTCTGTCTCCGTAAGGTGAGTTCGATAAGAGACCAGGCGGTCGGGGCAAATGGGTGGGGCAGAAACATTTTCAACTACTAGCTGGACACGCTGTAACCCCAATCAGTTCCACTATCCGAGCATCCAAGGCCAGCCCGTCAACGCCATTCCGCCAATAATCCGCTCTCAGAGCGAAGAACTTCCGGGTGCTATTGCTGTCGATGAAAGCACCAACATCGTCCGATAGCAGGTCCAATACCAATCTGCCCTCTGGGAACTCCAGCACAAGTCGTTCACCGCCGTCGAGGAGTTCCGACGTGCGTACCGCCGCTTTGGCCGCCCCGCACCCGGTGGTTCGGAGCAAATGACAAGGAACGAACGGACGAGATGGACGGTTCGAAAATCCTACTCGGGCAGATCTCCAAACAATGAGGCTAACGGAATCTCCAGCTCCGGTGCGTCCTCAGCCACGCGCCACCGCAGCACGTCGGTGACGATCTCCGGTCGCGCGTCATCAGGGCGCCACACCTCAACCATCCCGGCCTCGATATCCACGACCCAATAGGTCCCGACACCATGTCTCTGGTAGAGGCGGCGCTTGGTGACACGGTCGTACCGGGCCGAGCCGGGCGAGAGTACCTCGATTGCAAGAAGCAGAGTCCTATAAGTTTTCCAACTTCCGCTTACTTCGGCCGCTGGAACAACGAACAAGTCGGGCTGCACGAGCTTGTCCCGACCCCACGAAATATCTGCCGGTGAAGGGCACACGACCGCCCTGTCGGTCTGATCACGGAGGTATGTTACGAGCCACGCATTGAGGCGGGAGATCACAAGCTGGTGGGTCGGGCGGGGGGCTGGCGTCACCAACAACTCCCCGTCCACCAGCTCGTACCTGTTCCCGTCGCCCGGGAACCTGAGGACCTCTTCCACGGTGTATCGCCGCGCGGTATCGAGCATACCCATAGTATCGCTTCTCCTAGGCCGAGTGAGCAAGGGACGTGCATCCACCAAGATGCAGGACGACAGCGAGCGTTGGTTTGGGGTTCCGCCGTCCTTTATGCGGCCGCGAGCTTGCGGCCGATCTGTTTCCGGGTCAGGCCGGACTTCACCAACGCCCGCATCAAGAGATCGGGGCTCACGGATCGATCGCCGGCCTCCATCTTGGCTACGCGTGATTGACTCGAGCCAATCTTTTTTGCGAATGCTTCCTGAGAGATCTTGAGCGCCTTTGTCCGACGGTGTTTGATCGCCTTGACCAACGCCACCCGCATTTCGATGATCTCCATGTCCTCGTCGGTCAAGTCGGGGAGAAAGTCACGGACGTCGCCGACCTTGAAGCCCTTAGCTTCAAGCTGTGCCGCTGCTGTCCCACGACACGCCCCTGCCCACCCTTGATGAACGCCGGGTCGCCGAGGCGCTCCAGGCCGCAATCAAAGACAGGCGGCCCGAGTACCGCCGGTGCCTCATGCTCCGCTACGTGGAGAACCGGTCGTACGACGACATCGCGAAGACCATGCGCCTGCCGGTGAAGACGGTCGGCAGCCACATCCACCGCGCCCGCCGGCTACCGGGATCTGTCGGCGCGCTACATCGCGGAACTCGAGAAGCCGCGTTTCTCGTTCCGGTCGGCGTTGGGCCTGCTTGGCGCCGCGGGCGTCGGCGTGGTGATCGGGAGAGTGGTCCCGTGAAGACGCGGCGAGATACGGCCACGCGACCGAATTGCGTGGGTGGAAAGCGAATTCACCTGACCCTGACACCAATTTGCGTGGGCCTCGCGTCAATCTGCGTGCGCCCCGTGCAAGATTGCATGACCCTCGTGCGAGTTCACGAGGGCCTCGAGCAAGTTCGCCTGACCCCCGTGCGAACTTGCGTGCGCCCCAGGTCAATTCGCGGGACCCCCGCGCGAGTTTCGACGGGCCCCATGTCGATTTACGCGACCGTCGTGCGAATCTGCGTGGGCCACATGGCAATTCACACGACCCCGAGGCGAATACAC
>JBDHLU010000256.1:0-6555 GCA_039656555.1 Gemmatimonadota bacterium | reverse complement strand
TGAGGACGGGATTGTGCTCATCAATCAAGAAGTGTGTCGTGGCTGGCGCATGTGTGTCACGGCCTGCCCATATAAGAAGACATACTTCAACTGGAACACGGGCAAATCCGAGAAGTGTATTCTCTGCTATCCACGCTTAGAGTCTGGACATGCGCCGGCCTGCATGCACTCGTGTGTCGGGCGAATCAGATACCTGGGCGTTTTGCTCTACGACGCCAACCAGATCGAGGCTGTGGCGTCTGCCGATGACGGCGACGTCGTGCAGCGACAGATGGACATGATCCTCGATCCTTTTGACCCCGACGTCATTGCCGCTGCAAAGGCCAATGGTCTTGCCGATTCTACGATAGACTCGGCGCAAAAATCGCCGACCTACAAGTTCGTGAAGGAGTGGGATCTGGCGATGCCGCTGCATCCAGAGTTCCGGACGCTCCCCATGTTGTTCTACGTGCCACCTCTACTGCCGGTAATGGCCTCCGTCTCCGAGGTCGACAACACGGAGCAATCAGAACAAATCAACCCGATTGGAAAACACTGGCCCGATAGTTGGCTCTACGACACGAGCACAAAGGAACTCTTTGGTACGATTGACGATGCTCGGTTCCCCCTCCAATACATGGCGAACCTCTTTAGCGCGGGCGATACCGGAGCGGTTGCCGATCGGTTGAAGAAGTTGATGGCTGTGCGACTGCATCGCCGGCAGGAAACGGTGGGAGACGTCAAGGAAGGAACTGTGTCTGATGCGCTGACTGATACTGGGCTCACCCCACAACTTGCGGATGACATCTACTACCTGACGTCGCTCGCGAGCTTCGACGACCGTTTCGTGATCCCTGCCGCGCATCGTGAACAGGCGACTGAGTTACTCGAGTTTACCGGTGATGTGAAGGGAGAAACGGGCTTTGGGTTCAAGGTTGGGTCCGCCAAGCGAGGGGCATGAGTATGACGACGATGCGTCACTACGAACTTCTCGCGGCCCTGTTCGAGTATCCTGGCAAGGATTACCCGGCCTGTGTGCGCAGAGCCTCTGCGGCGGTAGCGAGCGCATGCCCGCATGCGGCTGCAGGCCTCGATCGGTTTGCGGAGTCACTTCCGGCGGGGGGCGAGTCACTGTCGCCGGAAGCGTTGGATGAGATGCAGGAACTATTCACTCGGTCGTTCGACGTTCAGGCCATCACGACGCTGAGCGTGGGATATGTCACATTCGGCGACGACTACAAGCGGGGGGAGCTTCTCGTCAACCTGAACCGCGAGCACCGCGAGGCAGGCATCGAGTGCGGGAGCGAGCTTTCCGACCATCTCCCGAACATCCTGCGTTTGATGGCGAGGTGGGGTGATCGGGACATCATGGTCGAGTTGGTCGAGGAAATCTTGCGGCCCGCGCTACGACAGATGATCGCCGAGTTTGGTCCGGAGCGCATGGAAGAACGCAACCGGCTGTACAAGAAACACTTCAAGACGTTGATCGCTACGTCGGCGGAGCGAAGCGCAATCTTCGGCATACCGTTGGTTGCTCTCGCAGCGGTACTCGATCACGACTTCGCCCTGAGTGACCGGGCACAGCCCCAGCCGAAGAGTGATTTTCTTCGATCCCTTCGTCAGGAACTCGATATCGAAGCGGGCGCGGAGCAGGCGGCTCCGGAGCTCGTCCAGTTGAGGAGTCAGTCATGAACGCGCTCAACACCTTTCTGTTCGTAGCGTTTCCGTATGCCGCGGTTGTCGTGTTTCTCGTTGGTGTGACGTATCGATACCGGCAGCGGGGGTTCACCGTCTCGTCGCTTTCGTCGCAATTTCTCGAAGGGAAGCGGCTCTTTTGGGGAAGCGTGCCGTTCCATATCGGCATTCTCGCGGTTTTCATGGGGCATCTCATTGCGTTTGCGCTTCCCGAGCCAACGCTCGCGTGGAACAGTAACCCGCTACGCCTCATCATACTCGAGGTCACTGCGTTCATTTTTGGACTGAGTATGCTCATCGGCTTGGGTGCACTCATGTATCGTAGGCTGACGAACCTTCGGGTACGTGCCGTGACGACGCCTATGGACATCGGAATCGAGCTGTTGCTTCTGGGTCAGGTGGTGCTGGGATGTTGGATTGCGCTCGGGTACAGGTGGGGATCGTCGTGGTTTGCCGCTGACCTGTCGCCATACCTGTGGTCACTGATCAAGCTGTCGCCCGAAACGGGGGCGGTGTTTGCGTTGCCCTGGGTGATCAAGCTCCACATCGTCGGTGCCTTCGCGATCCTGTTCATGGTTCCGTTCTCACGCCTTGTCCATTTTGTCGTGGCGCCGCTCCACTACATCACTAGGCCGTATCAGCAGGTCATCTGGAATTGGGACCGCAAAACCATCCGTGATCCGAAGATGCCCTGGACCAAGACGCGACCCACCAATCAGTAGACGGGTGGGCGTTGGTACATGGGGCGCATGGGAGTCATAAACAGTGACTGACAAAGGAAGAGCGAATCTTACGCTCACCCTCAACACCGTGGCGTTCACAGTGTGTTTCGCTGCGTGGATGCTCAACGGCGTGTTGGTGACGTTCCTCGTCGATAACCAGGTGTTCGATTGGTCCGCGAGCCAGATGGGTTGGCTCATCGGTATCCCGGTCTTGACCGGCTCGATCGTTCGACTGCCCTTGGGGATGCTCACCGACAAGTTCGGTGGGCGTCCGATCTACACCATGCTCATGCTGGCGTCGGCGGTACCGATGTATCTCCTGAGCCGCGCGGACTCCTACACCGACTTTTTGTGGGGTAGTCTCGGGTTCGGCGGTTGGAATAGCTTTCACCTCGGTGTGGTTCGCGCGCGAACGTCAAGGTACGGCTCTGGGAATTTTCGGCGCGGGCAACGCAGGTGCAGCGGTCACCACGATGGGCGCTCCGACACTGTTGGGATCGCTCACGAATGGGGGAGTCAATGTCGACGGATGGCGGACGCTCCCAATCATCTATTCTGCGGTGCTCGTTGGGATGGCGGTGATCTTCTATCTGGGCACGAAAAACCGTAAACCCAAGGGCGCGGAATCCAAGACGGTCAGGCAGCAGCTCGAACCGCTCAAGCACATGCGCGTCTGGCGCTTCGGCCTGTACTACTTCCTCGTGTTTGGTGGGTTCGTTGCGCTCGCGCAATGGCTGGTACCCTACTATCTGAATGTCTATGGCATGACCATCGTCATGGCCGGACTCATGACCTCCATCTTTGCGCTTCCATCAAGTCTGATTCGCGCCCTGGGCGGCTGGATGTCGGATCGATTCGGGGCGCGTGCCGTGTTCTCTTCGGTCCTTGGAGTCACGGCCATCTGCTGTTTCCTCCTGATCTTTCCCAAGATGGACGTCGAGTCGCCGGGTCGAGGCATCATGGCGGCAAGTGCCGGGACGGTCACCGAGGTCTCGGACGACCAGCTGCGTATTGGCGACCGGACGTACGGGCTGAAGGCGCGCAGCGCCAGTGCGGCGGACGCGTACTCAGAGAGCCAAGCGTTGGTGTTGCCGGTGATCGACTCTTGGCAAGAGCCCATCGTGGAAGTCGGCGACGTCGTGGCTAAACGACAGCTCGTGGCTCGGGGAATCACCCACATCTTCTTCCAGGCGAATGTGTGGATCTTCACCGCGTTGGTATTCCTCATGGGCATCGCGATGGGGATCGGCAAGGCCGCCGTCTACAAGTACATCCCGGATTTCTTCCCCAATGATGTCGGGGTTGTAGGAGGGATGGTAGGTGTGTTGGGAGGGCTAGGTGGGTTCGTATGCCCAATCGTGTTCGGCTCCATGCTCGATGCCTTTGGACTGTGGACCACCACGTGGATGTTTCTGTTCGCGGTGTCACTCGCGTGCATCACTTGGCTGACGGTCGTCGTGCGCCGCGGCCTGCATGCGGCCATGCCGGAAGTGGCAGCGGAATTTGAACACTAGGTGCGACACGTGCTCGACATGATACCTCAACGCTGATGCAGTATTCGAGGCCGGAGACCTCTTGCCCATGAGCGATCACACGGACATGGCTCCCAATCCCAGTTCGGCGAACCTGCCGGCGGGAATGCTTGCCGAGTGGAATGTCGAAGACGCCGTTTTTTGGCGGCAAAAGGGTAGCCGGATCGCGTTCCGGAACCTTCTCATCTCGATCCCTTGTCTGCTGTTTGCCTTTGCGATCTGGTTGTATTGGTCGATCATCATCGTGCAGATGCAGAACCTCGGGTTCGCGTACTCAACTGCGCAACTCTATACACTCCCCGCCATCGCCGGGTTGGCCGGAGCGACCCTCAGGATTCCCAACTCGTTCATGATCGCCATCTCCGGCGGCCGGAACGTCATTGCCGTGACGACGGCGCTCCTGATACTACCGGCTGCCGGTGTCGGCATTGCCCTCCAGAATCCCGACACGAGCTACACCGTCTTTGCGATGCTCGCTGCCCTGAGCGGGTTTGGCGGCGGCGCATTCGCTTCATCCATGTCCAACATCAGTTTCTTCTTCCCGAAGCGAATGCAAGGTCTGTCGCTGGGGCTCAACGCTGGGCTGGGAAACGTTGGCGTGAGCGTCATGCAAGTGGTGCTCCCCTGGGTCATGACGTTTGCCGTGTTCGGACGGTTCAGCGGCGAAGGGCGTCAGATGTCCGAGGAGCTCGGCGGTGCCACGATTTGGATCCAAAACAGCGGCTTGGTTTGGGTGCCGGTGCTGGCGTTGTTCGCGATCTTGGCTTTTGTGTTCATGAACAACCTGCCGATGCATCGGGTGGGATCCGCGCCTATCGCGATCGGCAAGATGCTCTGGTTGCAAATCATGGGGATCGTCGGTGCGGTCGTTGGCATCGGACTCCTGCTGGGGCCGACCTTTGGGCTTCCCGATCTAGTGAAGGTTTTCCTGGTGTTGGTGATTACGATCGCCACGACACTCGCGGTCATGCGGTTCCTGACGCCGAAGCCGGTAAGAGAAAACCTTCAGGGTCAGTTCGTCATCTTCCGAAAGAAGCACAACTGGGTGATGACCTGGCTGTACGTGATGACGTTTGGCTCGTTCATCGGGTACTCGGCCGCGTTTCCCAAACTCATTCAGGATGTGTTCGGATCTCTCCCTGATGGTACGATCAACCCTAACGCCCCGAACCCTCTGCAGTACGCATGGCTTGGTCCGTTGGTCGGATCGCTGATCCGTCCGGTGGGTGGGTGGCTGTCCGACAAACTCGGCGGCGCTCGCGTGACGCATTGGGATACGGTCGTGATGATTGGATCGGCACTCGGCGTTGCCTATTTCGTGAAGGCCGCTGGACTGTCTGCCACGCCCGAGCAATACTGGTGGCCGTTCTTTTGGCTCTTCATGCTCCTGTTCGTTACGACTGGAGTTGGCAACGGATCGACGTTCAGGATGATCCCAATCATCTTCAAGCCGGAACACGCCGGCCCGGTTCTGGGATGGACGTCTGCGGTGGCAGCCTACGGCGCCTTCCTCATTCCCCGCATTTTCGGTGGGCAGATCCAAGCAGGGACTCCGGAATATGCGTTGTACGGGTTTGCCGCGTACTACGTGAGTTGTCTCGTTGTTAATTGGTGGTTCTACGCACGGAAGGGAGCGGAGATACCATGCTGACGAAGCGCTATGGTGGTCACCCGATTCTTCGGGACGGCCTCGTTGCCGGGTTGATTGGAGCGGGGTCCGTGGCGGTGTGGTTTCTGCTCGTCGATATCTTCTCCGGCAAGCCGTTGTTCACGCCCGCGGTCATCGGTTCGGCGGCGTTTTTTGGGCTGCGCGATCCGGTGGAGTTGGTGGTGAGCATGCAGCCAGTTCTCTTGTATTCTGTCGTTCATATTTTCGCGTTCGCGGTGGTAGGTATCATCGCATCGACCATGCTGGCCGAAACGGAACGCGACCCCCATCTGTCATGGCTCCTCGTGGAATTCTTCGTGGTCTTGGAGTTCGGATTCTACGCGGTGGTCGCACTGCTGTTCACTCCGCTCCTGGCGGCGCTCGCGTGGGTCAACGTTGCGGTGGGCAATCTGATTGCTGCGGTAACTATGGGGTACTACTTGTGGCGCGTCCGACCTGGGCTACGGCACGCGCTACTGGAACAACTCATGGGGCATGAGGCCCCGGAGGCAACTCAACCTCGAGGAGAATGACGGTAATGGCAACATTTGACGTGCATATGCAGATCGGGCAACTCGTGGCGGAACGGCCCGCGCGGTCGCGGGTTTTCGACCAACACGGGCTGGATTACTGCTGCGGTGGAAAACGTACCATCGAGGACGCCTGTAGCCGACGGGGCATCGATGCGGATCCGGTGCTGGCGGAACTCGAGGCCCTCGATGCGGAGATCGTCTCGCAAGACGATCCGATTGCGGGTATGTCGATGACCGAGTTGGCGGACCACATCGAGGAGACGCATCACACCTACCTTCGAAGCGAGTTGCCGCGGCTGGCGCGTTTGGTCGATAAGGTCACGGCCGTGCACGGAAAGGCGCACCCGTGGCTCGAAGAAGTGAGCACGGTGTACGCGGGCCTAGTGGCGGAACTCGAGCCTCACATGATGAAGGAAGAGCAGATCCTGTTCCCGATGATTCGGGAT
>JBDHLU010000255.1:0-6397 GCA_039656555.1 Gemmatimonadota bacterium | reverse complement strand
ATCCGCCGGCCGACTGTGAGTATTGGAGTTCTTCGACGATCGTGGCGCCGATAGTCGTTCGATAGGCCCGTCAATACTCAATCGTCCATCGTAGGCGGCCAACGGCCAACATCAACCAGTGGCAGGAGAGGAACGGTGCATCCCCGTAGCGGACGTTGAGTCGCACCCTGGGCCCAAGCCCCCGTACGGCGAATCGCAGTACGCGAAGGGGATGCACCGTTCCTCTCCCGGCGTCTGTCGCAGTTCGCGTAGGGGGACGCCGCCGCCTCTCCTTCTCCCTTACTTCGTCTTGCGATGCCCCTCCATGTAGGCACGCAGGGCCTCGTTCATCCGCGATTGGTAGCCGCGGCCGCCCTTGCGGAACCATGCGACGATGTCACCGTCTAGGCGCAGCGAAATAGGAACCTTGGGCCAGACGACCCGCGCGTTCTTGTACCATTCCTCGTCCATGATGGGCGCCGCGTCGGGATCGTCGGCGATGGCACGGTCGATGTCCTCGTCCGTCAGACTGTCGACGTATGCCCAATCCGTCCTATCCTTCAATCGCTTTGAGTATTTCTGCGTGCGTTCTTTCTTCACTCCACCGGCTCCTCCGCGCTGAGATGATCCGTCTCCTTGCACCGCGCCACGTGTAAACTACTGTCAGGGTCCTGCCTTCCACGTTACCAACGGCGACGATGCGTGCCTCCCCGTGGTCTCGTCTCTTGTCCTCCCACTCGACCACGAAGCCATCGAAAACGCGAATCGCAACGGCAAAATCGACCCCGTGCTTCAGGAGATTCGCATCGCGTTTCGCCGGGTCCCATTCGAATTCGGGAGGCCGAATAATCATGGTGTACGTATATACATTTGTCAATACAATAGGCGTTCCCCCATAAGTTGATGATCGAGCGTGGCTGGCCCGTGACCATTTCGTCGCAGCGCTGGGCTTTTCGTCCCGCGGTCGTCGTTTCCCGAATAATCACCCGTCTCCCGTGTACTCTCACTGCCTTCCCGGAACGACCAGCACGCACTCTACCCCTTGCGCAAATGCATATATGACATATACATTTACTGTATGACTAACGCGAAGATAGACGCCGAATTGCCGCTGACCCCGCTGTCTTACCACATCCTGCTGGCTCTGGGGAGTGGAGAGATGCATGGCTACGGGGTGATGAAGGAGATCGATCGGCAGACTAACAGTTCGATGAGGCCCGCGACCGGGGCGCTCTACCTTGCGGCGAAGCGCCTAGTCGACACTGGGCTCATAGAGGAGTCCGATAAACGCCCCGATCCGGAGTTGGACGACCGTCGGCGACGCTACTACCGGCTCACCGACTATGGGAGGGAGGTTGCTGCTGCGGAGACCGCGCGGCTCGCGAATCTGGTGAAAGTGGCCAGAGCGAAAGGGTTGGGAGGGTAGGGGAATGGATCTCACTCATCTAAACGACGCGCTGGCTGGCCGTTACGAACTCGAGGAAGAGATCGGGCGCGGTGGGATGGCGACCGTGTATCGCGCGCACGACGTGCGGCACGGCCGGCAGGTCGCGGTCAAAGTGTTGCTCGAGGACGTGGCTTCATGGCTCGGGGCCGATCGCTTCTTACAGGAGATCCGGATCGCGGCCCAACTACAGCATCCACACATTTTGGCGTTGCACGATTCGGGAGACGCGGGCGGGTTGTTGTACTATGTGATGCCGCTGGTGCAGGGAGAATCCCTGCGCCAAATGTTGGTGCGTCGGGGCCGGCTCGACTTTGACGAGGCCGTGGCGATCACCGACGAGATCGCCGACGGATTGGGGCACGCGCATCGAAACGGCATCGTGCACCGGGACATCAAGCCCGAGAACATTTTGCTGTCGGAAGGGCATGCCGTCATTGCGGATTTTGGGATTGCGAAGGCCGTGAGTACGGCAGGGGGCCGGCCGCTCACGCGCTCCGGTTTTCCACTCGGCACGCCGGGGTACATGAGTCCGGAGCAGGCCGCCGGTACCACCGATCTCGATGCCCGTACTGATGTATATGGGCTTGCGTGTGTCACGTACGAGATGTTGGTCGGCGACGTTCCTGGTGTCTGGTTGAGTGAACGTTCGCTCCGCGACGGAACGCTCCATGAGGTTCCCGCCGCACACCGTGTCGCTCTGTCGGCGCTTCCCCAAGGCGTCGAAGCGGTATTGGCGTCAGCCATGTCGATGAGCGCGTCTACGAGGACTGCGTCGCCGGTTGACTTTGCGCGAGGGCTGGCGTCTCCGGGCGCTCTGCCCAAGCGCCGCTATTCCGATACGGAAGCCAAGGAGATCATGGGCCGAGCCGCGTCGCTCGAGGCAAGTGCCGGTACCGGCGATGGGATGACGATCGGGGGCATCAAAGAGATCGCGCGCGAGGCCAGTATCCCAACCGGGCTCGTCGCCGAGGCCGCGATCGCGTTGACGCCCGTACGACCCACACCCGCGAGGTTGCTTGGGTTGTCTGCATCGATCGATCTCTCTGATTCGGTGCCTGGTGAAGTGCCGGAGAGCGAGTTGCCGGTCCTCCTCGAGATGGTGCAGGACACCTTTGGCGTAACTGGCCGTCTCGAACAAATGCTCGGGTCAGGATTCCTGTGGCAGAGATCACCGTCGGCGAAGACCACACACACGCACTGGGGCTGATGGTGGGGCTAGGGGCCATCCCGATCGGAATGCTCATCGTGTCCGCAGGGGAGGGGACATGGGTTGCGATTGCGCCACTCGGGCCTGCGATCGGCATCCTCGTCGGGGGAGCAATCTTCTGGTGGCGGAGGCACTGGAGCAAACGAAAACGAGTGCTTGCAGGGCTAATGCGAAGACTGAAGCAACATGTTGTTTCGACGGCTGCGGGATAGGTTTGACGAAGAATCAAGAATCAAGAATCAAGAATCAAGAAAGAAGAAATGGAGATGCAGATGACAACATATGTGAATGTGTTAGGGGTGGCGTTGGTGGCGGTGGCGGCTGGGTGCGCCACGGGTGGATCGGATTGGGAAGGCTCGATCACCGATTCCGCCGGGGTCACTATCGTGGCAAATACGGAGCAGGGTATGTGGGGCGAGGGTGACGCGTGGACCTTGACCGAAGAACTGAAGATCGGTGCGCTCGACGAACCCGATTACCAATTTGCCCAGATCGGATTCCTGGCGGTCGATGGGCAAGGCTCCATGTACGTGTTGGATGCCCAGGCGCAGCAGATTCAGGTTTACGACGACGCCGGGACATATCTCCGAACCATCGGTGGTCCCGGCGGTGGCCCCGGTGAAATTGGTCCGGGGGCCGTATTCGTCCTGATGGGAGCTGGAGACACGCTGATGGTTCCCGACCTGGGCAATCGACGAGTCAATCTCTACGACCCTGAAGGCGAGGACCTCGGCAGTTTCCCTTTGTCTTTGGAGAATGGGATTCCGCTGGCTTGGCGGGGAACGGCGTCGGGAGTGGTGGCCCGCCAGATGCGGCCCTTTGCGCTGCCCGGCCAACCTGAGCCCGACTCGATGGACTTCGTCGTCGCGCAGACGTTCGATGGTACGGCCAGCGACACCCTGATGAAGTTCGCATCGGGTGGCACGTTCTCATTCGGGGGTGGTGCCCCGAGTATCAAGTTGTACTCGGCGGAACCGATCTGGACGATCGACGAAGACCTTGCTGTCTATTACGGGGTCAACGACACTTACCGCATCAGTCGGTACGAGCACAATCAGTTGACGCATGTGTTCTCAATGCCCTTTGCCCTCAATCCGGTCACCGAAAGTGACCAGGACGCAGTGATGGACGCGTTGGAAGACCTGTGGCGGGGTGCTGGTCTGCCACCGGCCGCGGTTCAACAGGCAAAGAGCATCGTGCAGTTCGGCGAGTATTTCCCGGCGTTCGCGAACATCCAGATCGGACCCCAGGGCACGCTGTGGGTACAACACATTCAGTCGGTGTCGGACCTCTCCGAGGAGGAGCGTGCCAACTTCAATCTGATGGAGGACAGTGGGGCCCCGGAATGGGATGTGTTCGACTCAGGTGGCCGTTATCTCGGGGTCGTAACCATGCCTCACCGCTTCTCCCCGCGTTTGTTCGTGGACAATAAGTTGTACGGCGTGTGGAGGGATGACCTAGATGTGCAGTATGTGGTGCGCTTGAAGATCGACCAACCGTCTGAGACCTAGCCGGGCATTGGTGCAACCATCGCCCCTAGCTACGCGTCTAAAGATGTGGCCACGATCCGGTCTCTGGCCGGGTCGTGCGCCGTTTCCTGTCTCCAATATGCGGATCTGATTTCATGAGACGTTCAGTCCTAACGCTCGGCGGCATTGTCGTGTTGGTGGCAGCCGCCGCAGGTGTCTACTGGCAGTTGGGTGGATCCGAGACCACCGACGCCGATGGCGATGCGGCGGCGCTTCCCGAAAGTGAGGCGGTCGCGTCCTCCTCATCCACGTTCGCGACGAACGTGGCCATCCCCGTCGAGGGCGCGCAGGTCGTGCAGGACACCCTCGTCATCTCCGTCTCGGCGGCGGCGCAGGCCGCGGCGCAGAAACAGGTGACCGTACGGGCTCAAGTGGGTGGGCCGGTAGTCTCGGTTCGGGTGCGCGAAAACCAGCGAGTGAGCCGGGGTGCGGTTCTCGTTGAGATCGACACGACGGAGTACGCGTTGCGCGTCGCCAATGCCCAGGCGGGCGTTTCTGCGGCCGAGGCCCAGTACCGAGAACTGACGTTGTTCGACGACTCGATCGAGGATCCGGAAATCCGGGCGGAACGGGAGCGTGTGGCGCGGGCCAAAAGCGGGTTAGATCAGGCGATCATTGGCCTCAGCCAAGCGCAGTTGGAGTTAGACCGCGCCAGCATCCGTGCGCCCTTTGCCGGGCGAATCGCCGACCTGGATGTCGTGCCCGGTCAGTGGGTGAACGCGTCCGATCAGTTGCTGACCGTAATCGACCTCAATCCCATAGAAGTCGAAGTTCAGGTGCTGGAGAGCGAGGTAGCCCTCCTTCAGGCCGGACGTGGGGCGTCGATATCGTTTGCCGCGTTTCCGGGCGAGACGTTCACGGGGCAGATCGCGACGATCAACCCCAGGGTGGACCGCGACACACGGACGGCCCGCGTGACCGTCGCGATTCCCAATCCTGACGGCCGCATTCTTCCCGGCATGTACGCCCGGGTGTCTCTCGAAGCGCGCAAGTTTCCGGACCGTATTCTGGTGCCGCGGAGCGCAGTGCTCGAACGCGACCGGCGCACGATGCTGTTCGTGTTCGAAGGCGAGGGGCAGACCGGGTTGGCAAAATGGCGCTATGTAACCACCGGCCTCAGCAACGATTCTCTGGTAGAGATTCTACCCGATCGTGACACCGACATGGTCGAAGCCGGTGAATGGGTGCTGACCGACGGGCACTACACCTTGATTCACGATGCGCAGGTACGGTTGGTCCGCAGCGTCAGGGAGGCTGGAGGGCGGCCACAATGAGAAGCGACTGCCGATGGCCGATGGCCGATGGCCGATGGCTGATTGGGCTCGGACTCCTCTGCATTACCCCGGTTCTCGCGATGCACGCGCAAGAACAACCCACGCCGGCAGTGCTCACACTGCCCGACGCGATCGAGTTGGCGCTCCAATACAATCCACAGTACCGGCAGGCAATCAATCGGCTCGACGGAGCGGCGGCGCAGGTACGGAGTGGGTTCGGGCAGTTCCTTCCGCGCCTCGATATCGGGGCCAACTTCAACGGAGCGACGTCCAAGACGGTGACCGGACAGAACGACTTTGGAGAGCCCATCGCATTGCCGCGGCCGGTCAGTTTCCAAAGCAGTTCGGCCAATCAGTCGATCAACGCATCGTGGGAGGTGTTCAACGGGCTCGGCAACATCAACAACTATCGCTCGACCAAGGCGTCGCAGGTGTCCGCCGAGGCAACGGCTGACGCCTCGGCGTGGAACGTCGAGGCCGAGACGACGCGACGCTTCTATGAAGTCCTCCGGGCAATTCGGCAACTCGAACTCGAGCAAGTGTTGTTGGAGCAATTCCAGGACCGGTTGGCTCGCACCGAGCGCCTCTTTGCCGTCAGCACCACGCAAACCCAGGAGGATGTTCTCGGTGCACGGGCCGATGCCGCGACGCAGCAGGTGCAGGTCGATGTGGCAGGGGGTGATCTTGCCAAGACAAAGCTAGCGTTGCGAGAGCAGATCGGCATCGAAACTCACTTCGAGTTCGACGTAGCCGGTGCCCTCCCGGCGGTGTTCGACCCGATGTTGTTGAATGCCAATTCCCTAGTCGAAGTAGCCATGGCGGTGAGTCCCGACGTACACAGCCTGGGCGCGTCATCCGACGCGGCATCGGCTCGAGCGTCGTCCACACGCGGGGCACGGTGGCCGTCCGTTCGATTGACCGCCGGTTATTCGCGTTCGGTGAGCTTGCGGAGCTTCGATGC
>JBDHLU010000254.1:0-6116 GCA_039656555.1 Gemmatimonadota bacterium | reverse complement strand
CAGCGTTGGCCACGGCCGCCTCCGCCGTTCGCTCGACGAGGTCGTCGAGCATGAACCCTCCGTTCGTGTTCACCCAATTCAGAATCATGACCAGCATCGCGATGAGGAGCAGATAGCGGCTCCGGAATACCAGGGCAAACGCGCCGCTGGTGCTCTTCACGTCTTCAGGATCTTCATCCTCGAGTGACCGCCCGGGTTTGATGACTTTGAAGGTTCCTGTTTCTCGCTGATATTCCTCGCTCTCTGCGATGGCCCTGAACTCACCGGTCGCCGCGCGGAACTGTCCCGTGGCTGCCGGCAGAAGTCCACTTGTCATGACGTCTGGTACGGCCTTCTCCGTGCGGCGTCGCTCGCGGATGTCGATCAGGTTGGTGATGGCCGTTGCCAGGACCAGCACGACCGCCGAAAGGAGGAACAGCGCGTTGAGGCCCAGCGGCTCGATGGCCTGCTTTGCAATCAACCCCCCCGCGATGGCCCCGGCCGACGCGCCAAAGCCCACGATGGGGAAAAGGCGTTTTCCTTCTTCCTCGGTATACACGTCGTTCGCGAACGCCCAGAATTGGGCGACGATCATCACACTCAAGATCCCGACGAAGATGTAGAAGGGGACCCCGACGTTGAGGCCGGTTTGGGCCAACAGGAAAAAGCCACCGAGGGCCACGACGAAGATGGCGGTAACGACATTGAACAGCTGCCGCCGAGGAACGCGGCCGGCGAGTGCCCCGTACAGCGGGACGATGGCTGCCAAGAGTACCACCTGCCCGGCGGCCGTATACGCCTTGAGCTGAGCGCCGCTCAGCGTGTCTCCGCCACCGGTCAGGATGAGAGGTTCGCGGAGCACCCGGGCCAGATAATAGGCCAGGAAGAACAAGAACACGTTGAGCGCGAGCAGCAGCACGGTGACGCTCTCTCCGCCGCGCACGTCCGCGAACAGGCGTAACGCTCGGTCGAGTGGAGATCCACCCATACTACCCTGTGAAGATGTCCGCACGCTCTCACTCCTCCTGCCAGACGCCAACTACTCAACCGTATTTCCACGCCCAACGGTTCCCGAGACCTGGGGCGCGTCCCTAAGCTTCCCGTTCCTGCCGTATGGCGCAAGCGGTTGGCCGGCCCCGGGCTTTGACGTTCGGTGGCCATCAGGGTATCCCTTCAGGCCGAATCGTATCCTCACGGTAGTCCAACTTAGGAGTGTTCATGCGAGTGATCAGTGCGGTGGGACTCATTTCTCTGTTGGCCACGAGCAGCCTAATGGCCCAGCGTGCCACGCTCAATCCGTTCGTGACCTACAACTGGGGCGGCACGGTGCGCGTATTCGAAGGCGACCTCAAACTCGCTGCCAGCGAGGCCTACGGTGCAACATTGGATGTCGCGGTGCGCCCCGGTGCCAAGGCACAACTCTTCTATTCCTATCAGCCCACGCAATTGGACCTCCGACGATTCAATGGGATCAACGAGCCCATCACGCCAATGAAGGTTCACTACATCCACCTCGGCGGGACGGCCGAAGGCGGGCGGGGCAAGATGAAAGGGTTCGGAGGTGCGTCTGCGGGAGCGACCATCTTCCACCCGTCCGACCCGCGCCTCAATGACGAATGGAGATTTTCTGTTCGGCTCTTTCTGGGCGGAAAGATGATGTTCTCAGAACGGGTGGGGCTCCACGTCAAAGGTGAAGTGCTGCTCCCGATCCAGTGGGCGGGTGTGTGTTTCGGGTGTGGCGGCGGAGCTGGTGTAACCACTGGTACGACGATTGTGCAGGGGGTGGTGGGGGGAGGGCTGACGATTGCGTTTTAGAAGAGCCGATAGCCGATGGCGCTCACCGTCCAGGCTTTCGCATCAAGGCGTAGGTCAGACGACTAGCTTCCGCGTGTAAGGTCCTGAGTTCTGCGGCCTTTTCCGGTCCGAGGAAGCAGAGGCGTTCAGAGAGGGCAATCAAGGAATGTACTTCGCCCAGGGACGCGAGAGCGATCGAAAGAAACTGAACGAATTCCTTCGCGGTTCTTCGACCATGTCCTTCGGCGATGTTCGACGAGCTGGAAACGACGGCCCTCCGTATTTGGGAAATGATCCCAAACCGCTCATCCTTGGGAAAGGTCTTCGTCGCGGTATAGATGGCCACCGCGAGGTCCTGGCATCGCTGCCATGCCTTGAGGTTGGTGTGGTTGTTCATGCTGGAAAGAAAAGGGGGATATCATAACTTCTCACGGCCATCGGCCATCGGCCATCGGCCATCGGCCATCGGCCATCGGCCATCGGCCATCGGCCATCGGCCATCGGCCATCGACCATCGACCATCGACCTTCTACGACCTCCCCCTACACCGATACCTAACCTGATGCGGCATCGGGACGCATGACGGATCCTTTCCGCCCCCAAACACCCATCCGGCCCCGACGGAAAGCACCCAGCGACTGCCTTGGGTGACGCCATCGCCGAATCGGTATCCCACATCGATACGCCCAGTGCGTGCGACGGTGGCGAGCGCCGAGCCACTGCGGAGACCAATCCCGACGTTCCCTCCATAGCGTGCCTGTTGACCGTCGTACCACGCACCGCCGTAGTCGGCGAAACCTGCGATTGCAATCCCGAACAATCCCAGGAAAGCGTCCGTGATGAAGAATTTGTGTTCCGCCGTCGCCCACACCATGCGGTTGCCCACGAACGAGTGTGGTTCCCAGCTGCGTGGCGGTCGGTCGAACCCGAGGTCGTACTCCGACCCTGGGGTTTGGCCTTCGAGCCTGCCGCCCTGCACGTGGATGACACTGGCGTGGCGTTCACCGGGTTTGAAGCCGGCAGTCAACCGGAGTTCGACAGATCCCGAATCCAGGCCGGAGGCGTCGAAGATTCCGTGTCCCTCGGCCGCGGCAGTGATGAACCCATTGGGAATCCTGACGGTGCCTGCCAGCTGAACGATCGGCCCCCATCCGTTTTGTTCGTATCCGAATCGGCTCGACGTGTGTGCTACGCCCAGGTAGACGAACGTCGAGGCATCGATGTCTTCCGATCCGAATCCGTTGAACCGGCGCATGGTGATGAAACGCGCCTTGCGCCATTCAAGGGAAACAGCGAACGCTCCCGACACAGAATCGTCGACCCCGGAGAGATCGGTTCCCAAGTCAGTGAACCGCTCTTGCCGCAGTTGTACGTGGCCTCGCAGGCGAATGTAGTGGTCGGAACTCGTGCCGAGTGCCCAGCCGCCTGACGCCAGCGCGACAGCTGCGTCGCGCCGAACGGTCGTGGTGTCCAACGAGGTGTTGGTCGCGAAGTACTGCAGCATGCGCCGGTCGGTGCGTTCGCCTTCCACGACAAACTCGGCCGGATCACCGATTCGCCGGAATGGATCGCCGGTCAAATAGTTGAAGGTCTTGCCGTCGGAGAAGTTCTCGTATTGCGCGTCCAGGTCGATCGACGATCCAAGGATTCGCTGTAACTTGGTGGCCATGTCGAATGCGGTTCGGTCGACGTCTTTCCGGTAAGCAATATGGACGAGGTTGGCCGTACCGAGAAGGTTCACCTCGGTGGCGCCAATGTTGTAGGTCAGGGTGCCGTCAGAAGCGACTTGAAAGCCCAGCTTGGGTTTCGTGCTCCAACCATCCTGCGTCCGGATCACGACCGCGAATTTCCCATCGACTGTAGTCGTGTCAATCGCTACGTCGTTGAAAACCTCCAACTGTCGGAGGTTGCGTTCGCTCTCTTCGGCGAGGGCGGGGTCGTACTCGTCGCCCACAGAAAACAACAATTCACGTCTGATTGTGAATGGCCTTGTCTGTATGTGGAGTTTGTTCATCGTGCGGTAGAATCCGCTGCCCGCTGATTGCTCGGCCGTAAAGACGTCGTGCTGTTCCAGGATGATCGTGTCGATGATGGGAGGGGTCTGCGCGACCATTGCTTGGGGCGCGAACAACATGAGGCCGACTGCCCCCAATACGGAGGCGTCGATGCGGGTACCACGCACCTGGAAGCTTATCACAAAGATCTTCCCCTCGTCGGTGCAATGATGTTACACTCGGCCGAGTTGCTGCCGATTCTGGATGGGGTATCTTAACAACCTACAGTAAGCACGGTGGGGGGGGTATGAGACGCAACGGTCTGTTCGGTCTGTTCGCCATTTCTTTGGTCGCTGGGCCGCTCGAGGCCCAGCGATGGCCGGCCGAGGTCAACTTCCAGTCACAGCTTGCAGATGGACTCCAGTTGGGGGGGCACGTCAGAACGGCCCCGGACAATCCTACGAGTCTGCTGTTGAGTGGCGCCGGGCCGGTGCAACAGAACTGTCCTGAGTGCAACCAGCAACGGCAGTTCTGGTCGGGCGCCTACCAGCTCATGCTCGTGCAGTTGATACCATGGTCCGTCAATCGCTTTCTGCGCGACCTGGAGTTTGCGAGGGTGAGCCCCAGGACGTGGTGGACCAACATGGAGAACCCGTGGGTATGGGACAACAACGAGTTCCTGAATAATCAGTTCTCCCACCCCTACCACGGCAGCCTGTACTACAATGCCGGCCGCGCTAACGGATACAGCTTCTGGGAGTCAATGCTGTGGGCCGGCGGCGGATCGTTGATGTGGGAGTTGTACGGCGAGTCGTGGGCGCCGGCACCCAACGACTGGTGGATGACGACGCTGGGCGGCATCTCGCTCGGTGAGATGCTGTGGCGGGTATCCTCCTTGACCTTGGACAACGAGTCGAGCGGATTTGAACGCGGGATGAGAGAGACCGCGGCGACGCTGATGAACCCCGTGCGTGGGTGGAACCGATTGATCCGCGGACATACGACGGGTCAACGGGAGAATCCGGAGGAATGGCGTCCGCAGAAAGTGTTTACGGCGTTCGACTTTGGCTACCGGGCCGGCGCGGACTTCGTGGACCCGGGGTCGAAGAACGAACAGTTCACAGCCCAGATGCTGCTGTCATATGGGGATCGCGTAGAGGACGCCGACGGGAAGCCGTTCTCGACGTTCGTGGTCGAGTTAACGCTGGCGAGCAACCAGGGTAGCTCCGGCGCTCTCAATACGCTCACGGCGAACGGTAACCTTTGGGGAACACGGCTTGTCGACGAGGAGAACAAGGTGGTGATGCTCGGGGTCCAGATGACCTACGAGTACCAGAACTCCATCGGGTTCCAATTCGGTGGGCAGGGATTCCATGTTGGGCCGATTTTCCGGTTCGGTGATCGCCGCGGCCTGCGGTTTCAGGGCAAGTTTATGGGAACGGTCATGCCCCTCACCGCGGTCCGGTCGGACTATTTCGTGACCCTCGAGGGTCGCGATTATGACTATGGGCCGGGGTTCGGTGGATGGACCAATTTTGGGCTGGTCTACGAGGGGAAATTCTGGCTCCTCGCCAATGCGCGGTTGTTATACACTCCCGTAATCAGCGGATTCAACGGCGACCACTTTCAGCGCGGAGCGTGGCTCGAGGCTCGTGGGTACCTCTGGGGTCGGGTGGGAGCGGGCGCGCGGTACACCGTGTTCCGCCGCAATAGTCATTACAACGATTTTCCTGATGTCGCCACGGAGTCCGGCCAGTTCCGACTGTTCGCGTCCCTGGCGGTGCCAAGGTGGGTGCCATAATGCGACTAAAAAAAGTGCTTGCGATGGGGTTCGTCTTGGGCGCGACGTGGGGGTGCCAGGACACGATCATCAAGTTTCTGGGGGCTGAAAACAACCCTCAAATTTTCGTTGCCGTCGACAGTATGCGGTTCGAGGCAACGGCGCTCGACAACGTGCATGATGAAATCCGGGTCACGTGGACGAACACCGGCACGGCCGCGGTCGTACACCATCGGTCGTTCGTGCACCACGGTGTCGGTCGAATAAGCATGTTGGATGCTGTGGGCGATACCGTCTACCGGTTTGTGCCGCTCGAGCCGGAACCTTTCGTCAACGAAACCGTCGACGGACAAGCCGGCGATTGGACGGTGATCATCGAACTGTTTGGGGCCAAGGGCCGTGCGGACGTTTCGGTTGTGAAGAAGTAGTGGTCCCCCGGGTGTAATGGCACAGACGACGTCGATACACCCGGAGCTTCAGGACCTCTTCGCGAAGCCGGGGGCGGCGTCGGTCAAGACGTCGCTGCCACCCGATATTCTCCAGCACGTTCCCGACCGGCTGGCGTTCCT
>JBDHLU010000253.1:0-6436 GCA_039656555.1 Gemmatimonadota bacterium | reverse complement strand
CTGCAGATCCTGGTCGCTCTACGGTCCCGCAAGTGCCTCGGCGAAAGCGCCAGCTGTGGCGAATCGATCCAGTGGCGCTTTGGCCAACGCCTTCCGCACGGCATCGGTGATGTGGGAGGGTACATCCGGTCGTACCGTGGCAATGGGGGGCGCCGTATCCGTCACCTGTCGGGCCATGACGGCCTGCACGTTGGGACCGGTAAACGGCGGTTCGCCTACGAGCATTTCGTAGACCACACAACCCAGCGCGTACACGTCGCTTTGCCGATCGATGACCCGGTCGCCGCTCACCTGCTCGGGACTCATGTACGCCGGGGTGCCGATCGAGATCCCTGTGGCGGTGAGTCGTTCGCCTCCAGATTCGGTGAGCGCCAAGGCAATTCCGAAGTCCGCGACCATCGGTTCGCCGTGTTGCAGCAAAATGTTCTCCGGCTTGATGTCACGGTGAACGACGCCTTGTTCGTGCGCGTAATCGAGGGCCCCCGCGATCTTCGCGGTGAGCGTGACGACTTCACTGATCGCGAGTTGGTGTTCCTGTTCGATTCGAGCGCGGAGCGACTCGCCGGCAACCTGCGGCATCACGTAGTACGGTGTACCGTCTACTGTGCCCGAGTCGAACAATGGGAGGATGTGTGGGTGCTGGAGGTTCGCGGTGACACGAATTTCGTTCAGGAATCGTTCGGCCCCGATCACGGCGGCAAGCTCCGGCCGCAATATTTTGATGGCAACGCGTCGTTCGTGACGACGATCGGTGGCCGAATACACAGTCGCCATTCCTCCCGTGCCGAGCTCGCCTTCCAATACATAGTGCTTCGCGAGCGCCGACTCCAGGCTCTCCTGAGCCTCGTCCTCGGTTGCCGCTGTGCTCGGGAAGAGTGGTGGCAACCGCTCCGCGTCAAGGAACGCACTCGGTATCGCCAGGTCGTTGATGAAATCCGATCCACGGAACACCGAGATCTTGCATGTCTCGATCGCCGACGCGATGCGTTGGGAATACGCGTTGGGAAAGAAGTAGTCCGGATGGTGCTCGACCAGTGTGGACGCCTTGATATCTCCGTAGAGGTGCTCGAGGTCGATCGACGCGAATGCGTCGAACAACGCACGCAGTTCGTCCTGGGTGGTGACGCTGCGATATCGCGCTGCAAGTTGCCGAGCCTTGGGATTCCCCCAGCCCACGACGAACTGCGAGAACGCCTCGGTAAAGAATTCCCAATCGTATTCCAACGCGGCCAGGCCGGCACGCACCCCCGGGATGATTGCCCAATCAGCCATGATCATAAGTGGTGACCGCAGCACGAGGTGCGTGACGCGATCCGGATTGTGCGATGCGAGCCACGCCGCTTCGATCGTGCCGAGCAACGTGCCAAGCACCGCACAGCTGCTGAGTTCGAGTTGGTCGAGAACGGCCTGGACGTCCTCGAAGTACGGCTCAGGTGCCGACGTGTGCGTTCCCCGCGTCGAGAGCCCCGTGCCGCGGCGGTCGTAGGTAATCAGTTCACGGTCGGGAAACGCTTCGGCCAACATTGCCCATGTCGTTTCGATGGTGCCCGCCATGTATGGGACAACCAGGAGCGGAGGCCCAGCGCCGCCGCGTCCGACGGCGATGTCGGTGCCGTCGGCGCTTCGGACATATTCCACTTGAAAATCCATCGAGCGACCGCCTAGTCCCCGATGATCTTCACGAGCACGCGCTCGACCGTGAGTGTTTCGCGGTGTGTCTTCATAGGTCCCTCTCACCGGCCTTTGGCGAGCTCGGCAAGCCAGTTCGTCACCACGACGGTCTCGATCCCCGTTCCCGACGACGACGCTACACCGATCATGAGGAACGATTGACCGTCAGGCATGACCGCGTAGCGCAGGTGGTTTTGATTATTCCAGTAGTCGGCTACCGAAAAGAGCCGCGTACGATTGGTGACGGCAAATGCTGATGACGTACGAACCGTGGCGGCGAAAAGTGCACCCCGTTCCTTGTAGAACAGCTCTCCGCCGGCCGGATTCCACGCGGGTTCCGAGCCGCCTTCGATCGAGATCGGGTGGACGGCTCCCGTCCCATCGTCAGGAAACGGTCGCACGTACACTTGATCGGCGCCGGTCTGGTTGGCGACATAGGCAACCCACCGGCCGTCGGGCGACAGTTGGTGCGCGCGTTCGGCCGAACCAGGCATGTCGAGAAACGTCGAGTGCTCGGTCTCACCGAAGCGCCAAACCCGGAGCGCGAGATCGTCGCCGACAGAGGCATTTCCGAAGCGATACACGATCGCATCCTGGTTCGGCGTGAATTGAATCTCGAACTCAGCACCCTCCTGTTCGAAGATCGGCTCGGCGCGCCCCGATCCGTCAGCGGGTTTCCAGTAGAAGTCGCGGGTACCCGCTGCGAAGCGACTAAACGCGATACGCGTTCCGTCGGGTGTCCACACGGGATAGGTATCGATGCCCTCAGAGGTAAACACCGTTGGCACCGTGTCGTCGATCCCGGCGATCAGCAGGTCTCCGCCGTCGGCTGCGCCCTCGAGGATCTCGAGTGCGAGTCGCGTGCCGTCGGGCGACACGACGACATTGTTGTACGACTGGCGTGGGAACGGTAGCGTACGTTCGATTCCTTCTCGATCGACCAACGAGATACGACGACCGAACTCGGCGGCGTCGGGGGCGTATCCGGTGAGCGTTCGTCCGAACGCCGTAGCCGTCGCGACGCTGGGCTGGTACACGAGGGTCCCGTTGTCCGACACTAGTGCGTTCGCGAATCCGAACCCAGGCACCCAAAGACCAGACACCACGGACTGCGCAGGTCCCGTAAACTTTCTGCTCTTCGCGTCGAACGGGTGGCGGAACAGGGTCCCATCGACCGATGAGTAGATCAGATCCCCGGAGGCGATGTACTTGGGTGACATGCCCCGCGTGAGCACGCTTACCTCTTGTGTCTCTAAGTCCAACACGGCCACTTCGTTCTGCGACTCGTCGATGTACACGATCGTAAACACCACGGCCTGTCCGCCGGGAAGCACGTCATGCCACAAATGGGTGCGTGTTCGATAGGCGGCGGTGTCCTCTCTCTCCGCCATGATCTCGACCTCACCGCCTCCAGCTGGAATCCGCGCCGTGGTACCGAGCACCGGGTGAGCGAAATACAGATAGTCGTCGATGCCCCATGTCACGCCGAGCGCCTCGATCGGGCTGACTTCTACCGGTGGTGTACCTGCAACGGACACACGACGGATGCCGAACCGGCTCGTCGTCGCTCGGTTGATGACGTAGGCAATCTGCTGATCGTCCGGTGACAAGCTCGGCGACCGCGCGCCTTCGGTTCCGGGGAGGGGTCGGCTCTCCAGCTCGTCGAACCGGCGAATGAAGAGTCGATTAATGCCGAGGGTATCGGAGGCACCGTACACGATGAACGAACCGTCGCTCGCGATGTCCATCCCCGAATTGGTGAACCCTTCGGTTCGCAGGGTGAATCGATACGTACGGTGGTCGTCACCTTGGGACACGAAGGTTCGGCCAACAGCGAGTCCGGCCACGAGCGCTATCGCCGCGATGACCCATGGTCGCCATCGCACTCCTGCGGATGACACGCCGCTGGTGGCGGGCGCTGCGGTCTCCTTTCCCATGACCGAGGTCGAGCGGAATGACGTGTCGCCGAGTGCAGACGCAAAGTCGGCCGCGGATCCAAATCGATCGGCCGGCAATTTCTCGAGCGCCTGGGCGACCGCGGCGGCGACGTTAGTGGGCACCGACTTCCGGAGCTCCGCAATCGGTTGAGCCTCTTCAGTCACGATCTTCATGATGATCGCCTGGGCCGAAGCTCCCGTGTGCGGGGGCTCGCATTTCGTACAACACGCTCGCCAGCGAGTAGACATCCGAGCGCGCCGAAAGGTCTTTCTCTGCGGTCGCCTGTTCGGGCGACATGTAATGCGGCGTGCCGAGGCTCAGCCCGGTTTCGGTCATCCGGCCGCCGGCGGCAGCACTTACGGCCAACGCGATGCCGAAATCAGCAACGACCGGTCGGCCATCGTGCAGCAGGATGTTTTCGGGTTTGATATCGCGGTGGATCACGCCGTTTCGATGTGCGTAGTCGAGCGCATCGGCGATATTGCGCGTAAGCTCCACGGCTTCATCGATCCCGAGCTGCGTGTCGCGATCGAGGTTGTCGCGCAGTGTCTCGCCCTCGATGTAGGGCATGACGTAATAAAGGAACCCGTCCGCTTCCCCGGAGTCGAACAGCGGCAGGATGTGTGGGTGCTGCAAGCTCGCCGTCGTGGTGATCTCTTGAATGAAACGCTCGGCGCCCAGCACGGCGGCGAGGTCGGGCTTCAAGACCTTGAGGGCGACCTTACGCTTGTGCTTGACGGCGAGGTCGGGCTTCAAGACCTTGAGGGCGACCTTACGCTTGTGCTTGACGTCCTCGGCGAGGTAGACCGTCGCCATGCCACCTTCGCCGAGGCGGCGCTCGATCTGGTAGCGGCCGTCGAGGGCGGTGGTGAGACGGGAGGTGATTTTGGTCATGAGCGCATAAGATGTAGCCCGAGTCCCGCTCCCGCGAGCGATATCCCATCGGCGATGGACAATGGACGATGTACGGTCGACCGGGGAGAGGCGGTGTGGGGTGGCTAGAGCTACAACACCGCCGTGACCGTCGCACTCGGCGCCCCCGTGCCGGCCCTGTTCATCGCGACCACCCGGTAGCTCAGTTCCACCCCGCGCGGCTGATCGACCAAGCGGTGCTTGGTGCCCATGAGTGACGCCACGGCTTCCCACGACCCGTCCCGGGCTTTCCGGCGCTCGATCGCGTACGCCGCAGGCGCTCCCCCGTCAACCGGCGCCGTCCACGCGAGCGCGATCCACGTCTTGCCTTCCCGCGTGATGCGAAGGTTTCGCACCTCACCAGGGTGTTCGAGCGGGCGGCGTGCGCGCCGCGGACCCCAGCCGAGTTCCGTCAACTTCACCGGCGCCTTCCGCGCGGTAAACTCGGCGTACCGCAAGTCTGCCTTCATTGACGCCATCAGCTTGGTGAGCGCATGCTCTTTGATCACGCGCTGCTCGCTGACCGCCGCCTCTGCGGCAGTGACCGCAAAGATGGCCTTGTTGAACGCGTCGAGTAGCGCGTGCAACTCGCCCGGGGCCACGGGCGGATTCGGGAAGTCGTCACTCGCGCTCTCGAGTCCGTCTGCCAAGAGGGAAGCCAACTCGGTGATCGTAGCTTCAGTTCGAGGAAATCGTGCCATGGAGTACCTAAGTCCTTGATATGAAATGAGATAAGGTCATTCGAAACATCGAAATGTAGTTTACAACGTTACGATGTTAATTTACAACGATACGATGTAATTTTTGCTCCGTTTAGATGATGTCGACATCGCACCGATGTAAACTACCCTTCGATCTGCCGTGATTTACAACTGGTCAATGTAAATTTACAACAAATCAGATTAACTCTCGCTACCCTGGAGTAAAGTGACATCAATGCGATGTAAATTTACAACACTATGATACATTTAGGCAATCATCCAATGTTAATTTACAACGATCTGATGTAATATTGGATCGGTCAAGTCGTCGCTTACAACGAGGCGATGTAAGTGTTGGCTATCGCAGCGCCACCGTACAACAAGTCGATGCAAACCTCCACCTCCTTTGCATCCGTTTGCGTTCGGCCGCCGCCGGTTCATCATCTCCTTTATAATCCCACGATCTCCGACACTGGACGAGCCTTCGATGAAAAGACTCTTCTTCCGCACGACTGCACTGCTCGTTTCGTTCGCAGCCTGTTCCGTAAACTCGGACAGAGAAGGAGGCGGCGAAGGAGTGTCGGCGCAGACGATGCTCGCGTTACTCGAGGCAAAGATCGAGATCGCCAGGGACAAATTCGTTCAGCTTGCAGAGGCCGTCCCGGAGGACCGGTACGATTGGCGTCCGATGGATGGTGTGCGCTCGTTTCGCGAGGTCTTCATTCACATCGCCGCCGACAACTGGGCGCCCATAGTGATGGGGGTTGAGACGCCTGAGGACGTTCCCGTCACCACGGACATGGATTCGTTCCGGGCCTATCAGGACCAGGGGCTCACCAAGGCGCAGTCGGTCGTGGAGGTACAGCGTTCATTCGACTTCATCCTGCAGGCGCTCGACGAGACCCGGGGGCGCCTGGACGAGCAGGTAATGTTCGGGGGGCGTGAGTGGGATATCGACGAGATGTGGGTCGCGCTGGTCACGCACATGCACGAGCACCTGGGCCAGACCATTGCGTATGCGCGTGCGAACGAGATCGTCCCTCCGTGGAGTCGATAATCGAAATTCGAAAATCAGTTCCCCATCTTCTCCTTCAACTCCTCGAACCAGTTGTGCACCAGCACGAGCTTCGCCTCACCCGCATCCGGGGGCGCCTCGGTACGAATCATGACGAAGCGGTCGTCTGGCATGAGATCGTAGGCCCGGTAGTTGGTAC
>JBDHLU010000252.1:0-3948 GCA_039656555.1 Gemmatimonadota bacterium | reverse complement strand
GTGGCGGGTACCGATCGATGGCGGAGAGCCGATAGAGATTCCGTTCGAGGTCGAAGTGGATCTGGATCTCGGGCCGGCAGTCGTCTTCGAGTATCCGATCTCGGACAGCGAAACTTTCACCGCTCGCCAGATTCGGGATGCCGTTCCGTCGCCTGACGGGGAGCGTCTCGCGTTCACGGTCTTGGATCACCTGTACGTGATGGATTATCCCACAGGCACACCAACGCGTCTTACCGACGGCGACGTTCCCGAACACCAGCCGACATGGTCGCCTGACGGGGAATGGATTGCCTATGTAACCGCCAGGCGCGAGGGCGGTGGCCACATCATGAAGGTGCGCGCGAACGGCCGGGGGAATCCGGAGACCGTGACGGCCGAGGCCGCGTTCTACCAGCAACCGAAATGGGCCCCCGACGGTAACCGCATCATCGCGGTGCGCGGCTCCGTCCGGGCGTTTCAGGAAGCGCTCACGCGTGGCGTTCCCGGCGGATCGCAAGATCTGGTGTGGGTGGCGGCGGACGGCGGTAGCGCGACGGTGATCGTGCCCGTTGACTTCAACTCCCCGCACTTCACCAGCGACCCCAGCCGCATTTTTGCCTACAGGTCGTCGGAGGGGCTCATCTCCTTCCGGTGGGATGGGACCGACCGAAAGGCACACGTAAGAGTCACCGGGCGCACGGCACCCGGTGCGTCGTCCGGTCCCTCGGCGTCGAGCATCCTGATGGCGCCGACGGGCGATCAGGCCCTGGCGCAGGTGGTGAACGATCTCTATGTGGTGACCGTCCCCTACGTTGGGGGCGAAACGCCGTCGATCTCGGTTGCCGACCCCGAGAAATCGGCATTCCCCGCGCGCAAACTCACCGTGATCGGCGGGCAGTTCCCTGCGTGGGGATCCGATGGGCGCACGGTCCATTGGTCCATTGGCAATGCGCACTTCGTCTACAACATCGATGACGCGGTGGTGTTTGAGGATTCGGTGGAGGCCGCAGAGGCCGCAGATACCGCAGATGATGCTGAAGACGCAGATGCCGCTGAAGACGCAGATGAGGATGATGAAGACGATGAATACCAACCGCAGGAAATCCGCGTAGAGGTTCAGGTAGCGCGAGACATTCCACAGGGTACCGTTGTGCTGCGGGGTGCCCGCGTCATCACCATGCGTGGCGATGAGGTGATCGAGAACGGTGATGTGGTGGTTCGCAACAACCGCATCGTTGGCGTGGGTCCCAGTGGTTCGGTTAGCGCGCCGAGCGACGCGCGCGTCATCGACGTGTCGGGAAAGACCATCGTGCCGGGGTTCGTCGATACCCACGCGCACCTTCGCGCAGCGGCCAGCATACATCGTGACCAGGTGTGGTCGTACATGGCCAACCTGGCGTACGGGGTGACGATTACCCGCGATCCACAGACCGCGACGACCGATGTACTAACGTACGAGGATCTGGCCGAGGCAGGTCGGGTGCTGGCGCCTCGAATGTATTCGACTGGCCCTGGAGTGTTTCGTGGGGAGGTGATCGAGGATCTCGACCACGCGCGGGATGTGTTGCGTCGTTACTCCGATTACTACGATACCAAGACCATCAAGATGTACATGGCAGGGAATCGAGAACAGCGGCAGTGGATCATCGAGGCAGCACGTGAGCTGGAACTCATGCCGACGACGGAAGGTGGCCTAGACCACTTCCAAGATCTCACCATGGCGATCGATGGCTATTCTGGGCAGGAACACAACACGCCGGGCTTCCCGTTCTACGAAGATGTGGTCCGGTTGTACGTCACCTCGAAGACGGCGTACACGCCGACCATCCTCGTGTCATACGGGGGACCATGGGCCGAGAATTACTACTATGCGGAAGAAAGCCCGTTCGAGGATGCGAAGCTCCGTCAGTTCACTCCATGGGAGGAGCTACAGTCAAAAACGCTACGCCGAAATGCCGGCTGGTTCCACCCGACGGTGCATACGATGGATCGGGTTGCCAAGCTCGCCGCGGATATCGTGAAGATGGGCGGGGTAGCCGGCGTCGGCAGTCACGGTCAACTCCAGGGTCTCGGATACCACTGGGAGTTGTGGGCGCTTCAATCGGGTGGCTTGTCGAATCATGATGCGCTCCGAGTTGCGACGGTACTTGGAGCACGGGCAATCGGACGCGAGCAGGACGTCGGTAGCCTTGACGCAGGCATGCTTGCGGATCTCGTGATACTGAACGAGAACCCGTTGGACAATATTCGGAACACCAACACCATCGACATGGTCATGAAGAATGGCCGGCTCTATGATGGTGACACTCTCGATGAGGTGTACCCGCGCGAACGTCCGGCTGGTCCCTTCTATTGGCAGCGTGACGTGCACCCTATGACGCGCGCCGGCATGGGGAAGGGCGGCGCGACCCAACAGCAGGAGCGGCAACGATGACGCAGTCACGTCAATCTGGGTGGCGGATCCTCACGAGAATGAATTCGGTCGGATCGGGCCCGCCAGACTTCTCGAACCGCGCCATTCCGAACGGGTAGTTGTTGTCGTTGATGATACCCACCGTACTGTCGTCCACGATGACTAACGCCTCGGTGGTTTCGAAGTCGTACCGCAAGTGGCCCGTTCCGGATCGGGTGAGGTCGTCCGGGTCGGCGATGTTGAGGAGATCTATGATCTGGATCTTTTTGAGGACGCCCATTGCGTCGATTCCGAACGGATTGAATAGAAAGACGCGTTTGAACTTGGCGGTCTGTCCCTGTCCACCGTCTCGCTCGATCACCAGGTAGTTGTCGCCGGACCACGTTGTGAACGCGGAAACGGAGATCGCCTCATCGTCGAGTCGGTACCGGTAGGTCGCGGAGTCTGGATCGAGCGTCGTGTATCGGCCCTCTGCGAGATCGAACGCGTAGACGTTGAGTACGGCGCCTGCGCCGCCGAGTGAATGTTCGAGGATCGGAAAAAGCATCGAGCCGTCCGCGCTCAAGGCCATTCCTTCGAACCCGCTGCTGCTGCCGAGATTCGGTGGGGCTCCGTCGAGTTCCGGGTGTTCGGGAGCAAACACGCCGGGTAATGAAATCGGTGGTTCCAGCAGGGTGCCGGTCGAGTCGGTGTGAAGGAGGAATGGGCCGAACTCGTCGCCGAAGTAGAAGGTGCCGTCCGGTACGCGTCGGAACGACTCCACGTCGAAATCGGCGCCGGTGAGGAGACGCTCAGTGCGAATCCTGGGATCGACGGGGATATCACTGTTGGGATAGACCTCACGGTCTGCGACGATTGGGAACGGGATGACCCGGTTCGGGTCACGGAGCAAGAACGCCGATTCGACTGCGATTGTCCCAGAACCACCCTGGGCGGTCCGGAAATCCGGTCGGAGCGCGTAGACGCGCAGAATGAAGTCGGCCGAGTTGTCTTTTCTTCCGAATCCGTTGTCCGGGAGTGCGAGGTATTCGCCGGCCGTTCCGCGAATGAGCGCTGAGAAGCCTTGTACCGGTTGACGGCCTTCGAATGGAGGCGCATTCCCGTTTGCCGCTTCGATGAACTGGCCTGACGTCGGCCCAGTCACAAAGGAATCCGGCGGGATAGAGGCCCAGCCCACCAATGTAGCCTCGGGTGTCCGACCGCATCCGGACAACGCAAAGGCACAGGCAGCGAGGACGGAGAATGGGAAGGCAGGTTTCATAGCATCGTGTCCTGGGAGTATCTTAGCACAGGAGGGTACTCGCATGGCGACCATTGTTTCGCAAGACCTGCAGCGGATTCCCGGAGTGGGCCCCAGTATTGCCCAGGACCTGATCGACATGGGGATCGAGAGCGTCCAGGAGCTTGTGGGCCGTGACCCCCAGCAGATGTACGATCAGCACTGTACTCAGGTTGGGCAGCAAGTCGACCGGTGTGTGCTCTACGTGTTCCGGTGTGCCGTGTACTTCGCAGAGACCCCCGACCCCGATCCCGAACTTTTGAAGTGGTGGGCCTGG
>JBDHLU010000251.1:0-6876 GCA_039656555.1 Gemmatimonadota bacterium | reverse complement strand
TCCCCTCGGAGTTTTTCAATCTGGTTCGCAGGTGGCGCCCGCAGGTCGGTTAGCTCATGAGCTTGGTTTAGCTGGTCAAGCTTCCGCCGGGCCACGGTCCACAAAGCCACCGGGCAAGTTTTGCGCGCGACCTTCGACCCAGTGCCGTCAAAGACGTCGCGGGTTGCCTGGTTGGCGAAAGAGATGATCACCAAAGTCACTATAACGGATACCGTTATACATTGCAAGCGGTAGCTCGTCGCCGAGTCTGCCTATCGAGCCCACTAGTGCATCCTTGAGCACCTGAACCACACAGGACCATCGGCCATCGACGGCCCCCCCTTCCCACCCCCCGTCCCATAAGGAATATTCGACCATCTACCAACATCAGGATTCGAACCATGAAGATGTACGTCCAGTCCGCTGCTTCTCTCCTCCTTACTACTATTCTGGCCAATCCGTCAGACGCACAGACACCCGACCAAATCCAGTCGGCCCTAAGCTCCGTGGAATGGCGCGCCATCGGTCCCGCCAACATGGGCGGCCGAGTCTCAGCCATCCAGGGTGTGCCAGGCAATCCGCGGATCTTCTGGGTGGGTGGTGCCGACGGCGGCGTGTTCAAGACCACGAACGGTGGGACCACGTTCGAAGAGCAGTTCACGGATCAGCCGGTCTATTCCATTGGTGCGCTCGCGTTGGCTCCATCAGACTACAACGTGTTGTGGCTGGGGTCCGGTGAAGGCGATCCCCGGAACTCGACCTCCTATGGCAATGGCGTGTACCGCTCCACCGATGGTGGTGAGCACTGGACCTACCTCGGCCTAGCCGGCACGGAACGCATCAAACGAGTCGTTGTCGATCCGCGCGATCCCGATGTTGCGCTGGTCTGTGCGCTCGGACACGCCTGGGGGCCGAACGCGGAGCGCGGTGTGTTTCGCACCAAGGATGGTGGACAGTCCTGGGAAAAGGTCCTGTACATCGATGAGGATACGGGCTGTTCCGACATGGATATGGATCGGTCCAACCCGAGGATTCTCTATGCCGGCATGTGGACGCACCGTCGTCGCCCATGGCGGTTCGACGATGGTGGCAAGGAGACCGCACTCTACAAGTCGCTGGACGGCGGTGACACGTGGACGAAGCTGACTGGGCGCGGAATGCCAACGGAGCCGATGGCGCGCATTGGCGTCTCGGTTTCCCGCAGCCACCCAAACACGGTCTACATGGTGACCGAAACGCCCACTGAGGGTACGCTGTTCCGTTCCGATGATGCCGGGGCCACTTGGGACATGGTGAGTGAACAGCGCAATATCAACTTTCGGCCATTCTACTATAGTGACATTCGGGTAGACCCAAACAACGCCGAGGTCGTATGGTCGCTGTCCGGCGGTCTGTACAAGACGACCGACGGCGGCACCACGTTCCGGAGCGTCGGCGGGGGAGTGCACGGCGACCACCAATCGCTGTGGATCGATCCGACTGACTCCGATCACGTGCTTAGCGGCAGTGACGGCGGCTATCAGGTCACCTGGGACGGCGGCGACAACTGGGACATCATCAACAACGTCGTGCTTTCCCAGTTTTATCAGATCTACTACGACCTCCAAGATCCGTATCAGGTGTGTGGCGGGCTTCAGGACAACGGGGTGTGGTGTGGCCCAAGCCAGACGATGCATGGGAGCATCCTGAAGGACGATTGGGTGCGCGTGAGTGGTGGGGACGGGTTCTACGGGGTTCCGGTGCCAGATCAGCCGTGGCTCATCTACTCCAACTTGCAGGGCGGCGTATTCATGATCACGGATATGCGGTCGGGTGGTACGAGACGCGTACATCCGTACCCAAACCGTATTGGTTCCGCCGGCGATGCCATGCTGGGTCACAAGTACCGATTCAATTGGGACGCACCGATTCACATCTCACCGCACGATCCGAGCGTCGTGTACATCGGTGGCAACCACGTATTCGTGAGTCGTGACTACGGGCACTCGTGGGATGAGCTGAGTCCCGACCTCACGACGCAGGACACCGTCAGACAACTCACCAGTGGTGGAGAGATCTATCAGGACAACACGGCAGCCGAATTCTACACCACGATTCTCACGATCGCCGAGTCGCCTATTGAGGCTGGAGTGATCTGGGTCGGGACGGACGATGGCAATCTGTGGATCACCCGCGATGGTGGTGCCAACTGGACCAACATTACCGACAACGTGGACATGCCCGAGTACTCGTGGATCGCCAAGATCGACGTATCACATTTCGACGCGGGGACGGCCTACATCGCTGTCGATCAACATCGGATGGATGATTTTACCCCCCATGTCTACCAGGCGACTGACTACGGGCGACGGTCGACGGACTTGTCGGCGGGGCTGCCGCAGGACGACTACGTAAAGGTCGTCCGTGAAGACACGCGCAACCCGAACTTGCTCTACGTTGGCATGGAGCGCGGTCTGTTCGCGTCATGGGATCAGGGCGACACCTGGGTCGACATTCGAAACGGCCTGCCGCCGGTCTCCGTCCGCGACATGCAGATCCACCCGGTGGCGAACGATCTGATCATCGGGACGCATGGCCGCGGGGCCTACATTATGGACGACATCGCGCCGCTCCAGAATCTGGAGGCAGGGACGCCAGCTTCGGCCAACGGACCTATCGAGCCCAAAACCCGCCAACTGGAGCGATAGTCAATTTCTACCTTGCGGAAGCCTCCAAGGCGCCAGTGGAGTTCACGGTGACCGATGCAGCGGGTAACACGGTGCGTACCTGGAGTGCCAGAAACACGCAGGCGGGTGTGAACCGGACCGCGTGGAACTTGCGTGCCGACGGCCCGGATCCGATCCCGGGTCAGGGCGGTGGTGGCGGTGGCGGCTTCGGTGGGTTCGGCGGCGGCGGGCCGTTCGTCGTGCCGGGCAACTATACGGGGCCAGGAGTTGAGCACGATGGTGACGGTCCGCGCAGATCCACGAATCGACATTCCACAGGGGCACTACCTGGCACAATGGAACGCCGCGACCGACTTGAGCGGTCTCACGTCGCAGGTGCACATGATGATCGGGGCGTCGAACGACCTCGAGACACAGGTCACGAACCTCATGAACGCGCTGGACGAATCGGATGGAGACCTCAAGGCCGCGTGTTCGACGGCCCTCGATGAGATCGAAGCATTCAAGGACTGGCTGACGTACCCGCCGCCGCGCATGGGCTATCGCCAACGTCCTCGTCTACGCGAAGAGCTGCGTTCGCTAATGAGATCTATCACCGGCGTGGCATCGCGGCCCACCGAGGCTGAGATGGTGCGTCTGGGGGAGTTGCAGGTGGAGACCACGGAAGCCGTCGCCGCGTTCAATCAGATGTTGGACACGACGATTGGCGACTTGAACAGCAGTGCAGGGCAGTTTCCAAGAATCATGATCGATAGGCCGATACCTTAACGGCAGCCGATAGCCGATAGCCGATAGCCGATAGCCGATAGCCGATAGCCGATAGCCGATAGCCGATAGCGTGCGATCACGTGAGTGGGAATGCGATCGACCATCGACCATCGACTATCGACCCTATTCAACCAGGAGCGTAGGAGTCATGAAACGCACTACCAGTTTGCTAGCACTGATGATCTTCGCCGCGGCGCCCCTCGCCGCCCAAGACCTCAGCGACGTCACCTCCAATCTCAAGTGGCGCGAGATTGGTCCGACCATCATGGGTGGGCGCGTCGCTGACATCGCGGTGGTCGATGCCAATCCGTCCACGTTCTACGTAGGGACGGCGACAGGAGGCGTGTGGAAGACCACCAACCACGGCACGACGTTCGAGGCACTGTTCACCGACATGCCGACATCGTCTATCGGTGACATTACGCTCTTCCAAGCCAACCCGAACTTGGTGTGGGTTGGTTCGGGCGAGCCGCAGCACCGTCAGAGTTCTCCGTGGGGGAATGGCGTGTACAAGTCGACCGATGGCGGCAAAACGTGGAAGCACATGGGGCTCACCAACACGCATCACATCGCTCGGATTCAGATCCACCCTTCGAACCCCGATGTCGTGTACGTGGCGGCAATGGGGCACCTGTGGGGGCAAAACGCCGAGCGCGGCGTGTTCCGCACCATGGACGGTGGCCAGACCTGGGAAAAGGTCCTGTACATCAATGAGATGACCGGGGCGGTAGACCTTGTCATGGATCCGTCGGATCCACATACCCTGTTTGCCGCAATGTACCAGCGGCAACGTACTGGGTACGGATATAACGGTGGCGGACCGCACAGCGGCATCTACCGCACGCTCGATGGTGGAAACTCCTGGCAAGAAATGACCGAGGGCCTTCCGGAGAACGACAAGGGCCGTATGGGTCTCTCGATCTATGCCCAGGATCCGAACATTGTGTTCGCGTCGGTGGAAGCGCGCCCAGGCATCGGCGTCTACAAATCGACTGATCGCGGACTCACATGGGAGCACATGAGCGAGACGAACAACCGGCCCATGTACTACTCGCAAATTCGTGTCGACCCCAGCGATCCGGAGCGGATCTATATGGGTGGCTCGAATCTGTTTCGCTCGTCCGATGGTGGTCGGAACTTCACGAGCGACGCAGCGGCGGGTGTGCATTCCGACCATCACGCGTTGTGGATCGATCCCGCCAACTCCAACCACTTGATTCTTGCTGGTGATGGTGGCGTTTCAGTGACGTGGGACCGCGGCGAGAACTGGCGGCAACTCCGAAACTTGCCGCTTGCCCAATTCTACGAAATTGGTGTCGACAACCAGTGGCCGTATCACGTCTGCGGTGGATTGCAGGACAACGGTTCGTGGTGTGCGCCCAACGAGACATTGTCGAACCAGGGTATTCGCGCCCGCAACTGGTACAACATCGGTGGCGGTGACGGTTTCTATACCGTACTGGATCAAGAGAACCCAGACCTCATGTTTGGTGCGTCGCAGGGCGGGAACATCTACCTCCGAAACCGTCAGACTTGGGAGTCGCAGCGGCTCCGTCCGGCTCCGCGCCCCGGCGAAGACGGGGAGACTCAACAGTACCGATTCAACTGGAACGGCCCGATCGTTCAGTCGGCGCACGATCGCGAGACGGTCTACCTGGGAGGGAACCACCTGTTCCGTTCGCGCGATCGCGGGTGGACGTGGGAAGAGGCAAGCCCGGATCTCACCAAGAACATCGATCGCGAGACGCTCGAGATCATGGGTGAGAAGCTTTCTGCGCCGCTGCTTTCACGAAACGACGGCATCTCGTCGTACGGCAACATCACGACCATCGGTGAATCGGCGATCAATCAGGATCTGATCTACGTTGGAACCGATGACGGGAACGTGCAGGTCACGCAAGACGGTGGATTCACCTGGACCAACGTCGCCGATCGTGTTGATAGGCTTCCGGACCTTACCTATGTGAGTTCGCTCGTAGCGTCGCGGTTCGACGAAGGTACGGTGTACGCAACGTTTGACGGTCATCGGAACGATGACTTCGCGGCGTATGCGTATGTCTCAAACGACTACGGGCAGAACTGGGACGCGATCTCCACCGGGTTACCGGATGGGTGGTCCGTCAATCGCATTTTCGAACATCCGCAGCGTGCAAACTTGCTGTTCCTCGGAAATGAGATCGGTGCGTATTACTCGATCGATCGGGGAGACAGCTGGCATCGACTGAATAACAACCTGCCGACTGTACCCGTGGACGCGTTCGCGTTTCAAGAGCGTGAACACGATCTCGTGATTGGCACCCACGGTCGCGGCATCTGGATCATGGACGACATCACGCCGCTGGAAGAACTCTCAGCCCCGGTTCTCGCCTCGGCCGCACACCTGTTCACGGTCCAGACGGCGATTTCCTACAACACGTACCGTCCGCAAGGGTGGACGCCAGGTGTCTGGGTGGCTCAGAATCCGGCACAGGGTGCGCGGATTAGGTATTACGTTGGCGCCGACCTCGGTGAAGGCGCGGTGGCCGGTGACCCGCAGAACAGCGGCCCGAGCGCTGAGATGGAATCGATGGTGCATGGCGGTGTCGAACTCGTGATCACCGATGCGTCAGGGAATGTGGTTCGGACCCTGGATGGTTCAGAGCACCTCGGCGTTCAGGAAGTCATTTGGGATCTCCGTCATGAAGCACCGTATGTTCCTGAAGAGCAGCCGCAGCAGCAGTTCGGCGGGTTCTTCCGTGGCGCACCGACCGGACCGAAGGTCATGCCCGGGATGTATACGGTGACGATGACCGCAGGCGGTACTACCATGAATACGGAGTTCGAAGTCGAGCTCGATCCACGTGTCGAAGTATCGCAGGCCGATCTCATGGCGCGGCAGGATGCCATGATGAGTGCATACGCTCTTATGAAGCCGCAGTACGAAGCGGGTCAGGCGATGCGTCGTATTCGGGAGCAGCTCACTCAAGCACAAGAGCTGTTGACTGACGACACGCCCAGTGAAGTACGTGACGAGATCCAGGCCATTCGTCGGGAACTCACGGAGATTCAACGCGCGATGGGTGGTGGTGGCGGTGGTCGACGGGGTCGGGGCGGTGGTGGCTTCGGTTCGTTCGAGGGTTGGACGGGCCCCCCAACGGCGGATGCCATGTTCCGACTCGAGCAGCAATGGGAGCGGTTGCCTGAAGGGATCGAGCGCATCAACGCAGTGATCACGGAGCGCATGCCGGCGCTCAACCGGATGCTGGACCAGCATGGCGTGAGGCCAAGTGCTGGCGATACGATAGAGGTGCCGAAGAAACCGTAAGAAAAGGGTCGGAGGGTGCAGGGTGCAGGGTGTAGGGGCCTGCACCCTGCATCCTGCATCCTACATCCTACATCCTACATCCTACATCCTACATCCTACATCCTACATCCTACATCCTACATCCTACATCCTACATCCTACATCCTACATCCCCTAAGG
>JBDHLU010000250.1:0-5068 GCA_039656555.1 Gemmatimonadota bacterium | reverse complement strand
CTGATTATTCCGTCAGGCAGATCTGGTATGAGTCGAACGACGGCACACGCGTACCCATGCGCATCGTACACCGGGTGGACATAGAACTCACCGGAGATCATCCAACCCTGCTCTATGGGTACGGCGGATTCACATCGAGTCTTGCGCCCGGATTCAGCGCGACCGCTGCCACCTGGCTCGAACAGGGTGGTGTGTACGCAGTCGCAAGCAGAACGTGTTCGACGACTTCATAGCCGCGGCGGAGTGGTTGATCGACAATCAGTACACGAATCCCGATCGCCTCGCGATTCGCGGCGGTAGCAATGGTGGATTGCTAGTTGGTGCAGCGCTTACCCAGCGACCGGATCTGTTCCGTGCGGTGCTGTGCGGATTTCCGGATCTCGATATGATCCGTTTCTATACTTTCACCGAAACGAACAACATGCCCGCGCTGCTGGAATACGGGGACGCCTCGAAACCGGAGCAGTTCGAATTCTTGCGACGATACTCCCCATATCAGGCGGCAGCGAGGCGGGCGCACTACCCCGCGGTGATGCTCACAACCGGTGATCTCGATACGCGCGTGCCACCGCTCCAAGCGCGCAAGATGACCGCGCAGCTCCAAGCGTCGACGCGCTCGGGCCTGCCGGTGATCCTGCGCTATGATCCCAAGGCGGGGCATGCGGCAGGTCGCGGTCGTCCGCTCTCGCTCGCAGTAGAGGACACGGCCATGGAACTGGCGTTCGTCATGATGCAGCTCGGGATGGCAGGAAAGCCGTAAACAGGTCGGTGGCCTCGATGGTGAATAGCCTTGGTTGGACGATGGCAACCGCGTTTTGTTGAGCCGTCAGCCCCCCCCGGTCTCGCGTAACACCCCGTTACCACCTCCCAAGTCGTTCCAATTCAGGATCGCGTTCAGAACCATTCCCGCATCGTGGTGATTTAGATAGCGGTGCAGGGGATTGAACGTGAACACCACCGCACGCCCCTCGCCGGTGCGTCCGGCGGGCATGTCGAAGATCGCACCCTGGCCGATGATCTGATCGCTATTGCGAACCATGCCTGACAACACGTAAGGTGCGGATCCTGTCCCCTCTGTCCCCTCTCTGTCCCCCCTGTCCCCACTGTCCCCCCTGCTTCCAGTCCCATGATGTCCGTGACGACTGTGTCGCGTTCGTCGGCGAGGGGTCCGGTGCCGAACTGGAGAACCATCAGCCCGCGGTTTTCGAGCGACGTTCTATACAAGCCGCCGTTACCTCGGAAGATGTGGGTGACGTTCGGATAGCCGTAAAGAATCGGGTGATCGGGTTGGCGCGCCTTGGCCGTCACGACGGACCCGGGGTGGAAGAGCGAACCGGGACTGTAGGGCGTGAGGTCGCGCACCAGGCCGGTCTGCACGACCAGCTGCGATCCGTTCTCGATCGTGACGATCGTCCCGCCGGCATCGAGAAACCGCTCCAGCGCCGCGAGCCCTTCGAAGCCCGGTCCACCGGTCATGTCGTCTGTTTGCGACGGAGACCCGTGCGACGCAAACTCCGATGTCTGCGTATAGGGCATGGGGCCATGACGCGTGTCGACACCGTGAATCCATTGCGTCACGTTGCCGCCCGCGTTCGGAACCAGAATGACGTCGAACCGGCTGCGCAGGTTCCCCGCCTTCAAGTCGTCCTTGTGAATCGAAGTGTATGGAACCTCCATCTGCTCGAGCCAGTAACGCACCCACCCTTCGTCTTGGGTCGAGAACCACGTGTGGTACACGGCCAACCGAGGCGGATCCAGTTCGTGCCGCGGCACGTCGACTTGGTCGACTTGGGTGAGGTTGAACCCGTAGGTCCGCGCGAGCCAATCCGCGTCGTCGTCACCCAGACCTTCGAGCACTATGGTCCCGATATCCCATAGGGTGTCGGCGGCTTCGAATTCCGCCTCGGCAGCCATGACGCGGGCGTTGGGCGCACGCGCCTCGAGTGCGACGGTCGCCGAGAGGAGTTCCTGCTGTCCCCGGTACCGTGCCAACCATGTGTCACCGTCATCTCGCGATGCGGCGCCTAGGTACGCGACGGTGTCCGCTAGTCTTTCGAGCCCAGTCCACGTGAATACCGCGTCATCGTCTACGGCTTCGACCTCGACGCCGTAGAGGTAGCCCAGTGTCCACGCCACGTCGTCGTATGGTGGGTAGCGCGCTTCCGATGGGTAGTCCTGCTTGGTCAGGAGACTCACGGCATAGTCGCGGTACGGTTGGTCGAGCTTGACCACGAAACTTCCGGCCAGCGTGTCGGTTGCCTGGTGTACCTCGATGCCGTGTCTCTGCAACTGATTCACGAGATATGCAACGCGGCGCGGGTCGCGCTGATCGTCGAACCCGGGGATTACGAACGCATGCGGTGCGATCGTCTTTCCGCGGCCAATGCTGTTCTGGCTCTTCCGGTAGAAGTTGTGCAACAGGTCGCGGCCGTTCCGCGCGGTGAAGTCGAGCGAAGCGAGCACTCCTGCCTGCATGTAGTTCGTGTTATTGCGGAGTGACCAGTTGACCTTCTTGGTGGGGGGCCACGGGCGGTACCACTGCGCCGTATGAACGGGATCACCCGCATAGGTGGAATTCCGCAGGTCACGCACATGTGTGTCGGCACCCGCGTTGCCAAACGTCTCGTAGAACCGGCCAATCCCGTTGTGGTTGATGGCCACCCAAATGGCGTAACCCGGCCACCATCCGTCGTAGAAAGCCCACGTGAAGACACCGGGGAGGCCTTGTTCGGTGAGTTTCTGCACGTCCCAGTTCGCCATGGTCGTCCATTCACTCACGGTGATTGGATCGACGTTCCGGTTGTACGGACCCGTGCCCGTCGACACGTAGAGCAAGGGCACCGATTCGTGTAGATCGTGCATGACCGTGGGGTGCCAATCGAAGTAGACGTTGTTGATTGCCTTGGTCAATTGCTGTGAGATCTGCAGGCCGTCACGATTGTTGTCGTGGACGACGTACGACCCCCAGTAGGGAGACGAGCGGGGGAAACGGTCGTTGCGATTGAGGCGGCCCCGCGTGTAGCGGTAATACCAATCGACCTGCCGATCCCGCCCGTCCGGTTCGGACACCGGATTGATGATGGTGATGACGTTTTCGCGAATGCGGCGTACCATCGGGTCGTCGGAAACCGCTAGGCGGTATGCGAGTTCGGGAAGCATCTCGGGCGGTCCCATCTCGGGTGAGTGGAGCCCTCCCATCGTGTAGTAGACTGGGACGGCGTCTTCGAGAATGGTCTGGGCCTGTTCCGGAGTGGTCGTGCGCGGGTCGGCGAGCTGGGCGAGAAGTCGTTTGTTGTCATCGACGCGATCGAGTAGGGATTCGTCGGCAACGGTGACCAGCATGATGTCTCGCCCCTCTTCGGTCGTGCCGATGCTCTCGACCCGGACGCGAGGGCTGGCCTCCGCCAGCGCACGGTAGTACGCGTACAAAGCGTCGCTCCGATGCATGACCCCCTCAGCCCCGGCGATCGTCCCAAAGTGATCGAGTGGCGAGGGAACGGTTGGATGTTCGGGTATCGATGCGACGGACGCCGGAAGAAAAAGCGTGTCCGTGGTCATCTCACGGATCATGCGTTCGTAGTTGGCGTCGGTGGCTTGGACCTGGGCGAGGAGTGTTACGAGTGCGAGCATGGTAGAAAATGGGGAAAGGGGAAAGGTGATGGACGATCCTACGCCTGGAGCAGCGGCAGCTTCGTCGTCAGGCGGTCATAGGTGTCGGCCGGCAGGTGTTCCTTGAGTTCGCTCCCCACGAGCCGGCCTAGCCCGTCCACCTGATCGTCGGCGAACCCGAGGGCGACTAAACTGCGGCGCAAGGTCTCCGGCGTCGCGAGTGCGAGCATTTCGCCGGTTCGACCGGTCAAGACGGGCGCTTCACGCATCCAGGTCGACGCGTCGGGGAAGGCAGCCGCGACGGACCCGAAGGTCCGCGTGTCCATCGCCATTCTGACCGATGTGAACAGGGTGCCCAAAGCCTTGGAGGCAGTGTTTTCATCGACGCCGAATTCGGCTATGACCGAAGACTGCAGGTCCACGCTAGCTCCTAGTTGATGATACCGCCGCCCAACATCCAGGGGCCCTCATAAAGTACTCCGGATTGTCCCGGCGTGATGGCCCGCACCGGCTCTGCAAGATCGAGCGTGAGACGGCCGTTGGCAAATTGGGAGTCTTCGTGGATTCTGCCGGGGACCGCGCGCGCGCGGTAGCGGACCTGCACCTGACAGGTGTCGCCTACCTCGAGCGGGTCGGCTTGCCAGTTGAAGGATTCGAGTTCGACGCGGTGTCCGAACAACTCGTCGCCGGATCCGATCACGACGACGCGCTCCTCTGGCTCAATCGCCACCACGTACATTGGCTCGGCGTAACCGCCTGGCAACCGCTTCCGCTGCCCGATAGTGTAGCGGGCATACCCTTCGTGCTGTCCGATCACATCACCCGCCGTGCTACGGAAGGGCCCAGGCAACAACGCAGGGGAATCCGATGGCAGGTGTTGCTCGAGGACCGCTACGTAGTCACCGTCGGGAACGAAGCATATCTCCACTGACTCCCGCTTATCGGCCGTCTCGAGTTCCAACCGTCGTGCCAGGTCGCGCGTTTCTGACTTGGTGAGGCCGCCCACAGGGGTAAGCATGCGTGGCAACACTTCACGATCGATGCCCCACATGAAATACGTCTGGTCCTTGTTTGGGTCCTTTCCGCGATACAGCGCCCCATCACAGGATTGCGCGTAGTGCCCAGTGGCCACGTATTCGCAATCCAGCGAGTCGGCGTGTGCCAGCAGATCGCGGAACTTGGTGAATGTGTTGCACCGCACACATGGAATCGGCGTCCGGCCCGCGGCGTATTCGCTCACGAAGTCCTCGATCACGTGGTGGCGGAACCGATCCTCCATGTTCAAGACGTAGTGCGGGATGCCGATCCGCTCGGCGACCAGCTTCGCATCGGTAATCGAATCCAGGGAGCAGCACGGCCGGTCGGGAACGGTGTCGCCATAGCAGAAGAGCTTCATCGTCGTCCCGATGACCTCGAAGCCTTGCTCCACCAGCAATGCCGCGGCCACCGAGGAGTCCAC
>JBDHLU010000249.1:0-4495 GCA_039656555.1 Gemmatimonadota bacterium | reverse complement strand
GATCTTCCCAATCGTACCCCAACCACCGTATGTCGTCTTTGATTGCCGCGACGTATTTGACGTCTTCGGTGAACGGGTTCGTATCGTCAAAGCGGAGATTACACGTGCCACCGTACTCGGCAGCCACACCAAAGTTGAGAACGATGGCCTGCGTGTGCCCAATGTGCAGGTACCCGTTTGGTTCGGGCGGGAAGCGCGTCTTGACCGGACGACCGAACTTGTCGCTCTCGACATCGCGCGCCACCATAGTCCGCACGAGATCGAGCCCTTTTTCCGCTCCTTGATTCACTTCAACACCTTCTTAAAAAACTCCGTGACTTCCGGCACCCCGCCCTGGAGTACGATGTAGCCGTCGTGGGGCTCACGCTCTGTCATCTCACCGGCGATCGACTCTTGCATCGTCCGGCGCACCGCATCGGGATCGTCGGGATGCAGCCCCATAGTCCAACCCAGTTTTACGTAAGCGACCTCGGGAAGCATGTTCACGAACCCCCAGAGCGTCTGGAGCGTCATGTACACCTGGACACCCGCCGCCACGGCACGCTCGATGGCCGGGTAGGTCGACCGGTTGACATGCCCCAACCCCGTCCCGGCAATTACGATCCCGCGGTAGCCCTTCTCCACCAACGAGTCGATCACGTCTGGCTGCATCCCTGGGTAGTAGTACACCAAAGTGACACGCCGATCGAACGCTGCCTGGATCGTTACTTCGCGATCGGTGCGGCGCTTCGCGTATTCGTCCTTGATCGCCGTGAATTTCCCCGCGTCGACCATGGCCAACGGAACGTCCCCTAGCGTGCGGAACGTGCTCCGATAGGAGCTGTGCATCTTCCGGACACGCGTGCCGCGGTGCACCAGGTTATATCGGTCAGACGTCGGCCCGAACATACAGACCATCACTTCCGCAATCGGCCCATGAGCCGCGGTCCACGTTGCATTGATGAGGTTCCGTGCGGCATCGGACGAAGGGCGGTCGGACGACCGTTGACTGCCAACCATCACAATCGGCACCGGCGGGTTTTGCACCATGAACGACAAAGCCGCCGCCGTATGATGCATCGTGTCCGTGCCATGCCCAATCACGATGCCATCGATGCCATCACGAATCGACTCCCCAATCCGCTCGGCAAGGACCATGTACTCGTCGGGTCCCATGTTCTCGGAGAACACGCCGAACAGTTTTTCCGTATCGAGATTGCAGATGTCTGCCAACTCCGGCACGGATCCATAGAGTTCACCTGGTGTGAACGCCGGAATGACCGCACCGGTCCGGTAGTCCAAACGTGACGCGATCGTCCCGCCCGTGCCGAACAGCTTCACGTTGGGTTTGTCTTCGCTAACCGGAAATTCCTGTTCCGGAATTTTGTAGTTGGCCTTGCGGTATCCGACCTCAGTCGCCGACCGCACCGTGTCGTGGCGTATGCCGATGTTGTAGCCGCTCGTGAGTTTGAGCACGATGTGCAGGTCGTCGCTGGTTTCCGACCGCGGGAGCACCAGGCCCTCGAACGTGCCCCGGGTCGTGTCGGTTTGGACCTCGCTCCACACCCCAAAATCCTCCCGCTCCATCAAGGCTCGACAGGGACCGCGATACCCACGGTAGCGATCGGCGCGTTCGGTCATGACCTCACCTCGGCTGTCTGAGCGAGTGTCGCTCCGAGCGCCGCCCGGACCTTTGTTGGATCGGCGCGGCCGAGCAGACGCGCCATCGCGGCGCCCATGGCCCAACGCTCCAGCGTCGCTGCCGAACGCCCCGCCATCGTCCGGGCCTCTTTCGCCACATCCTCGATTACCCGGTCCAGCGTCTCGGCGTCAGACGGTGCGTGACGCGCGATGATCTCGTCTGAGCTTTCCTCAGTCGTCAACGCAAGGTCGATCATCCGCGCCAACGCTTCGACGCGAACAAGTCGGTCGCGCACAGCCTCGATGAACGGGAGTAGGCGATCGGCTATCGGCCATCGGCCATTGGCCATCGACCATCGGCCATTGGCCATCGACCATCGGCCATCGGCTCCTCGTCGAAGATTGCATGGGATACGCAGCCCAAGCACATACGCCAGCCGTCGTTCGATTCCGGTCGCGCTGCCCAAAAGCGCGTCGAACACGTCACCCCACACCGCGCCAACAACCCAACGCGCCTCGGTGACGGAAAGGCCGACCGCTTCGTAGCGCTGCTCACGGTCCCATGGCCGCTCGGGCAGGTTGGCCGAGATGTGCTCGACCACGTCATTGGCGATTGGAAGAGGCGGCGTATCCGTATCGGGATACATGCGATCGGCGCCGGGAAGAATCCGCTCGAACCCGTTCGTCCCGTCGTGGTGTGCCTGCCGCGTTTCGGCCGGAACGCCGACCAGCGCGTCTTGGGCACGCGCCAGCACTTCGCGCGAGGCCGTCGCCGCATCCTGCCGGGGCATCCAGAGTACGATGATCGCGTCTCCGGCCTCTGCACCTACGGACTCCCGAATGTCTTTCCACCGTACGACGCCGTCGGCACCATCCTGATCGGAGTGCACCATGAACGGACGGCCGACCGGGCACGCGATCACGCGAACGCGCTCACTGATCTCGTGGAAAAAATCGAGACCGGGCTGCGTGCGATGGTTGAGTAACCCTCCGAAGCCGGGCAAACGGACCGCCGCGATAACGTCGTCAGGTTCCATGACTTGGACGGCAACCCGAATACCGTGAACCGCGTTCTCCTGGGTCACGTCGGCGACAAGATTCGAAACGTCCCACGGTAGTCCATCGTCCGGAACTGCCAGCATGTCGTGCGTGACGCCACGCTCACGCAGCGTCGCGCGGATACGGAGCAGGTTGAGCTGGCGAAAGGCTTCGACATGTACCAGTTGCGGCAAGCCCAGATGATGAGGCACGCCCTTGATCTCGACCCGACGCCCACCAGCGATCGAGACATTGACGTCTTGCCGTCCCGCGCCGGCACCGCGCCGGACCTTCCCCATCGCGCGGGCCACCCTCGCCAGCAATCGTCCCGCGGCTCGCATCTCGAGTGGCGTAAAGAGTTCCGGTTCGGTCACGGCTTCCGAGAGTGGAATGCCGAGCCGGTCCGTGTTGAACACGATGCGATGTCCGACGTCGGACACCTCGCGACACGAGTCCTCCTCGAGCGAGAGCTGGCGAATGGTGAGTTCGCGATCGATGCCCAACGCCGGGTCTTTAAACGGAATGGCGCCGCCCAATCCGATCATCGCGGTGCGTTGGAATCCGGTTGGGATCGACCCGTCGAGGTACTGCTTCCGCATCACGTGGAGTTCCGACACGAGATTCAGATTGAGGAGCAGCGCTTGCTCGATGGCGATCTCGACCGCCTCGGTATCGATCTCGAACGGTGGCGTATCGTCGATCTCGTACGTGCAGACGTTCCTTCGGTTCAGACGGTAGATGATTTCCTTCTTAGTCTTGAACTCCATCAGCGCGGTGCCGTCGTACTCCCCCAATTCCGACAGCGTCGGCCGCATGTGCCGCAAGACCTCGGCGTCGTACTGGTCGGTGTATCGTCCCGCCGGGCACCGGCAGAACAACTTCGACTTCGTGTCGAGCTGCTGATGCACTTCTAGGCCACCCAAGAACCCGAGCGCGTCGTAGTCAGCCGGTGTGAGTTCCCCGAACTCCTGGTCGGCAAAATCCAACGGCGGATCGGTCCGCGGGTTGAGATCTGATGGCGGTGTGAGTGGCATGAGGCGAGGAAAGATAGCAGGCAGGTGGTCTGATCGCGTCGTTGACCGGGTACCTCGGCGCCAATAGGTTTCGCGGCCGGGATGCAGGATAGAGGATACAGGATGCAGGGTGTAGATCCCCCTGCACCCTACACCCTACCATCCTACATCCCTCCTGGAGAGGTGGCCGAGTGGCTGAAGGCGCCGGTTTGCTAAACCGGTGACGGGGCAACCCGTTCGGGGGTTCGAATCCCCCCCTCTCCGTTTACTACAGGGGGGACAGATGGGACAGGGGGGACAGATGGGACAGGGGGGACAGACTCGCCTCCGATTCGCCCCATCGCCTACCGGCTACCTGCATGTCGGTGGCGCGCGCACGGCGATCTTCAACTGGCTGTACGCTCGCAAGACCGGCGGGAAATTCCTGCTCCGCATCGAGGATACCGACCGCGAGCGGTCGTCCGACGAGCACGTCCAGGTCATCATCGATGGATTGGCATGGTTGGGCCTGGACTATGATGAAGAGATCGTCTTCCAAGGTGCAGGACTCGAGCGACACCAATCTCTAGCGGACCAGCTGCTCGCTGATGGACATGCCTATGAAGACGACGGTGCCGTCCGCTTGCGCATGCCGCAAGACGAGATTGCATGGGACGACGCGGTGCACGATCGGATCGCGTTCCAGGGGTCCGAGATCAAAGACTGGATCATTCTGCGTTCCGACCGCACACCGACGTACAATTTCGTCGTGGTTGCCGACGACATCGACATGGGCATCACGCATGTGATGCGCGGTGACGACCACATCTCGAACACGCCCAAGC
>JBDHLU010000248.1:0-4014 GCA_039656555.1 Gemmatimonadota bacterium | reverse complement strand
CGTCGGTTTCCAGTGCGCTCGGGTCGGGTGCAGCCATCACCCCACGAAGGTGGCTCCCGTTCTTGGACAGGCTTCGGAACTCGAGCTTGCGGAGTTCGTCGAGCACCAGGTCGTCGGCAACCGAGTCCTCCGCCATCGTCTGGAACGAAGGCAAGGCACCTACCGAGGCTGACGCCGCGACGAATTCCGGTTCAGGTGCCACATCCGGTGGCGCCTGACCGCAGGCCCCGATCAAACAGCACAGGGCGAGTCGCAAGTGTTGCTTCAGCAAAGGCATCGTGATCGGCTACCTCATGAAAATCGTGTTACCGAGCAATCGGTTCGTCGCGCTGAGAACGGCACGCGCCGCACCTTTCGGCAAGTCCTCGTCCACCAAGCACGACCCAACGAGTCTCGTCGCCGGACCGTCTTGGCGCGACGAAAGCGACACGATGACCACCGACGAATCGAAGGCCTTCACGGCCTTCACCCCCAACAACTGGAACTCCAACCTGTCTCCCGCAACCTCCTGCAAGGCCCTTGCCGTCGCCTCCGCGGCACACCGCAACTCGCCCGCCTGCGTTGCCATACCATCGGCCGCCCCCTCGCAGGTACCTCCCTCAGGCCGCTCCAGCACCACGTTGGCTCGGCATCGTGCATCAGGAAGCTTCTCAAACGAGAATCTGAGGAATCGGACGCGTTGCTCTGAAGGGCGAGTCGTCATCCGTCACCCCCTAGTCGCCGTCGCCATCAAAAGAGACCTCGAGCTGACCCTGTATTGCCGCCTCAACCAACGGATGCAACAAGTCGACATCGAGACGGGCCTTGCCGGATTCATCCGTGATCACCGACACCAACAGGATCTGCCCGTCCGTAAGCGTGACCCTGAGCGACCGACAGTCGCTCCGCACTTCCACGTCATGGACGGTCTGTCCACGAAGGTGTCCAACGGCCTCCGCAATACGTCGCAGGTCTTGGACAGAAGTCAGGGACATATGTGGTGAGGGATTTCAGGAGATATGCTGAACGAGGATCTCGCGAATCGATTCGTCGGACAGCCGGTCGGCTGCCTGGAACAGCGATGACTTGGAAGTGGATTCCAACGGGTACGTCGCCCAGAACGACCGTGATTCGCATTCTACCTGGCTAGAACGGAACGACAGCACGAGTTGCCACACCTTGACGTCGGGGCGCATTTCCGCCGCCACGTGCACGTGCCATACGTCGTCGCCGTTGTCGAGCACTCTCCACGCCATGTAGCTGTCGTACTCCCCTTGTTTGAGCAAGAAATAGCCGTACGGGAGGATCAATATGGGACCAACCAACGGACCCGGTCAAGTGCGCACGTCACACAAGTCGTTCCCCGCCCGAAAGAGCGCTAAGCACCACCTTTGCAACGAGTTAGATAATGGGCGGATGGTCGAGTGTGTGCCCGGTCACCGGCGATCGGACGGGCATCGCGAGTTGGCTGTACCCTAGGGGTTCATCGTCCCCGGAGGAGGTTGGTCCCACGGTGCTGGCGCGGCCGGAGCAGGCGGTGGTGCAGGATTGCCGGACTGGTGCTTGTGCTGGCTCGACATGCCCTGTCCGAGCAACTCCGGGGGCACCGCGAACGTGGTGATGACCGGCGCGGCGTACGCAGCTGATTTGGCAAGCTTCCTCAGGAATTCGCGGCGGTTGGCATCGGTCATTGGTAGGGCTCCCGGAAACACCCATTCTCAATCTTGCCAACCAGCATCCTAGCCACAAGTCGTTCGGCGTCCCGCTGCCGGAGCGTAGGATCGACGTCTTCCCGAAGTCCCTGGGCAATCGCGCGAATCGGCTTGGTCCCGTCGGCCAGTTCGAGGGCCCGGGCGGCGGCGTGCCCGTCACGATTCAGACGCGGGACGGCATCGGGTGAAAGCCCGACGAGATCGGCCGCCGACGCAGCGAAGCCCCGAAACTCGTGACCTGCACGCTCATTGGAACCGGCTGAGGCGGTCCACCGAAACCAGCCCGGCTCCCCATTGCTCCATTCCGGCCCCGCCGTGGCCGACAACACTCCAGCTTCGGCAAAACGGAGCGGCGGATCGATTGGCAGAAGGCAGTGACCCCAAGACGCGGGTGAGGCTCCGGGTGCGTTGGACAACGTGATCCCACCTCCAAGCTCGATATCGAACCAGTACGCCAGTCCGTCGATCTCGGTGCCTCCGACAAGATCCCATGCGGCTCGCCCTCGGAGACTATCGACAGTCACGGAATGCCCGAAGTCGACCGTTGCAATCGTGACCGCCGGGGCGGCGAGCATAGCCGGATCGATTGGGCCGTAGTGCACGGAATTCGCTGCGTACTCCCGTGTGGACGACCAGTCGATTCCGTACTTGTGATCGGCGTCTCCCAGACATGCCCAAATGGATCTTGCACCCGTGAGCGGCGCCAGCCATATCGTGGCGCTTGCCGGGACATAGCGGGCCCCCGACGCAGCGATCTTCTCCTGCACGTGGCCGAGTATGCGGGCCATTCGCGCATCGAGAAGGCGGGGCGGAAAGTCTTCCAAGATCACGACATTAGGGCGGCCGGGCACCTCGAGGTCAGGAAGCCATCCCCGGAGAAACCGCACGCGGTCGTCGTACCCGTTCGCCAACCCGATCGTCCGGGCGACATGTACGATCGGATCTCCGTCTACCGCCCACACCTGGGTTGCGCCGGCATCGGCAGCAAAGAACGCGAACGTACCCAGGCCCGTCCCAACATCGAGAACTGAATCGCCCACCCCTACCCCGCCCGCGATGGCACTCTGGAATGCCTCGATGCGGTCAGTCTGCGCCAGGAGATCGCGATAGTACTGCATCGAGGTCATGCGAGCAGCCCTTCCGAGTGGAACCGCCGGATGGCTGCGTTCACGTCGTCGATCACATCGTCCGCCGTTACTCCAGATTCGAATGCGGCGGCGACTTCTACTGCGATGGACTCCCGCTCGACATCACCAGTGAGATGCGACCACACGAGAGCCGCTGTCAGGTTCAGCGTGTGCAGTTTGTCGGCCTCGGGATCAAATACAACCCACTCGTCGTCCAGTTGACGGAAAATGACATCGTCGCGCCAGCGCGGCCTCGATCCCGGGCCCTCCGTCACTCCTCTTCCCTTTGCTTCGTGACGAGCTCGACCACGGCCGTTATACCACGGCTGGAAACACGCCACGAGGCGTCACGTCGGAGCTTATCGGAGAGATAAGTCGGGACAAAGCGAGGAATCCGCCCGCCGCTGGCGGTTTGCACGAACTGGTCTCGCACCGCAGCCTCGACACTCCGACGGATTTCGGTTTCCGACGCGTCGGGGTCGATGAACCGATCGAGCTGCATGTTCTCTACGACGTCTGCCATGTTCTGCTTGTGGCCAAACCGTAACTCGGCGTCGAGTGCAGGGGTCAAGGTGGCCCCGGCATCGCGCGCCGCCTGCGTGACCAGTTCCCGCAGGATGACTTGCTCGAGTTGGAGCCGCACACGATCGTCGGACCCGGTTTGCATGTCGTTGCGCCAATCGGGCGGTTCCAAGCGCATCCGCCGAATGAGATCCTCTACGGTAAAGGTCGCATCACGGTATGTAGCGATCACTTCTGCTGACGTGAGAACCTTCAAGGGATCACGAGAAGCCGCCCGGGTTGTCTCCAGAGCCCCGTCGACGAACACCAGCTCGTAGCGATCGAATAGATCAGCCTGAAACACCGAATCCACTTTGGCGAGCCGTAGCCCCTGGTAGCCTTCGGTGAACTCTTCACGGACGCCATCCAAAACGGGACGCCAGGCGACATGATACCCGAACTCGGTCTCGAACACCTCGGAGATTGTCCCGGGTGCCAAGGCAAAGGCAACCGAATCAAACGCTGGTACCATCGCACCGCGTGCGATCACCCCCAGGCTTCCGTTGCGCTCTGCCGTCCAGGTGTCTTCGGTGTGCTCATTTTCCTCAGCAAACGAAGCGCCCGCCAGCAAGCGCCCTCGGATCGCCCGCATCTCGGCCTCGGTCCGACGTCGCTCAGCCTCCGTGGCGCCCGGC
>JBDHLU010000247.1:0-4024 GCA_039656555.1 Gemmatimonadota bacterium | reverse complement strand
TTTTTCCGCCCGCTCCGACATACGTGTTGCGTATCGATCACCGAGCCGGCTCAGGTACTCCGACTCCGAATCGTAGTCCTGCAAGGCGCGGGCACATACGAGGCCCAGTTCCAATAGTTTGACGCCCGTACGCCCCCACTCCGGTCGCCGGTTGGCAGAGTGGGCGAATCCCTCGGCAAGGCCACGGCCCAGGTCGAGGTCCTCCATTCCGGCCGCTCGCAATCGTCCGAGAAGGTCGGAGTCGGGTGGCTCCGGCGCGGCGAGGATGCTGAATGTACTCTCCGCCGTCGACTCGAGTGACAAGATCAACTCAGGTAGCACGTGGGCGAGATGAGGATACAGATAGTCCGTCACCGACCAGCGAGCAGTTCCCGTCTTGTGACTCACCATGGCGCGCTTGACGACCTCCCGCTGGTAGCGTCGGCTGACCGCCATCAAGTACTCTGGATCCTCCTTGAGAAGGCCTAGCGCGAACGCCCGAAGGACGGACTGCATCGAGTGTTCGCCCGTGTCTACGTCCACTGCCAGGAGGTAGCGGTCCACCAGCACACTCCGCGCCTCCAGGCCCGGATCGTCGTTGGGTGCTTCATCACCCCAGACCGCAAGGCAGAACTCCAGGTCGAAGCCACAGCCCTCCGGGAACACGCCAAGCGCCCGGAACCGTGCCGCCGCGTCCGTCTCATGCATTTCGTCGTTCCGCTCGACGTCCTCGTAACTCACGCTCAGGCTGGCCGCCAGACTCTTGTTTCGATCTGCTCCTTCGAGCGCGGCGCTCCCGAACTTCTCGACACCCTCGTCGAGGCTCCGGACAAGCCGCATCAACATGTGGCCCATCTCTGCGAGGCTAGCGCAGGAGCCGATTCCGATTCGAAGGGCGAGCGGATGGCCGTCCACCTTCGCGACGAACTCCTCGAGGTCGCTGCGGTGCTTCTCGATCGCGTCCTCTACCCCAGCGGACCCGGTTGCGGAGACTTCGCCAAATGTCGCCATCAGTTGGGCGCGGATCAGCTCCATCGCCTCCTTCTTGCGTAGCGGCCTAACGAGGTACACGCGTGCCTCGAGCTCGCTGCAGACGTTCCTGTCACGCGTGGTGAGCAATCGGGTCGCGTACGGGGGCAGCGAACTCATGATCATCTTCAGTTGCTCGATGTCGCCGACGAACGCATCGTCGACGAAGACGAGAAGCGACTTGTACGCACTTCCGAGGTGGCCCCGCATCTCGTTCGGTGTGTACTCCTTGTATTCGGGCAAGCCGAGGTCCTTGGCCCAGTCCCGAAACACGGACACGGCACTCTTGGGGTGGCCGTCCTGGGGGCGTCTCAAGCGGATCCGTTTCTCGTAATTGTCGCCGAACTGACGAATCCACTCCCGCGCGAGCGAAGTCTTCCCTACACCTCCCATGCCGACGAGGCCAATTGTCTGACCACCGGACTTCCGAGCGGTCTCCTCGTCCACCAGCCGCTTCAGAGCGGTGATGTTGTGGGTTCGGCCAACGAACAAGCCCCTCGAGCGAGGCACGTGCCTTGGCTCGAGTTCGTCTTGCTCATCCGCCGCCCCTTTTTCGACCTTTGCCGCAGACACTTTGACTCGGCCGAAAATGTCCCGGATGCGATCGCGCAGGAACTTGTAGTTTCCGTCCTCCTGATCCTCGGGTTTGCATATGGAGGTGTGCGTGGCCATCACGTCGTAGACGTGCTTCTCATCGAGGCTCCCGCGGGCGCTGTCGGAGTGCACAAAGGTATCGTTGTTTGCCACTATGGCGTAGGTGGGCAGGTAATGTTTACCCGTCACGGGCTGTACGGGCGCGATGCTGCTGTTCCAGAACCGCGAGAGCGAGTCAACGAGGTCCGAGTTGGCCTTGAGCACACGCAGATCTCGGCTCCAACGCTCGAAGAAGGGAGGCACCATCAGAGACCCAGAGCTTGGGGTAGCTACGAGAATCACACCGACGATCCGGTGTAGACACTCGCGCGTGTTTTCCGCGATGCCGCGCACGGCCTCTTTGCAGAGGAGCCCACCCATGCTGTGTCCCACGAGGACGATTTGCTCGTACGTCTTTCCGTGTCGAATGGCGCTACCAAGCACATCGGCCTGCCTCTTCGGCGGCGCTGTCTTGAGTCTGCTGAACCGCCTCAGTCCGGATGCGTAGCCGAATAGTCCTATATCCGCACCGACGTCATCCAAATCTTCGAACAGCCAACTGGGTGTGCTCCCCCACGTGTCGTAGCGATCCCCGCCCAACCCGTGGACGAGCACGACCAATCGCTTTGCCTTGCTGCCCGCTCGTTGGATCACAATCGGATGACCGTCGACCTCTGCCTCCGGCGGCTCCTTCGGGTAGCACTCGTGACCGGCGCTGATCTTCCACATACGGGCTCCCCATCATATCCCATGGATCGGGACGAACATGGCGCACGGCAGGGGCCGCTCCGGTGCCCGAACTCGGACTTGACTCAGTCCGGCGAACGACCCAGAGATTCACCCAGAACGACGCCCCTCTAGCGATCCATCCCCGATAGCTAGCCAGCCCGCTCGAATTCTGTCAAGGCGCATGTTGCAGAACCTGCAAGTCAGACACTGAAGCTCACTCGGCAGTGCTGTCGTCCCGCCGCACGGGCGTTTTCGCTCCCCGAGCCGGCCAGCCGGGGCCCAGCGCGAACGATGGACAGGGCGGCGTGGGTCCGGGGTGAGGGGTACGGTGCCGGGAAAACTCGTCGCAAGTTTGGGGGTACGGTGCCGGGAAAGCTCGTCGCAAGTTTGGGTCTCTTCGGCGGTCGGCACAGAGGGCGACGGAAGGAACGTGCGAGCGGCCGTGCACTCTGCTCGTTTGCGGGCGCATCCGCCGCAGCGGCGGATGGGTCGTCCCGAAGCGCTCGGCCGGGAGGTCGCTGACTTCGTCCCCCGCTCGGTGCCGGGATCAGTCCGACGTCACGCTCATCGTGGAAAACTGCGAGCGCGCGAACGCCGCGCCCGTCTTGGGGTCGTACACCACGAGCTGGACGCGCAGTGCGTGCTTGCCCTTCGCCAGGTGCAGCTGCGCGTACGGGAAGAAGATCTGTGCTGTTTCGAAGAGGGCACTCTCGAACTTCGGCTGAACGGCGAGGATCGACGCCACCAGGCCATTGGAGTCGACGTACTGACCGTCGAGGTCCTTGAGCGGCCTCCCGTCCTGGAAGTGCACGAAGGCGACCACGTGCGTCTCCTGGCCGAGACGGCCCCACGTCTCGAGCTTGAACTTGATCAGGACCCCGGGCCGGCCCTTGGGATCGTTCTGGTTGTGCTGCAGCTGGATGTTGCTCACGAGCGCGGCACTCGTGACCGTGAACGTGCCGGACGCGACGACCTTGCCTGCGATAGTGAGATCGACGCGGTAGGTGCCGCGCTCCCAGGTTGCAGGCAGCGCGTGCCCGCGGCCCAGGGCGTGAAACGAGTGGGTCCACCCGGCTTCGAGCCTTCCATCGACCACCTGGTCCACCAGTACGGTCCCGTCCTGCCGGTGCCAGCGGGCGTCGATTCGGAACTCCTTCAGGCGGCCCGGTGCGGGGTAGGTGAGCGCGAGCTCCCACCAGATGGCCCGCGTGGACCCGCTCGCAAAGCGTTTCCCGTAGACCCGCTTGTCCAGCGGCACGCTGTCCATGCCGCCCTCGTAGAACCGCAGGCTCTTCACCTTCGCTCGCAGCGAGGGCACGTCGTAGGTCTTCGACTCCGGCCAGTACTCCTCGAACGGGAGGTCCTCGTCGGACTCCACGTGCTCCTTGCCCTTGCCCTTGTCCGGGCTCGCGTCTTCGCGCTCGAGCTTCTCGGCGTACAGCCCCGCCGCCCGGGCGGCGTCGTCGATCCGCGCCGCCGCGGTGTCGTCGGTCGTCGTGAGCTCGACCACGACCCGGCCGACCTGCCAGAGGACGGTTGCCCTGGGGAAGTGCACGGTGTTCGTGACGGCGGCCCGGTCGCCGGGCTTCGCCGCGGAGCGAACGTAGTAGCCGCCGCCCTCGAAGGGCTCGAAGCGCGATTCGAAGAACGCGCG
>JBDHLU010000246.1:0-4051 GCA_039656555.1 Gemmatimonadota bacterium | reverse complement strand
AGGTCCTCGGCGAGGTACACGGTCGCCATGCCGCCGGCCCCGACTTCGCGCTCGATCGTGTAGCGGTCGGCGAGGGCCGCGGTCAGACGGGAAAGGGCGTCTGTCAATTGCCTGCGGCCTTTCTCAGCTCATCGATGGCATTGTCGACAATCACCACTCTCTCGGTGACAGCCTCCTCACCTCCCAGCCACCGTCTCATGAGAAAGCGCTGCCCATCAGGACTCACATCGTAGTACCCCGATGCGAACCGCTCCCGCTGGGTGAACAACACGCGCTGATCTCCGCGCCTGAACGCAGCGCCGGGCAGGATTTCTGTGACAATCAACTCGCTGCCACTTCGGTAGAACAACTCGCCACCGTTGTGCGCCCAGACCGGGTTCTGGCCGCCGCCTGTGGAGACAGGCCATTTGACCGTGCCCGTGTCCGTGGTGAAAGGGCGTACATACACCTCATCAGCGCCCGACTCGTCACTCACAAACGCCAGCCAACGGCCGTTCGGGGACACTCGGGCCGAATGTTCGGCGGACTCCGACACGAGAACACGGGTTGCCTCTGGTTCACCACGTTTCGCGAGATACACATCGAGTTGTCCCCCCGCAGACGATGCGTACACGACCCACGCTTCGTCGGGCGAAAATGAGATGTCGCCTGGCCATCCCCGTTCGACCAGTTCGACATCAGCCCCACCGCCATCCACCGGCAACACGCTCAACGCATAGTTCTTCCAGAAAACGACACCCCGGCCATCCGGCGTCCACCCGCGAACACGCGCAACGCTTCGCGGGTAGGACGAAAGCTGACGGATCTGCCCACTGGGCAGATCGCGCAGCCAGATCTGCTCATCGCCATCTTTATAGAAACTCACCGCGAGTGTGATGCCATCCGGCGAAACGAACGCGCTGGTGAAATTCTCGACCCAATTGGAATCTATTGGTTCCGTGAAGCCGTTTCGATCGACCCAAACGAGATCCCCCAACTCCGGAGTACGAGTGCCGAAAATCATCGTCCCACTCGAATTCACGGCGAAGTCGGCGATGCCATTCCGTTCCACACCGACGCCTTCGGCGAGTGAGACGCTCGGCCCTGTCACTTTGAGGCGCTCATCGTCGAACGGCACACCCATGAGGGATCCGTCGGCCGTAACGATAACGATGAAGCCGTGCCCGATGTCACGAGCGACAATGCCCTTAAGGCCGAGTTCGTGGTAGGATCCTGACGACAGATCGGCCACTGCAATGTCCATGTCGTTCGCATCGTACAGACGCCCGCGAGAGATCACGAACAGCACGCCTCGCCCGTTCGCGAGCAGATGTGGGAGGAAGTGCCCGAAGTCACCGGCAGCGGTATCGACCTCAGTAATCGGCTCGATGGGACCGCCCGTTTCCGGGACCCGTGCCAGCCCCCGCAAACCTGTGAGCGCGAGAGCGGAGGGTCCGGCGCCAAAGTAGATGTATCCGTCGTGACCCCAATCGGCACCAGCCCTTTGTACGGCCCCGTCTACCAGAACCGCCTGTGCTTCTCCTCGTAACGACACCGTCTTCAGCACGAACTGATTCGTGACGAAGCCGACCTGGAGACCGTCCGGAGAGAAGAATGGAGTGTTCGCGTCTTCGGTCCGGGGTATGAGCGTCAGGTCGAGTGTGCGGCGATCGAGTAGCCAAAGCCGCGGCGTCCCCTCGAATCCCGCCATGTATACAAGGAGCGCCCCGTCTGGTGAGAGATCGAAGTTGCTCCCGTAGTTGGTGGAAGCGACTTCCATGGGGATCAACGTCTCGGTCATGATCATCGGCCTGGAGGTCAAACCCGTAGGTCGCATCCACCCCCATAGTGCCGCCACGACGGCAATGGCCGTAACCATCGCAAGCACGCGACTGACGAGAGGATTGCCGCCCGCCGTTTGAGATGCGGTTGCGCCAACATTGCCTCGATACGTTAGGTCCGTAAGTGCCCCCGCGAACTCCACCGCGCTCTCGAACCGATCCGCCGGCAACTTCTCCAACGCCTTGGCCGTTGCCGCCGCGACATTGGGCGGCACGGTCTTGCGCGCCTTCGTGACCGGCGCCGGTTCTTCCGTCACTATCTTCGAAATGATCTGTTGCGCGTTCCCGCCGGTGTGCGGCGGATCACCCGTCAGCATCTCATACAGCATCGCGCCGAGTGAATAGACGTCCGATCGATTCGTGATGTTCTTTTCCGCCGTCGCCTGCTCGGGCGACATGTAGTGTGGCGTGCCGAGGCTTAGGCCCGTCTCCGTCATCCGCCCTCCGGCGGCCGCGCTCACCGCTAAGGCAATCCCGAAGTCCGCTACCATCGGTCGGCCATCGTGGATCAGGATATTTTCGGGCTTAATGTCCCGATGGATGACGTTGTGGCGATGCGCGTAGTCGAGTGCGTCCGCGATGTCGGTCGTGATGCCGACCGCTTCGTCGATGCTGAGTTGGGTATCCCGGTTGAGTTTGTCGCGCAGGGTTTCGCCGTCGATGAACGGCATGACGTAATAAAGGAAAGAGTCAGCTTCGCCCGAGTCGAACAACGGCAGGATGTGCGGGTGTTGGAGACTCGCCGTCGTCGTGATCTCTTGCACGAACCGCTCGGCCCCAAGTACCGCTGCGAGTTCAGGGCGCAGCACCTTGACCGCCACTTTGCGTTTGTGTTTGAGGTCCTCGGCAAGATAGACGGTGGCCATGCCACCTTCGCCGAGGCGGGACTCGATGCGGTAACAGTCGGCGAGGGCGCCAGTCAGGCGGGACAAGAGATCACTAGTCACCCCTCAATCCCCTTCGCCGCTATCGAGCAGAAACCTGCTTATCTCATCCGCCAAGCGGTCCGGGTCGCGGTGCTCCGGGTCGTCGTACACGAGTTCTTCGTGAGCCGTGCCAGGCAGTGTCACCATCCGCACGTGCGGGATCGCGTCAGCGAGCCGTCGCTCGGCCCACTCACGTACCGGGGCGTAGTAACGCCTGTGCCATTCGCGTGTCTGTCGGTCCCACGCAGTGTCCGATCCGGTGAGCGGAAAGAATCGCTCCACAAACAGGACGAGAACCGGCATGCCGATGCGCTCGTATTCGCGACGATAGGTGGTGTTGATGGCGGCCCTGGACGACACTGCCTGCGGACCCTGCGTCTTCAGCCGGAAGAACCCGTCGGCGTCCTCGCGCATCATGTCCACGAGTGCGGCCTCCATAGTGGACGACCAGTCAAGGCCCGGTCGTAGGTGTTCCAGCAGGCAGTGGCGCAGAGGGCCCAACGAGTCGATGTCGCTGGCAAAGCACGGCAGCCCAGGCCGGTTCTCGGCTGCGTCCTGCCAAGGCGAGTCGAACCGCTCATAGTGTGCGTCGAGGTAGACCAGCCTCTGTGCGCGCTCGGGGTAAAGCGCCGCGAAGCGCGTGATCTCGGCACCTGCGAACGAGTGGCCGAGCACGCTCGCGCGCTCGACGCCCAGCGCGTCGAGCACTTGGCGCAGGTCTTCGGCGAGCACGTCGACGTCGAACGGCTCTGCCAGCACCTCTGACTGGCCGTGCCCGCGCCGGGCGGGGACGATTACACGGAACCTGTCGGTCAGACGGGCGGCCAGATCGTCGAACTGGTGTGGGGACCCGTCGGAACCGCCGACCAGTACGAGGTTCTCGCCGGTCCCGCCCCAGTCCAGCACGTGGAACCGAAGCCCGTTGGCCTGCACGAAGCGGCTCTCGTGCGGGGAGGTGTCCGCCCACATCGCTGTTTCGGGCAAGGACGAGCAAGCGCCCGCCAAGAGGCAGCAGAAAGCACCGCACGCTGTCGCCCTCGCCAGCACAGTTCGCCCCAGGAAGGACTCCGTCGTCACCGGAGTTCCAGAACCCGAATGTCGGTGGTCCACCGCTTCTCCTCGCAGACAAGCCAGTCGCCGTCGGCGTCCATCGCGACCAGCGTCGGCGCGCCGCAGTCGTGCGCCACATAGACGGTGGCCATGGCCACCTTCGCCCAGGTGGCGTTCGATCTGGTAGCGGTCCGCGAGGGCGGTCGAGAGGAGCGAGGTGATCTCGGTCATGGGCATAACATGGAGATCAGGCCC
>JBDHLU010000245.1:0-4077 GCA_039656555.1 Gemmatimonadota bacterium | reverse complement strand
GATGCCTGCAAACCGCGTTGGTTCACTCATTCACAACCCTTGGAAGGAGGTATGCTTTGCCTTGCTTCCCCGAACCGAGCCCGAGATCGCTGCGCTGGCGCTCCTCGGTGGCTGAAGCCATCGCTCGGCGCCTGCGGCGACCCGCCCTGAAGGGCGGGGGAGTGGGGTCCGTCCTTTTGGACGCGTCGCGAAGCGCCGAGCACCTCGTCCTTGTTACGATGCGCACGTCGCCGCGCCAATGCCGCCGAGTTACGTTAGTAATGAAGCCGCCTTGCTAAGAACCGCGGCCCGAGTCCCAGCGACTCTTCGCCGCACGTGTAGTAGCAGCGATCGAATCGGTAATGCAGGAGAAGGGTCTCCGCATGACGCAGTCGGATCCTGACCTTCTCATTGCCTGGGATGCGGCGACGGAAGGGAAGATGAGTGTCTCGACCTATGGCACGTCGTACGGCGGCGGCTACGGTCGATACCGTCGCGGCCGAGGCGGTTGGGGGGGCGGCGTGAGCTACTCCAGCACTTCGGTTAACGAATGGACTGAGGGGTCCTTGGTGATCGAGATCATCGACGCGCGTATCGAAGAGCTGGTATTCTCGGCGTCGGCCCAGGCGAAACTCAATGAGAACCAGTCACCCGAAGAACGTACAGAAAACGTCAATCGGGCCATCGCTAAACTTCTCGACAAGTTTCCACCGGAGAACTAGGGCTGGCGTCCCGATGAATTCAGAAGCAGGATCGTCGCGAAAGATGCTCAGTCTGGCTGCCCTGCATGGTTAGCGCAGACACCTTCGATGGCTCACGGTCTGACTAACGCATGTCGACGACACGAGCGGCAAAAACATTTTTTTGGGAGCAGAAGATGAGATCACTCTTCAAGCTGGTAACGACAGCGGGAATCCTGGTTGGATTGGCTGGTTACGGCTCCACCGCCGCGGCGCAAACCCCAACGGTGCAGACCGGCCCGGATGCTGAGATCTCCGTAGATGGACTCTACAGAGTGGACAATTCCGTCATGGAGTTGGCCTACGTGAAGCCCGATTTGAATCTGCAGATTTACACCAAGGTGAGGCTCGGTGAAATTAGGGTTGCCTACAGGAAGGATCCGGAAGGGCGCCGCCGAGCCACCACTGGGATGCCCGAAGAGCGGAACTACGCTCTGAGTTCTTCTCAGATGGATGTTCTCAAGGATTTGTATCGGGACGCGTTGGTCAAGGAGTTGACCAAGGATGATGGGTATCAGCTCGTGGATGCTCCTGGTCCCGATGTTCTTCATATCGAGGCTTACGTCATCGATCTGGTGATCAAGGTACCGACCCAGAGCACCGCCCGAGGGCAGCAAGGCGGCGTGAGCTCCTACGCCGAAGTCACGGCACTTCTCGAGCTCTATGATTCGGAGAGTCAAGAGATTCTGGCCCGCTTGGCTGACCGCGGAGACCCGACCTCGAGTGCTGGTTGGGCGTCAATTCAGCCGGGCTTTGTGAAAGCCGACCTGACGAGGCTCTTCGAGTATTGGGCGGGATTGCTGCGGGAGGGCCTGGACAAGATCCGGGAGGTTGGCCTGCAGTGAGGCAGCGACGTTTGGTGGTGCCCCGCGAAAGGGTAGCGGTGCAGGGAAGGTAGATAGAGAGCCAAACGGATGGGCGTCCTTCAGGACGCGTCGCGCTAACGCCGATCCATACTTCAGTGTCGGGTATATTCACCAAATGCGATTCCGGGTAATCCTCCTGGCGGCGCTGTCACTCACCGCCACTTCGCTGCTCCGCTCCGACGCCATCGTCATCACTCGGGCCATGCTCGCGTCCACCATCGCCGAGATTTTCGTCGAGCACGATTCGATTTTCGTCGATCTCGAGATCGGTGCCTCCGACATCCCGGCCTTCCGCAATGCGATGCCCAATGAAGTGTACGAGGCTCTCGGACTCGATCCCGAGCCGTGGGCCGACAGACTCGACCGCTTCTTTACTGAGGACTTCGTCATCACCGATGGCCGTGCGCCCCTCCAAGGCGACATCGTGGGACTCCTGGCCCGCGACCGCATCAAGCGAGATGAGGTCACGGGCGAACCCATTGTGCTCGGAGCAGACGAAGAAGCAGAGCGCGTCATCGAGTTGCGCCTGGCCTACGGGCTGGACCGCACACCCGCGCAACTGACGTTCGCACCGCCTCGCGTAGACAAGACCGGAGCCGCCAACATCGGCTTTATCACGTATCACCGAAACCTTCCGGTCAATGACTATCGCTACCTGAGCCAACCGGAGACCGTCAATCTCGATTGGGATGACCCGTGGTTCTCCGAGTTCGACAACCGCAATCTCAGGCGACAGTATTTTGCACCGATCTCGGCTTTCCTGTACGTCGAGCCGTACGAGGTCCGCAAGGAGATCGTGTTCCGGCCTAAGGACCTCGAAGCATGGGTCGATCTCGACCTGGCCGGCAGAGACACGATTCGAGCGGAGGATCAGGAAGCACTGAAGCAGCGGGTGGTGGACTTCCTCTTCAAGCAGGCACCATTGACGATTGACGGTCGACGAGTTGACGGCCTTTTCGACCGGGCACATTTCATCTACCGGAATCTTCGCACGTCGGGTGTCATCGAACCCGCCGAGGACTTGGATGTCATCCAGGCTACGATGGGCGTGATCTTCGTCTATCCGGTGGACAGTCTACCGAACGACGTCACGATGACGTGGGATCTCTTCACCGACCGCATCCCTCTGGTACCCACGACTGCAACGGATGAGGCGGGATCACTCCCGTACATCCTCTCCGACGGAGACAACGTGCTCCGATGGCAGAACTTCCTGACGAACCCCACCAGCCAGGCGCTGGTCGATGTCTCCGCACCACCACGAAATCGTTTCGTATTCCTTATAGGGATGGTCCTCGCCACTGTTGGAATCGCAGTTCTCGGATACAAGCAACGCCGGGCAGTGATCGAACGACGATTGCCCGGTGGCCCCGTGATCGTTGCGGCTCTCGGCTTGATTGCGCTGATTGGCTTTTCGTTTCCGCGGGCCGTCGGTTCGGGTGTTTCCGATGACCAAGCTGAGGCCGTCGTCCACGGCTTGCTACGCAACGTATACCGCGCATTCGATTTTCGAGATGAAGGGCGCATCTACGATGCGCTCGAAGAGAGTACGACGGGTGACTTGCTGACCGAGGTTTACCTCGAGACCCAGCGCAGCCTCGAGCTTGCGAACCAGGGTGGCGCCAGGGCCAAGGTGAAGGAAGTCGACATCCTGGACGGCGATTATTCGAGCGTGCCTGGCGGCGGGTTCGTGTCACACATGACATGGAGGGTGATGGGCTCGGTCGGGCATTGGGGGCACATTCACCAGCGGGTGAACCAGTACGAAGCCCGCATCACGGTGGAGGTCGTCGACGGCCGGTGGAAGATCACCGGCTTGGAGTTGTTGGAGGAGACGCGGGTGTGATCCGTATCCGCGATCTGGAATTCCAATATAAGAAGAGTGACTTCGTGCTCCGCATGACGAACCTCGAGGTGGCCGATCACGAACGGGTCGCCATCGTCGGGCCGAGCGGATCCGGCAAGACCACGTTGCTCAACCTCATCGCGGGCATCACCACGCCCCATCGTGGTTCGGTCGAAACGGCAGGGCAACACGTCTCCGACATGCCCGACCGCATACGACGGCAGTTCCGCGTGCAGCACATAGGCCTAGTGTTCCAAGAATTCGAGTTGCTGGAGTATCTGTCCGTTCTCGACAACGTGTTGCTCCCGTATCACCTGTCGCCGGCCCTGCGTCTCGACGATAGTGTCCGGACCCGCGCGCGTGACTTGGCAGATGGTGTGGAGATTGGCGACAAGTTGCACCGCAACGTGGCGCGCCTCTCGCAGGGGGAACGGCAACGCGTTGCGCTCTGCCGCGCGTTGGTTCCCGAGCCATCGTTGATACTAGCCGACGAACCGACGGGCAATCTCGATCCGACCAACAAACAGCGCGTAGTCGATCTTCTTCTGGAGAACACCAAGGCCGTCGGTGCCACGCTCGTCGCCGTCACCCACGACCGCGAGGTCGCAAGCCGGTTCGACCGTATCCTCGATATGCGAGAGTTCGG
>JBDHLU010000244.1:0-4111 GCA_039656555.1 Gemmatimonadota bacterium | reverse complement strand
GGATGTGAACCTGGATCCAGGTGAGAGCTACTTCTGGTACGTGGACGCACTGCTTCTCGACGGGCGTTCGGTCACATCGGGAACGCAGGCGTTCGAGGTGGCCCGTTGAGAGGGCAACTCGCGATTGCCTGTCTGTGCATCGCAGCCGTGAATGGCTGCTCGTCGTCCCGAGATCCACCGGAACGATCCGAATCCGAACGGACCCAAGACGAGCCAGGTATCGATTCACGCGCCGTCCAACTCCTGGCGGCAAGTGTCGACTCTGTCATCGAACGCGCTGTCGAAATCTACCGTCGTGCAGAGTACGATAGCGTGCACGCCTTGATGGATCCGGCTTTGCGAGACGCCCGTGCCCAATATGATTCTGCCTCCGAGGCGCGGATCCTCACCCTGTTGGGGCTGACGGCATATCGAGAAGGCGATTTCGCCAGAGCGCGGACTCTCGGCGAGGCGGCCCTTCAATTGAAGCTCCAGATCGGACTCCAGCCCGAGCTCCGCCACTCGTACAACGCACTGGGCCTGCTTGCGTGGGCCGAGGCGCGGCGGTCCGACGCGTTGGAGTTCTTTGAGAGAACGCTGGCGTCCGCGTCTGAGGACGCGTACGACAGCGTTCGTGCGATTGTCTCGATCAACCGTGGATTGATCTACAATGATCTCGGCGAGTTCGACCAAGCCCGGACTTTATTCATCACAGGCCGTGATCTCAGTTTCTCAATCGGCCACGCAAGATGGGTAATGGCTGCCACCATCAATCTTGCGATGCTGCAAATCTGGACCGGTGATCCTCTGGCGGCGATCTCCAACCTGCAACAGGCGATCCCGCTTTTTGACTCCCTCGAGTATGAGTCCGGGAAGATCAACGCACTTGGGCAGTTGGGAACTGCGTATTCGGCAATTGGAGAGATCGGGCAGGCAATAGTCGTTTTGGACAGTGCCATTCGGCTAGCTCGTGAACGCGGGATGCGTAGTGAAGAGGCGAGCAGCATAGAGGCCCTCGCCGAGGTGCACCGTACCGCCGGGGACTATCGAAGGGCGCTCGCCCTCTATGCCGAGGCGGTAGAACTCAACGAGCAAAGCGGTGTGGTGGAAGAGACCGGTGCAGATCAACGCAGTCGTGCAGAGATCTATTCGCTTCTCGGAGAACCGACGCGCGCGATCGAATTTGCAGAGCGGGCCCTCGAAGTCCACCGGTCAGTCGAGGCGCACTGGGAGGAGCTGGCCGACCGTGTCTTGCTCGCCGACCTCGAGCATCAAGCCGGCGATAAATCCGCCTCGGCCGCGCATTTGGATGTCGCAAAGCGACTGGCTGCTGAATTCGATGCGCGCACGGCCAGAATGGACGTGCTGCTTGTCGAAGCACGAATAGCCGAGAGAGACGAACGTCCTGAGCATGTGCTGAGCACACTCGATTTGGGCGCCGCCGATCTTTCAGCGGGCGGGTACGACACCGAGTGGGAAGTCGAGGTCTTAAGGGCGCGCGCGTACTTCGCATTGGGGCGGCAAGACTCTGCCACTGCTGCGGCACACCGTGCGGTGACCGTGATCGAAAGGGTCCGTGCTGGAGCGGGAACCGGCATCCTTCGCACCGCTTATGCGAGCAGGAGATTGGAAGCCTACGGCACGCTTGTCTCGGCTCTGCTGGAGCAAGGTGAAATCGAGCGAGCCTTCGAAGCCGCCGATCGCTCGCGCGGCCGGGCGCTGCTCGAACACATCGGGGCGGCGCCGCCGACGAACGGGGAGCCTACCCTGTACCAGCGCAATCTCCACGAATCAGACCGACTTCTCAGGATGGTCGGCATGCTGACCACGGAGCTGAGAGAGGGGGAGTTGGAGTCGCCTGCGGACGTCCGAGACGCAAGCGATCGGCTGTTGCAAGCGCGTTCAGACTACGAAGCGTTGCTGGCTCGCGCTGTGGACCTCGAATCAGACAGATCACCGCTGCTCGGCCAAGGTGCGGCGGGCGTCGATGAAATCAGACAGTCGTTGCGGATAAACGAGGCGTTGTTGCAGTACTTCGTGACGCCCGACCAGCTCTTCACGTTCGTGGTGACCCGCGACGGGGTTGATGTCGTCACCGTTCCGATCTCAGCCGAGGTGCTCGCCCGTCGCGTTCGTATCGCCCGCGATCTCGTGGGCAGTCCGACAGCCGATGCCGCTGGTGCGACGGAGGTCCTGGCCGGTCTCTACGAGGTTCTGATCGAACCGGCGTTGTCGGCCGATCGCCTGGGCGGCGTCACGAGTTTGATTGTGGTGCCACACGGCGTGCTCAGTTATCTGCCGTTCGCAGCGTTGGAGAACCGAGTGTCAGGCCGGTATTTGGCGGAGGATTACGACGTTCAGGTGCCGCCCATCGCCGCGGCTCTGCCTCTGCTGCGTGGCGGTAACGCTCTTGAGTCAGGCTCTCTCTACGAGAACTTCGGTGGTGTCGCGTTCGCTCCACTATCGCGCTCCCTCCCGGCTACGAGAACTGAGGTACAGGCATTCGTCCGTGCGGTAAGCCGCGGCCGCGCGGTGAATGGGCGCGACGCTACAGAGTCACGAGTTCGCGCGGCCTTAGCGCAACCAGGGATCGTTCACATTGCCACGCACGGGGTTTTGAACATTCAGAACCCGCTCTTTTCTCAAATCGAGCTTGCTCCTGGCAGCGGCGAACCGCATGACGATGGTCGTCTCGAGGTACACGAGATCCTCGACATGTCGATCTCGAGTACTGTCGTGTTCCTCTCTGGTTGCGAAACCGGCGTCGGCACGGTGGGGTCGACGGCGTTCGCCACTGGGGAGGATTACACAACACTGGCCCTCGCCTTCCTGTACGCCGGAGCAGAGAACGTCATCGCGACATTATGGCGTGTGGAGGATGAGGGTGCGACTGCCTTCGCCAAGAGCTACTACGATCACCTCTTCAAGTATGGGCCTACCGAGGCTCTCGCCCAGGCCCAGCGGGAGATGATGTCGGATAAACGCTATCGATCTCCGTACTACTGGGCGGCCTATCAAGTGGTCGGGGCCGGGATGGTCAAAACTGTAGCGCAATAGTTCTGTCGTTGACCGTTAGACAGGAGATACAGAGGGATCTGTATCGGTCTTCACATAGGGAGTTAATCATGATTGCCGTGCACCGTTCGTCGTTTGCGATCCGTGGCCTGGTTGCCATTGCCACGATGTTCTTGTTAACGAGTTGCACCCAGGAAGAGCCAACCGAACCCATTGTCTCAGATTTGATGCTAGCCAGGGGAGGTGGGGGCGGTCCACGCGGTCCAAAGGTGAACGAAACAGTCCCTGATAATGCACCCCAGGAAACGACGCTCGACGTGCACGTTCTTGGATCCGGGTTTGACGACGGCTCCGAAGTGACAATGTTCTTGAATGGCGAGCCGAGCGCGAAGGTGCGCACGGATACGACCATTTTCGTCGATTCCGAGGAGTTGTTGGTGACCATCACGATCGATCTGACCGCCGATACGGCCCTCTACGATGTCGAAGTGTTGACCACGCGGGGCAAGAAGGGTATTGGGGTGGACATGTTCCGGGTGCGGCTCAAGGGTAGCAACGGCACCACGCCGCTTGGGGATGTCGACGTGTTGATTCCAAATACCCTATCGACTGGCCTCACCAATTCCTTGAGGGGTGATTCTCTCCTGATCGGTGATTCTCTGGTGCTCTACGAAGATGGAGTATGTGGCGTTGTAGCGCTTGCCGGCTCCACTTTTAGCCTCTTCCCCTTCTATGGCGGCATGAACAGGAAGCAGCTTAGGGATTTCGAAAGGGATGCAGACTGCGGCAGAGATCCAGAGCGCGGCGACTCCGCAGTGCGACGGTTCGCAACGGTTAATCTGGCTGACGCGATGGTGCACAAGGCTTGTTGGTCTGAGATTGGTGACGCAGACTTTCTCGTGTGTGACAACCTCGATTCCTTGGCTCAGGTTCACGATGACGAAATCACGCTCCAGGACATGATTGATGCTACTTCGTTGGACGAGATCGCAGGAGCCGATACAGTACGTCACGTCGGTGTTGGAGTCTTCGATACCTCGAGCCGCATCTCCCGCGGCGGTTTCCAAATAGCCTACTGTGGAGGCTTGGGATTTGTTGATGACGGACAATGGGGGCT
>JBDHLU010000243.1:0-6542 GCA_039656555.1 Gemmatimonadota bacterium | reverse complement strand
GGAAAGTGTTCACCTGGGTTTGATTGCCCCGATCGATGAACTCGATGAGGGGATCCCCGGAGATCTCGTCGCTGAACCGAGTGCACCTGGCGCACAGGATGCAGCGTTCCCGGTCGAGCAGCACGAGGGCGCTGATCGGAATCGGCTTCTCGAAGTGCCGCTTCTCCTCGACATACCGACTTTCGCCCGGCCCGTAGGCCATCGTCTGGTCCTGGAGGGGGCACTCGCCGCCCCGATCGCACACGGGGCAGTCGAGAGGGTGATTGATGAGGAGGAACTCGAGAACGCCCTCCTGAGCCTTCTTGACCGTCTCGCTGGTCGTGTGGACCACCATTCCGTCGTTCACCGGAATCGTGCAAGACGTCGTGAGCATCGTGCCCCTCGGGCCTTCGACTTCGACGAGGCACATCCGACACATGCCGACCGGCTCCATGCGAGGGTGCCAGCAAAACCGCGGCACGTACGTTCCGGCGTCCTGGGCAGCCTGGATGAGCAGCGTCCCGGCGTCGGCCTCCACCTCACGACCGTCCAGGGTGATGTTGATGCGCTCAGACACCGGCCGACTCCGCTCCTCGGATCATCGCCTCGACCTCGGCGCGGAAGTGGCTCATGATCGATGTGATCGGGGACACCACAGAAGGGCCGAGGGGGCAGATCGTGGTCTGAGCAGGGGGCCAACTGAGGCCGGGGGAAATGTTGTCGCACACGTCGAGCAGCAGTCCGATGTCGGCCTGACGTCCATGGCCGGCGAGGATCCGCTGCAGTATCCGCTGCAACCAGGTCGTACCCTCCCGGCACGGGGTGCACTGACCGCACGACTCGTGGGCGAAGAACTTCACGATGCTGAGAGCAGCAGCCACGACGTTCGTCGCCTCGTCCATGACGATGACCGCGCCCGAACCGAGCATCGAGCCGAGTCGTCCCGTGTCGTCGAGAGTGACCGGCTCATCGAGCAACTCGGGCATGAACCACGGGGCCGAAGCACCACCCGGAATCCAGCACTTGAGTCCGTTCCCATCGCGGATCCCGCCGCCGATATCGTAGATGAGGTCGCGCCAACTCATCCCCATCACGATCTCGTAGTTGCCCGGGCGTGCCACGTGCCCCGACAACGAGAACAGCCGGGTGCCGTGCGATCCCTCGGGACCGATGGCGTCGTAGGCGGCTCCGCCGTTGGCCACGATCCACGGGATGTTTGAGATCGTCTCCACGTTGTTGACGATCGTCGGTTTGGAGTACAGGCCCTCGACGGCCGGGAACGGAGGTTTGATCCGCGGCTCACCGCGGCGACCCTCCAGCGAGTTGAGCAACGCAGTCTCCTCACCGCATATGTATGCGCCGGCTCCAAGATGCACGGTGAGGTCGACAGAGAATTCCGAGCCGAGGATGCTCTTCCCGAGGTATCCGGCCTCATAGGCCTCATCGATGGCGCGCTGCACCCTGCGGGCTGGGCGCGGGTACTCACCCCTGATGTAGATGAAGGAGTGATTCACCCCGAGCGCAAACGACGACAGGATGATCCCCTCGATGAGTTGATGGGGATCACGCTCGAGTAGCTGACGATCCTTGAAGGTGCCCGGCTCGGACTCGTCGCCGTTGACCACCAGGTACCGGGGCTCGGCAGGGGCGAGGAAGCCCCATTTGATCCCGGCAGGAAAGCCGGCGCCACCGCGACCGCGGAGATTGGCGGCTTTGACTTCATCGATGATCTGCTCCGGGGTCATCTCGGTAATCGCTCTACGGAGCGTGGAGTACCCGCCGGTCGCCTCATACCGCGCCATGGTGTTGGAATCTGTCGGGTGCGCCTGCATGCGGGTGGTGAGGATCCGATCGGTCATGAGCGCCGTCCCGCCGTGCCGAGTGGCCCGAACGCCGGGACCGGCCCTGTTGCCCCTTCCGGCTCCTCCGGACCCCACTCGAAAGATCGGGGTCCGCCGAACTCGGCCTGCATGTGGTCGGACGTGATGACGTCGGGTCGATCGTCGTCGAGCCACCGACACAAGCGGCGACCCGACTCAGGTGTGATCCCTTCGACGAGCTCGTAGTTGACCTGGATCGCGGGCGCCCCTCCACAGGCTCCGATGCACTCGACACCCTCGATGGAGAACAAGCCATCGGCACCGGTGCCGCCTGCGGGCACTTCGACTTCGTCCGCCACGGCCTCGAGGACGCCGTCGCCACCGAGGAGGTGGCACGAGATCGACGTGCACACCGACACTATGTAATCCCCGACCGATTCCTTGTACATCGAGTAGAACGACGCCACCGACTCGACCTGCACCGGCGTGAGCCCCGTGTACTCGGCGACCTCGCGCATCCCCTCGGATGTGAGACGGCCCTCCTGGTGCATGGCGAGGTACAGCAACGGCATCACCGCCGAGCGGGTCTCGGGGTACTTGGCGACGATCGCCTCAGCGCGAACGTGGAGGTCGACAGGCCAGCTCATCGGTCGACGTCTCCCATCACCGGATCGGCTGAGGCCAGCGCCGCGACAGTGTCGGCAATGAGTGAATCCGTGAGCATCATCGGGAGCGACTGCACGTTGGCGAACGAGGGCCCGCGCACGTGGAGGCGCCACGGCTTGGGTCCGCCGTCCGAGACGAGGTACATGCCGAGTTCGCCGCGCGACGACTCCACGGCCTGATACGTCTCGCCGGGCGGCACCTTGAAGCCCTCCGTGAAGATCTTGAAGTGATGGATGAGCGCCTCCATAGACTCATCGATCCGAGCCCGCGGGGGAGGTGTCACCTTGCGATCCTCGGTGCGGTAATCCCCATCGGGGATCGTCTCCATGACCTGCTCAAGAATGCGCATCGACTGACGCATCTCCTCGAACCGAACGAGGAATCGGTCGTACACGTCACCGTTCGACGTGACCGGGGCCTCGAATTCGTATTGCTCGAACCCTGAATACGGGAACGCCTTGCGGACGTCGTAGTCGATCCCCGACGCTCGGGCTAAAGGCCCGGTGACGCCATAGGCGAGACACTCCTCACGGGTGAGGATGCCGATGCCCTTCGTCCGCTCTATGAAGATCGGATTTCCCAACAGCAACGTCTCGAAGTCAGCCAGGCCTGCTGTCACCGTCTCGATGACGGCTGTGACATCGTCGCGCCAACCTTCCGGAAGGTCAGCCGCGACACCGCCTGGGCGAATGAAGTTGTGATTCATCCGTAGTCCGGTCGTCTTCTCAAAGAAATCAAGCACCGCCTCGCGCTCGCGCAGGCCGTAGATCATCATCGACAGGGCGCCTATGTCGAACCCCGACGTGGCACTCCACAGAAGGTGGCTGGCAATCCTGTTGAGTTCCGACATGAGAACCCGGATCGCCTGTGCACGGGGCGGCACCTCGACCTCGAGCAGCTTCTCGGTGGCGAGCGAAAAGCAAAGTTCGTTGTGCAGAGGCGAGAGGTAGTCCATGCGGGTGACATTCGTCGAGCCCTGCATATAGCTGAGAGCCTCGGCAGTCTTCTCCATCCCGGTGTGGAGGTACCCGATAATCGGCTTCACCCGGCGAATCGTCTCACCATCAAGTTCCATGTGGAGTCGAAGAACTCCGTGCGTTGCCGGATGCTGCGGTCCCATGTTGAGGATTTGTAGTTCGTCGTCACCTGGCCTCACGGCATGCTCGTAGTCATCTTCGATCAGGGTTCCAAGCTGACTGGCGAGGATCTGAGCGGACTCCTCCGCCAGCATCTCCTGCGCACCCTCGTCGGTAAACGGTCCCAGCTCGCGCGGAGCCTCGGTGCCACTCAGCCACAGATCGTGAATCGAGCGCCGGTCAGCAGAGTCCTTCGCGGCCTCGAGGTCGCCCGCGGTTATGTCGGGCGGGTTACTCATCGCCCCGAGCCATTCCGGTGAACTGCACGGGGATACTCCCGACGGCTACGTCCTTGCGCAGCGGATGGCCTTCCCATTCATCCGGGAGCAAGATTCTGGTGAGGTCGGGGTGACCCGAGAAGTTGATACCAAACAGATCAAACGCTTCGCGCTCGTAGAAGTCGGCACCCGGGTAAACGGTCGTGATCGTCGGCATCGTCGGCTCAGCGAACCGGGGGTCCCGCCTCAGATAGTCCACGGCACACAGATCGATGAACATCTCGTAACCGGCGCTCTTGACCGATTCAAGAAACCCAACAACATCCCCGGCAGGAACGCGCGCCACGGCGTCGCCCAACACCAATTCGAACTCGGCATTGGCGAACGCATCAGCTGTCGCCATCAGCGTGGAAGGGATTGAGGTCATCGGACGATCTCCCCGGCTTTGATGGCCTCTTGTAGCGACAATATGCCATGCAGCAGCGATTGGGGACCCGGCGGGCAACCCGGAACGTACATATCGACGGGAACTACCTGATCGACTCCTTGAACAAGCGCGTAGTTGTTAAACATGCCGCCCGTGGAGGCACAGGCTCCCATCGAAATCACCCACTTCGGCTCAGCCATCTGGTCGTACACCTGGCGAAGCACAGGCGCCATCTTCTGCGAAACCCTGCCGGCAACAATCATCAAGTCCGCCTGACGAGGCGACGCTCGGAACACCTCCATCCCGAAGCGGGACATGTCGTTGTGAGCCCCGCCGGTCGCCATCATCTCGATGGCACAGCAGGCCAGCCCGAACGACGCCGGCCACATCGACCGGGTTCGGGCCCAATTGACGGCCTTATCCATCACACCCGTCACGAAACCAGGAGGGGTCGACGTACCCCCCATCAAGCAGCGTCCTCGAACTCCGGGACGACCAGGCGGCGGCGACGGCTGGCGACGTTCCAGTCGAGCGCCCCGCGCTTCCAGACGTACACGAGAGTCTCGACGAGGAGCAGCGTGAAGATCCCGACTGCGGCGACTCCGAACCAGCCGAGGGAATCAAATCGGCTGGCCCAGGCGAACAGGAACACGATCTCGATATCGAAGATCACGAAGAGCATTGCCACCAGATAGAACTTCACCGGGAACCGCTGTACCGGTTCCTGCAGCGGGACGATTCCGCACTCGTACGGTTCGAGCTTCTCGGGCGTCGGGTTCTGAGAGACCAGCCAGCGACTCGCCAACATCGAGATCCCGCCAAAGACGAGAACCAGAAGGAACATGATGGCGATCGGCAGGTATGCGGTCAGCGACATCTCGTGCATCTCGGGGACCGTTGAAGCCTAGGTCGGGTGAGCAGCCCATCGAAACCGGATGCAGGCGGCGGCGCGCCTCCGTGGAGAACGCGGCCGGCAGTCGATCTGGGGAAGGAAACACCGCCGAGAGGGGCAGTCCATCTCCAGTGGCGGTGACTTGTTTCGACTGCCTCAGCGATCGACCCCTCCCGCCCCGGTCGGAATCGTGTTCACCGGGTTCGGCTGTTCTCGTTCGGGCTGGATCGCATTTCAACCGTGCCGACCGCAGCGCCAAACGCAACGTGAGCGCCGCCGGCAGCCATCGTACTGACACAGACCGAACGACATCCACCGCTCCGGGGCAGTAGCCTCCGCTGATCAACACAAGGGAGGAAGACCTTGTCATTTAGTGACTTCTTCGATCGGGTCGGAGATCTCGACTACCTAGCCGTTGCGATCGGTGCCGTCGTATTCATGGTGATCGGATACGTCTGGTATGGGCCTTTGTTCGGCAAGCAGTGGTCAAAGGCAACCGGGCAGCCGATGGAGAGCGGGGTCCCCGCAACCGACAAGCTGATCACGATGTTCATCTCCATGTTCGTGCTCAGCGCTGCCATCAATTTCTTCGGGGTGGGAGACAACTTCGAGCATGCCATCGTGATGGGACTGATCTTTGGCGTCTTCTTGATCGGCTCCGCCGCCTACGGCGATGTCATCTGGGCGGGCAAGAACCGAGATACGTGGCTGATTGATGTCGCCTACTTGTTCGTAGCGATCACCGTCGTCTACTACGTGCAGGGATTGATGGCGTAGGAGAAGCGATTGGCGATCAGCGACGGGGTCGGCAACTTGCCGGCCCCGTTGCCGCTGTCCGATACCCGACACCCGACACCCGACACCCGACACCCGACACCCGACACCCGACACCCGACACCCGACACCCGACACCCGACACCCGATGCTGTCTGATCGGGAATCGGGAAGCTCGACGCCGCTTGGGTCAGAGGTCGGGTAGGCGCGTCAGGCAACGACCAGCAGTACAACGTCTGGAACGGGAATCGGCGCCCCGGCCCCGACCATGGTCAACACTATGGGTTGGGTCCCACGCGAACGATGCGCTCGATCACGTCGTAGGCGCGTTCACCCATGCCCTTGTCTTCCGGGCGCATCAGGTTCGCCATCACCCGAAGCGTCCACTCCATGACCGTCTTGTTGCGAAGCCCGGTCTGGGTGAGAAGGCGCATGGCTCCGGGGCGCCCAATCAGCCGGACGAAGGCGCGTGAAACCCGGAAGTACAGGCCGTACACAGCGTCGAGTTCGTCCTTGTAGACGCCGAGCAGACCAAGGTCATCAGCCGCAAGGGCATTTAGCACGTGATCGGCTGCGATCCGCCCTGTCTCGTAGGCGTATGCAATCCCCTCTCCGTTGAAAGGGTTGATG
>JBDHLU010000242.1:0-6917 GCA_039656555.1 Gemmatimonadota bacterium | reverse complement strand
CGACGGAGGTGGTGAGAGTGGCCAGCATTGGGTCTCCTTCGCTAGGCGAATCGTTCTGTCAGCGGTAAACATAGTAGTGGGCAGCGAGTCGGGCACCTCCAACACCGGAGCGACGGTGGCCGTATCGGATCTGTGAGCCGGACCTCATATTCTCTCCTCCTCCACTCAGGCTGATCGCATGCCGGACCTACGGCGAGCCATACGACTGCCCCATGCCACGGCGATGGTCGTCGGGACCATCATCGGTGCGTCGATCTTCGTGCAACCCTCGGAAATCACGGGGCAGGTTCCGACCGTCATGGCGGTCTTGCTGGTGTGGTTGGTCAGTGGGGTGTTGACGTTGATTGGCGCTCTCGTCTGCGCGGAGCTGGCGTCGACCTTCCCGCAAACGGGCGGTGTCTACGTCTATCTACGAGAGGCATACCACCCGTCCGTAGGGTTCCTGTGGGGGTGGGCGATGTTCTGGAGCATGCACTCCGGTATCATCGCGGCCATCGCCATGGTGTTTGCGCGCTACACGGGGTACTTCGTATCGCTGGGAGACCTCGGCACGAAGATCGTCGCGGTCGGTGCCATCGTCGTGTTGTCGGGAGTGAACTATCTGGGTGTGAAACACGGCATGCTGGTGCAGACGGGCTTCACGATAGGCAAGGTCGCGGCCATCGCGTTGATCATTGTTGCCGGAGCAGTACTCGGAGCCCGCGTCCCGGAACACTTTGTCGCGAGTTCCGTCGCGACCGACATCGGCGTCAGCGATTTCTTGACCGCCCTCGTGGCCGGTCTCTTCGCGTTTGGCGGGTGGCATATGGTCACGTACAATGCCGGCGAGACGGTTGAGCCCAAGAAAACCATCCCGCGCGCCCTCGTCATTGGCACCTTCGTAGTTACGGCGAGTTATCTCGCTATGAACGCTGTCTACATGTATGTGCTCCCCATCGACACCGTCGCCTCATCGACCCGTGTTGCTGCCGATTTGGCTGATTCACTCTTTGGTTTTGGCGGGGGGAGCTTGATGTCGAGCGTCGTAATGTTCTCCACGTTCGGCGCGCTCAGCGGGATCATTCTGGCGGGCCCGCGCGTGTACTACTCCATGGCCAAGGATGGACTACTGTTCCGGTGGTTCGGAGAGGTCCACCCCACGTTTCGGACGCCACATCGCGCGATCGTTCTCCAGGCCGGATGGGCGTCGTTTCTCGTGATGACCGGGACGTTCCGGGCGCTCTTTACGCGCGTGATCTACACAGAGTGGATCTTTTTTGCATTGCTGGCGGCGAGTCTGCTGCTGTTGCGTCGCCGCCCGGATATCAAACGCGAATACTCCGCGTGGGGCTACCCGTTCGCGCCGGTGCTCTTCGTCCTGATGTCCCTGGCGATCGTAATCAACCAGCTCGTCACCAACACCAACGAAGCCGTCAGCGGGCTATCGCTCGTGCTGGTCGGTTTCCCGGTGTATTACTTCTGGACTCGCTTTACTCGGCAAAGGACGGATACGGCATGAGGATCCTGGACTTCCACAACCACTACTACCCGCCTGAGTACATCGCGGCAATTCGCGAAGGGCCGAGCGCGTACACCGTCTCAGAAGATGACGACGGTAATCCGGTGCTGCATTCACCCGGCGACAAGAACTACATCGTCCCGGGGCATCGGGACATCAGCGTTCGGACCCAGGTGCTCGACGAAGCGGGAATCGACATGCAGGTGCTGACGTTCACGGCCCCGGGCACGCTCATCGAAACTCCCGCCCGAAGCGTCGAGCTTGCGGCGCTGGCCAACGATTGTCTAGCGACGATCGTGCGTGACCGATCGGATCGATTCACCGCGCTCGGGACGCTGCCGCTCAACGAGCCGGGCGCGTGCGCGGGCGAGTTCGATCGCGTGCTGGACGAGTTGGCCCTGCCCGGTGTCATGCTGTTCGGGAATGTGAATGGCGTGGCGCTGTCGGACGAGCGGTTTTGGCCCCTGTACGAGCGGGCGAGTGACAAGAACGCGGTGTTGTACATCCATCCCAATTTCCCCCCCGGTGTGGAAGCGATGGAGGAGTACTGGTTGATGCCGCTCGTGGGGTTCATGTTCGACACGACGCTGGCGGCGGCAGGGCTGGTGTTCAGTGGTGTGGTCGAGCGGTTTCCCGGGATCACGTGGGTGTTGGGGCACCTGGGCGGCGCGATTCCCTATCTGGCTGAACGGCTCGATCGAGGATTCGAAGCCTACCCCGAGTGTCGGGAGCATATCTCCCAGCCGCCATCGGAATACCTGAAGGCGTTCTACTACGACACGGTCAACTTTGACCCTGCCGCGCTTCGCCTGGCCATCGAATTCGCCGGTGCCGACCGTATCCTGGCCGGCAGCGACTACCCCCATCTCATTGGGAGTCTGGGGAAAATGGTCGATTCCCTGGCTGCCGTGAATGTTACAGACGCCGACCGTGAAATGATCTATGGGGGGAATGCGCGCCGGATCCTGGGTGTGAGCTAGGTCACCCGCGGCAGGTCACCGGCGCGGCTAAGGTACTACGGTGTGGGTTCTATGCGACGCGCGAGCGGCGCTCGACGCGTGGTTGCGGCGACGCCGTATCGGGGTCACATGCCTTGTCGAAGCGCTCCCGGTCGAACTTCTGCGATTCGGCCGCGAACAGCTCGGCGATTTTTTCGCGGAGCTTGGTAAAGTAGATCCCCACTGAATCCTGCACGGACTGGCTGGGCATCTGGTGTAGTTCCAGTTGCACTTGGCGAAACGCCTCCGCGACCAGTTCCTCTTCTTTTCGTAGCATTTGGTTGCCTCCTAGGCCACCAGTGGTTGCAATGGACGTGCCGTCAGGCATGCCATGCCGGGGTTTATTCGGTTTCATTCATGCTCGCCACGCGCGTGGCACGACATCCGGTTTCTGCGGCCTTACCGTCTCGCCATCGTCCAGATCGCGCTCGAGACGGTCGCGAACCACAGGAAGCTCTCGGAAGCCGATGAGTTGTCGCGAATCCTCATCCCACAGCGAGAGCCGCAGCGTCTTTAGGCTGTCAGGGATACTCAACCACGTGACCTTCTGAAGTGCTGGGATCTCGTTCCAGGCGCGCTCCAGGTGGTAGTTGGGAATCAGGCTACACACATGATGGATGTGGTGATAGCCGATGTTGCCCGTGAACCAATGGAGGATCCTAGGGAGATCGAAATACGAAGAGCCTTCCAAACCCGCGGCGTAATAATCCCACGCCTCGCGGTAACGCCAATACGTGTCTTTGTACTGATGCTGCACATAAAACAGAAAAACGCCGAGCGATCCGGTGAGCAGCGTGAGCGGCAGTTGGACGAGCAGGAAGCGTTGGATGCCAATGGTGAACCACATGACTGCCACGACGGCGGCAACCGCGATGTTTGTAGCCCACACACTCATCCATGCACGCTTCCACGACCTGGGCGTGTCGGCTGGAAATCGATGCTTGATGATGAACTGGTAGAGCGGTCCCACCCCGAGCATGACCCAGGGGTGTCGGTAGACGCGGTACTGCAGTCGCTTCCACCCGGACAAGTTCAGGTACTCGCGCACCGTCAGCGTGTCGATATCGCCAAAACCGCGCTGGTCGAGATTCCCCGACGTGGCATGATGAATCGCGTGAGTACGCCGCCAATACGAATAGGGAATCAACGTGACCACGCCAATGATCGATCCCAACACGGTATTGGCACGGCGAGACTTGAAGAACGCGCCGTGCCCGCAGTCGTGCTGAAAAATGAAAAGGCGAATCATGAACAGCGATGTTGGGATTGCGAGGAGCAAGGTCAGCCAGTATCCAACCTCTAGGCTCCACAGCATGGCTATCCACAGGGCCACGAACGGTATGACCGTATCGGTGAGTTGATAGGCGCTCCGCCAAATCTCCGGCTTGCGGTAGGGCGCGAGGAGCGCTCGTGCTTGATTTTCGGTATTTATTCGGTTAGTGTCCTAAATGGGTGACCCTGGAAGGCGCGAAAAGGTGAGCCGGAGGGAGGTCGACGGGTGGCTGGCGCGGGTCGAGGCCGACCTCAGTTCGGTACTTCGCGGGCCTGCCGGAGAACTCCGGGCGCGTCTCGTATTGTTGCAACGGCAGCTCGAGCGTTGGCGCGACCGCCTGGGAATCCGTCGGTAGCTAGCTTCAGGTGGCGAACCGTGTCAGCTTCGAGGCTACGAAAGCCGCGCGGTCAAAAGGAGCTTGCCTTCATGTGGTCACCCCATCGTTTGTGGGTTCTCATCGTTCCGGTCGTTGCGGCCGCGCTCGCCGCACCTCTAGAGGCACAACGCACTACACCTGGCGTTCTGCAGCCCTTCGAATGGCGCAACATTGGGCCGGCCACCATGATGGGCCGAATATCCGCCATCGATGCCTGGCGTGAGGACTATCGCGCAGTACTGATTGGCGCGGCATCCGGTGGGGTGTTCAAGTCGACCAACGCCGGCATCACCTTCAAACCCATCTTCGAACACTACGGAAGCCAATCCATCGGTGATGTCGCGTTTTTCCAGGGCGATACGAGCGTCATTTGGGTGGGGACCGGCGAGGCGACCAACCGCAACAGCGCGGGTTGGGGTGATGGGATCTACAAATCCACCGACGGCGGCCAAACCTTTGCCAATGTGGGGCTGGGGTCGACGCACCAAATCGCCGAGATCGCCACCCATCCGTTCGATCGAGATATCGTATACGTCGCTGCGCTCGGCCACCTGTGGGGATACACGGGCGACCGTGGGCTATACAAGACGAACGACGGTGGCCAGACGTGGCAGAAGTTGACCAACGGCTTGCCGGACGACGACAGGACCGGCGCCACGGTGGTGGCGCTGCATCCCGATGATCCCAATACCGTGTTCGTTGGCATGTACCAACGACTGCGGACGCCGTACTCCATGTACAGTGGTGGGCCAAACGGTGGAATCTTCCGCTCGACCGACGCCGGTGAGAGTTGGGAAAAGCTCACGGCCGGCCTACCGACCGGCGAAACCGGCCAGATCGATCTTGCCATCTATCCGCGCAATCCGAGCATCATCTACGCGTACGTCGAGGCGTCCGACACGTTGCCGCACGATCTCTCCGTACCGGGCCCAGGCGTATACAAATCGACGGACGGCGGCGATTCGTGGACCTACCTCGAGCGGCACAACTCGCGGCCCTATTATCACGGCCGCATTCGCGTCGACCCCACGGATCCGAACAACGTCTACGTGATCGCGCGCGACTTCGCCTACTCACGAGACGGTGGCGAAACGTGGCAGAGCGGTCGCCCGTGGCGGAGCACCGGTGGTGACGATCACGACATGTGGATCGATCCAGGCGATGGTGGCAAGTACTACATGGCCACCGACCAGGGCGCGTACCTGTCGATCGACGGTGGCCGCACGACCCTCGCGTTCAACAACATGGCGGTTGGCCAGTACTACGCCATCGGTGTGGACATGCGCGATCCCTACTGGGTGTACGGTGGTTTGCAGGACAACGGCGGTTGGGCCATTCCGAGCAACAGCCGGGACCAGCGCGGTGTCATGAACGATCACGTCATCGAGATCAACGGTGGCGATGGGTTCCACATGCAGGCCGACCCCACGGATTGGCGCACCGTGTATACGACCACGCACGTCGGATATTTCGGCCGCATGGACGTGTCCACCAGGCTGCACACCTTCATCACACCGACACCGCAAACGACGGTCAACTTTTACGAATACTATGACCCCGACTTTGGGGAATCGCAGATCAACTACTCGATCAATCCCGAAGAACGGTGGCTGTGGCGGGACCTTGCGCAACGGACCGTGAACGGCAACAACCTCCCGCCGCAGTTTCGATTCAATTGGAATGCTCCGCTGGTGCTGTCGCGCAACAATCCACGGACCATCTACGTTGGCTCGAACTACCTGTTCCGATCGGTGGACCGCGGCGACACGTGGCGGATCATCAGTCCGGATCTCACGCTCAACGATCCGGCGACGCGAAACTCCACCAATAGTGGGGGGCTGACCAAGGACGCCACCGGAGCGGAGAACCACAATACGATCTACTCGATCGACGATTCTCCGGTCGATCCCGCGGTGATTTGGGTGGGAACCGATGACGGCAACGTGCAGGTGACGCGTGATGGCGGTGCCACGTGGCGGAACGTGCGAGCCAACATTCCTGGCGTACCGGATCGCATCTGGGTGAGCCGAGTGGAGGCATCGAACTTCGGAGCCGGGACTGCCTACGTGACCTTTGACGGTCATCGGTCCGACGACACGGCACCGTACCTCTTCAAGACGACGGACTTCGGGGAGTCGTGGACGGACGTGACCGGCGATTTGCCTCGAGAGAATCCGGGATTGTCGCTGTACACGGTCGTAGAGGACTTCCAGAATCCGGACCTGCTGTTCGTGGGCTCCGAATTCGGGGTGCACGTCACGGTCGATGGCGGGTTGTCATGGGAACGGTTCGGCAACGACCTGCCGAGTGTCGCCGTACGGGACTTGATCATCCACCCGCGCGACGCTGACCTCGTGGCGGGGTCGCACGGTCGTTCGATATGGATCGCGGATGACCTGGGTCCGTTACAGCAGTTGACCGCGGACGTATTGGCGAGTGACGTGCACGTCTTCGAGAGTCGTCCGGGCACGCGGTGGCTCAATTTCAACAAGGGCCGAGTGCAGATGCACTTCAAGTTCTATGGTGGCAACCCGCCGCGTGGAGCACCGATCGCGTTCTACCTCAAGGAAGCGCCGGCCGATTCCGTGACGATTCGCGTCGAAGCCGCGTGGAACCATCGGCAGCGGGCCTGGAAGGTCGCTGCCGGGGCGGGCATCACCCGCGTGCGATGGGATATGAACTTCGAACCGACAGGCGAGGAGCTTGCCCAGTATCGAAACGACCTGGCCAACGTCGCCCAGATTATCGATGACGCTCTACCGCAGGCGGACG
>JBDHLU010000241.1:0-4166 GCA_039656555.1 Gemmatimonadota bacterium | reverse complement strand
CGAATACATGTACAAGTTGTGGCTCGCACACGGGATCACGGCGGGGCGGGGTGTGGCGTACGGCCCCGTGGAGCTCTCGATGAGCGAAAAGGAGCGGAGCGCGAATAACGAGATCACTGCGCCACGCATGTTCGGCTATCAACGTCCCGGGCAGGGTTGGGATGGGGGGGCCATTCGCACACCGGCGCAGGCTCGTGCCTGGGGGCCATGGGCTGCTGACCGCGGCATTGACGGCGTCAAGCTCGTCGCGTACCCCCCCGAGATCATGGGTGCCTTGCTCGATGAAGCAAAGAAGCTCGGCCTCGGCTCGACTGCGCACCTCGCGCAGACAGGGGTCGCCCAGATGAACGCGCTCGACGCTGCGCGGCTAGGCCTCGAGACCGTGACGCACTACTACGGCCTCTTCGAAGCGATCTACGACGACCATGATGTGCAACCATGGCCTGCCGACATGAACTACGCCAACGAGCAGCATCGTTTTACTCAGGTGGCACGGCAGTGGAACATGATCCATCCGCCGGGCTCGGAAGAGTGGAACGCCATGCTCGCCGAGTTCAAGGCGCTGGACGTCACGCTCGATCCGACAATGACGGCCTATATCGCTACTCGGGACGTCATGCGGGCGCGGAACGCAGACTGGCATGCGAAATACACGCTGCCCTCGCTCTGGGATTACTACGAGCCCAGCCGGACGAACCACGCGTCGTACTACTACAGCTGGACGTCGAGTGACGAAACCGCGTGGAAGAACTTCTATCGCGTCTGGATGCAGATGCTCGATGACTACAAGGACATCGGCGGGCGGGTCACGGTGAGCTCGGACGCCGGTTTCACTTACAATCTTTTCGGGTTCTCGACCATCGAAGAGATGGAGCTGCTGGAGGAAGCTGGATTCCATCCGCTCGAGGTCATTCGCGGCGCAACCATGCACGGAGCTGAGACGCTCATGAAGTCGACAGGGCAACCGATCGAGTTCGGCATCGTGCGTGAAGGTTTTCTCGCCGACCTCGTGCTCGTCGATGAGAACCCAATAGAAGACCTGAAGGTGTTCTATGGTACCGGTGTCGTTCGGTTGAACGACGAAACGCGGGTCTCCGAGCGCAAGGGTGGAGTCGTCTACACGATCAAGGATGGCATCGTGTTCGACGCCAAGGAGCTGCTCGCCGATGTCGCCCGCATGGTCGAGGAGCAGAAGCGGGAGCGCCAATGAGAACAGACAGAATGGGCGGTATCGCCTTTACCGTTGCCGTATTCGCACTTGCGTGCGGGGGCGACCCCGAACCACCGAAGCTCACCGTCGTAATAGTCGTGGACCAGATGCGCGCGGATTACATGGATCGGTTCGCGGACGGGTTCACGGGGGGCTTGGGTTGGCTCGCCCGTCGTGGCGCCCGTTTTAGCGACGCCCATCAGGACCACGCCCGTACCGAGACTGCCGCCGGCCACGCTACTCTGGCAACTGGGGTATTTCCCTCCCGCCACGGCATCGTGGGGAACTCCTTCTACAATCGATCGGCGGAGGCCAGACAGTACTCAGTAGGTGACAGCACTTCACCGATCGTCGGGTTTGCGGACGATGCGGGGAGGTCTCCAGCGAACCTCCTCACCACCACGATCGGTGACTGGTTGGTGGACGCATCCCCGGACTCGAAAAGGTATTCCATCGCCATCAAGGACCGCTCAGCCATCACGATGGGTGGGAAGCATCCCGATGGCGTCTACTGGTATCACTACAACACCGGCCGTTGGATCACGTCGACGTACTACCGAACCTCGTACCCAGCCTGGGTGGAGGCATTCAACGACGCCGGGCACGCAGCCGCGTACTTCGGGCAGGAGTGGACGTTGAGTCGCACAGAAGACGCGTATGCAGAATCTCGGGAGGATGCTTTTCCCAACGAGGCCGACGGCACCAACACCACGTTCCCGCACTTGATGGGACGAACAGAGGGAGATCCAGACTGGCGCTTCTTCGATGGTCTCCCGAATTCGCCGTTTGGCACCGAACTCACCCTCGCGTTTGCCCGCGAATTGATCGTCAACGAAGGCGTGGGGACTGATGCAACTCCGGACGTACTTTTCCTCGGTCTCTCTTCGGCCGATTGGGTGGGTCACGAGTACGGTCCCTACAGCCGAGAAGTACAGGACTACTACCTACAGCTCGACGGTTACCTCGGGGAGTTCTTTTCTTTCCTCGACGAACACGTCGGCGCGGGACAGTACGTCGTTGCACTGAGCGCTGACCACGGGGTGCTGCCCATGCCGGAGGAACTGACTCGGCGCGGCATCGCAGCGGGACGGTACGACTTGCGACCATTCCGTCGAGAAATCCGACAGGTGGCCCGCGCCGCAGCAGAAGCAGGAGAGCTGCCCGCCCCACCCGAGCTGGTATTTACCGGTGGCATCGCGCTCCGCTTTTCCGAAGCGACTCCTACGTCTGAACAGTTGGCGGCTTTTCGCCAGCGGCTCGCAGATCTCATTCGATCCAAGCCAGAAATCGCTCAGGCGTACACCTATGATGAACTCCTCGACGGTGCTGGTTCCGGCAAGATTTTCGGTCGGCATCTTCGGAGTTTTCACCCCGACCGCTCCGCCGACGTGTTCTTCGAGCTGACCGAGAACTACCTGTCTGGGGCCACACCGCGCGGCACTAGTCACGGCTCAGCCTGGGACTACGACACGAGCGTTCCGCTCATCTTCGCGGGCCCGGGGATTATCCCCGGTGAACACGGCGAATACGCGCGGACCGTGGACATGGCCCCGACGCTGGCTCGGCTGTTGGGGATCACGCCACCGGATGCCCTGGACGGTCGTATGCTGACTGTCGGTCTATCTGGCCGGCTGTCGCGATAGAAACCGCTCCAAAGATCAGGGGGTTCGACGTGAAGGGGCAGCCGTCACCAATCTATCGTCGCATTCTAGAGCTAGTCGATGGGTGTCCCGCTCGAGGTGCGACCAAGCTCGTCGCTATCGACGGTCGTGGTGGATCGGGAAAGTCATCACTCGCGGCCCAGTTGATGTCCATCGACCACTCACTCAAACTCCTGCCCGTGGATCACTTTCCGTGTCGCAGTGATGAGTATCCGTTGCACCCCACCGGCGTGCAGACCCGCGTGAGCGAGGCCCGCCTGTTGAAGGCCCTCCTTCCGTTGATCGAGAATGACGCCGGTGCGTATCGGAGAAGCTGGTGGCACATCGATCGGGTCGGCCCTCTCACCCGCGTCGAACCGGGGGGAACTGTGCTGGTGGAGGGGTGTTACTCCCTCCTCCCGTCGCTCCGATCACTCTATGACTTCTCCATCTGGGTGGAATGCGAATATGAGCAGGCGCTGGCCCAGGCCGTGGCACGTGATGAGAAGGTAGGGGAGAGTGATCGGGTTCGTTGGGAACTCGGCCATGCCCCCAGTCAGGAACGGTACATCGAGACGCACCGACCGTCTGAGTTTGCAGACATGGTGATCCTGTTCACACCAGATGCCCAGTACCGAATCCTGCGGTTCTGATCGGCGATGGAATCGAGGCGGTACGAATCGTGACGAACTAGATCGAGGAGTTGAAGGGAGAACTTCTTTGCAGCACAGCTGCTGGAGGGAGAGGCCGAATATAGCCGCGCCGCTGCGGCCGCCCGACGACACACGCTGGTGTGGGGATACATCGTGTACTACTCGACGATCCTTCGTGAGTCCGGTCGGTTGTATGAGCTAGCGGGCGACTCTGAACGGGCAATCGAGATGTACTCGCGCTATCTAGACATGCGTGCCGACCCCGAACCGTCGGTGCAGCCCGAGGTGGATGCGGTACGTCTGGCGTTGGCGCGACTGACGGGAGAAGGGTCAAACTAAAATCGTATTCTTTTTCGAAGCTTCGGACCCTCACCGTGCGCCTCAAAAAAGCCCGTCGAGTGTACGTCTTCGGCGTGCTTCCATCCGCTTCTGCACCGCGGGATAGTCGACTCAGAGCCTCACAGAATTCAACGTCACTCGTTGTAATTCGACGTACTTGAACGAGCTATTCCTCACGAAGCACCATCGCGGGGTCTGTCCTGCTCGCTCTGACTGCGGGAACGAGAGTGGCCACACCAGAGATGGCGATCAGCACACCAACCACCACCGTGAACGTGAGCGTGTCACCCGGCTGAATTTGCCACAGCAAAGATCGGAGCAGTC
>JBDHLU010000240.1:0-4415 GCA_039656555.1 Gemmatimonadota bacterium | reverse complement strand
GGAAGGTTGGCCACTGGGTTGTGTAAAAACCCGTTTGTGCCTACAGTTCCCCACGTCGGGGGCTAGTCTTTCGACCCCGTACCGCCACAACGCACGCGGCGGCCTCGCAGGACTCCATTCATAATACGTGCGAAAACCAGTACGCCTGCCGGCACATTGTCGGACGGTCGTGCCACAACGACAGGAAGATTTTGCCTTTTAGCACTTTGGAATTACACCCGAGTCTCCACCGCGGGATCAAGGATCTCGGATTCGCCCGCCCCACCCCCATTCAAACGGAAGCCGTTCCGGCGGGTTTAGCCGGTCGCGACCTCGTCGCGTGCGCCATGACCGGCAGCGGTAAGACCGCTGCTTTTCTGTGGCCAATCATGCACCAGCTGCTTGCCAATCCGCGGCGGGCGACGCGGGCTCTGATCCTGACGCCCACGCGAGAGTTGGCAGCACAAATTCTCGGAGACCTCAAGGACCTTGGGAAGCATACCCCACTCACCGCGGCCGCTATTTTCGGTGGCGTCGGGATGGGACCGCAGGAATCGGCGTTCCGCCGGAAGGTGAACGTGCTCGTTGCCACGCCGGGCCGGCTGCTGGATCATTTGCAGTCGAACTACGCGCGGCTCGATGACATCGAGCATTTCGTGCTCGACGAGGCCGACCGTATGCTCGACATGGGATTCCTGCCCGACGTGAAGCGGATCATCGGCCGGCTTCCCGAAAAGCGCCAGACGCTTCTGTTCAGCGCTACTATGCCGCCACCGATCGCGGCATTGACACGCCAGATGCTCAAGTCGCCGGTCCGCATTCAACTTCAGCGCAAGGCCGCTCCCGCGACGGGCGTCACGCAAGCCGTGTACCCGGTGCCATCACACCTCAAACGAAGCTTGCTGCTGAAGCTCCTCGAGCGCGGAGACCTGAAGGAAGCGCTCGTGTTCACCCGCACGAAGCACCGCGCCGACCGACTGACCAAGTCATTGGTGACAGCCGGAATCGCTGCAGAACGAATCCACGGCAACCGGTCGCAACCGCAGCGCACGGCAGCGCTTGCCGGATTCAAGGCCGGCAAGTTTCGTGTGCTCGTGGCTACGGACATTGCCGCACGGGGCATCGACGTCGAGGCGCTGAGTCACGTCGTGAACTTCGATGTCCCGAACCTACCGGAGGATTACATCCACCGCGTGGGCCGGACGGCGCGGGCGGAGGCCACGGGTGAGGCCTTCACGTTAGTGGCACCAGAGGATGAGGCTGACCTGCGGGCAATCGAACGGGTCGTAGGGAAGCGATTGCCCCGCGTGACCGTTCCGGATTTCGATTACCGCGCCCAGGCCGGGCCTGCGCTGGAGGTGCCGATCGCAGAGCGGATCGCCGAGATACGGGCCCGCAAGAAAGAGGAAAGGGCGCGGGCCAAGATCAACGCGGAGCGTCGTGCGGCCAATGCGTCACGAACGGCGCCAGTGCCCAAACCCAAGCGGAATCGCCGACGTCGGAGCGCCTAACTACAGTGTAGGTTCGGCCACGGATGATGACTGGAGCGCGTCAGTACCCGCGCTCTAGGTCAACCACGTTCAACATGCGATCGCCCGCCACATATCGGCGCAGATTCTCGCGATAGAGCAGGAACTGATTGTCGCGATACCGGTTGGAGTAGTCGGATACATGCGGGGTCATGATGACACGGGGCATGTCCCAGAGCTCGAAATCGTCCTGAGGCATGTCGTCGGCCCCAAAGCCGGCGATGCTCCCTGATCTGAGCGCCTCCTTCAAGTCGTCCCAGTTGACGACCGGAAGGCGCACGATGCTCACGAAGTATGCGGTCTCCTTCATCGCATCAAAGAATTCCGCGTCGAACATCTCTTGCGTTTCAGGGGTGTTGGGTACCGAAGCGAACACCACATCAGCCTCACGAGCCAGGTCGTACATCTCATCTGAAAGGCCTACGTAGTCGACGAACGCCGGTCCTGAGCGACTGGTGTTCCGAGTCGCAATTACACGCATACCCAGGGCGTGCGCGAGTCGCCCCACTTCGGTGCCGATACTCCCGAGCCCCACAACCAACAACGTGTGATCCTGGAACTCCATATCTAGGTTCTTGTCCTTCACCACGTCTGTCTGGGTTCGCCCCCATACGTGGTTCCCCTGTCTCTCATCGTGGATGTCCATACCACCTATCAAAGAGAGCATGATCGTAAGATTATGTTGGGCAATCGCGCGCGCAGTCATGCTCCGTATCGAGGTGGCCACGATATTGCGTTCGCGGAGAATCCGATTGGTCTCGCCGGGCGGCGTGCCACTCGTAAAGCATCCAGCGACTCCGACGCTCCCCGACTGAATCCATTTGACCTCCGGACCGATCGCGGCAACCGTACTCGCAGAGCACCCTAGGCCGAGCACCGCCTGCGCATCGGCTAACACCCCTCGCTCGACTGCATCCTGTCGATTCTTGACGGGGATGAGTTCAACTCCGGGAGCGACTTCCTGTAGGAACGCCATCCGCTCCTCACGTATATCCCATTCCTCGGGAACGACGACGACGACTTTTTCCGGGGGGGCCCACCCCGGTAGCTCTCGAACCGGCACATCGCTTTCGCGAAGATCGAAGACTCGTACCAGCTCTTCCGGGGTGAAGTCTTCATAGGACCCTGTCGGCGGCCCCGATGGTTCGCGGGGTGCTTCCCCGCTTCCGGAACAGGCGAGGACCAAAGCGCAGACGCCAACGAGGGCGGTGGAGAGTCGCGAGGTGATTTCGGTCATATACAAGGGAAAGATGCAACCTGGCGATGCCCGCCGCGAGTCTGATCGCTCATGATGCGTTCGCCTCTACTGTCTGTATGGGCCGAGTTGCTGCCGATGCCTTACTGCGGGTACCCCATCCTGGCAACGAGATCTTCGAAGCGCGGGTCCTCGCGAAGCGGGTCGAAGAACGGCCACACGACCAGGTTCGTGATGCCGGAGGCGATCCCCCACGCCACCGTCCGCTCCAACATGTCCCAGGTGGCAACCGTGTCACCGAGTTCGAGATAGACGGTGGCTGACAGGAGCGTCCCTGTCCGGCTCAATCGCTCGGGCCCGCCCCATGCCGCGATGTCTTCTTCCAATAGCGCCCGTGCCTCGGTTTCCCGACCAGCCGCCGCCAATGGAAGGGCCAGGAGAGTACGAACGAACGGAGCGTCCCCCAGTTCGGTCGCGACGGCGATGGCCCGGTCAAGGTCTTCTCCCGAAAGCGCGTCGAGAAACACCTGTCGCCACAGAGCGCCATGGAAACCGGGTGTGATCGCCAGTGTGCGCTCGGTCTCCGTCCAAGCCTCGTCGTAGCGCCTCGCGTGCAAGTACGCGCCGCCGAGGTCGGCGTTGATGGGCGCCGACAGGGGATCGAGCTCGCGTGCGCGCTTCATCATCGCGATCGCTTCGTCGTGACGGCCCATGTGCGACAGGAACCACCCGAAGAAGTGATGCCCTATGGCCGATCCCGGATTGAGTTCGATGGCCCTGCGATAGGCTTGTTCCGCCTTGTCCCATTCTCGGCCAAGGAAGTAGACCTCCGCGAGCGACGTGTAGGCCTGTCCTTGGGTACTGTCGAAGGTCAAAGCTCGCTCGACAGATTCCAGAGCCAACGGAATCGCTTCCCCCGCGGGGAGGAGATCGTATTGTATGAGCATGTTGTAGGCATCGCTCAGCCCCACGTGCGCTGCCGCGTATGTGGAGTCGATGGCGACGGCCTCGTTGAACAACACGACCGCTCGCCGCAGTCCGGGCTCATCCCTGAGATTCCAGGCCTCACGACCCATTAGCACGAGATTGAAGGCTTCGGGGTTCACCGGTCGCGCCTGGGCAAGATGCGCCTCTTCGGTCGGCGTGAGCGTCAGCGCGATCTCGCGAGCGATGTCGCCGGTAATGGTGCGCTGTTGGGTCAGCACGTCTGCAAGATCGCTTTCGTAGTTTTGCGACCACAGACTGCGCTCCGGAAACGCTCCGATCAACGTGACTCGCACCCGTACGGTGTTGCCCACTTGCAGGACCGTACGGCTGCTCCGTATCGCGGTATTGCAGAACCGACGTCCGCGAAATGACTCGCTCGAACGCCGAGAGCTGTTGCAGTTCCGCGATCAATGCGTCGTGGATTCCATCCACGAAAACGTTCTGTCCGCTGTCGCCCGACAGATTGTCCAGCGGTAATACGGCGACCGACGTGATACCGGTTGCCGGGGTGACCCAGGGTCTCCACAACAACACAACTGCTGCGATGATCACGAATGCGCTCGTTGCGACCCACACCCACGGCAATCGTTGTGCAGCCCGGGGGGGGCTGGGGCGGTCGTCACTGTCTACGAGAGCGGTCGCGAATTCCGCCGCCGTTGGGAAGCGGTCCGTCGGAATCTTTGCCAGCGACCGATGCACGGCCGCCGCGACGTGTCGGGGAACCG
>JBDHLU010000239.1:0-4228 GCA_039656555.1 Gemmatimonadota bacterium | reverse complement strand
GCGCTAACGCCCTGGCGTTCGTTCTCCTCGGGCATCAAAGGCGCACCGTGATCCGAGGTGAAGATCAGCGCGTACCCATCGTTGCCAAAGCGTTCGTCCAGGTGATCCATGAACTCGCCGAGGCGGCGGTCGAGCCGCAACACGAAGTCCTGGTTCTCTTGGCTCATCGGTCCGTATTCGTGTCCCAAGTAGTCGCCCGACGAGATGCCCAGCAACAACAGGTCGGGCGAGCCGCTCGTACCCAGGCCTTCCACCTCAATTAGTTGCTCGGCAAACCGAAACGTGAGATCGTCGAGCATGGGGGTGAGCGCGAACTGCTCGTAGAACGTGAGATCTGGGTCTCCCTCATCAGGGAGATGGGGGAACGTCGTGCCTTGACCGCGATGCTCTGGCTCGAAATCGTCTTCCCGCGAGCGTTCGTACGCCTTCCTAGGGAGCAGGCGTTCCCATCCACGTCCAAACAACTCTCGCGCGTAGTCTGCCTCGTTGAATTCCACAACCCAATCGGGGAGCACATCACGGTAATACGTCGATGTAACGAACTGTCCTGAAGGTCGATGGTACCAATACACGCCGTCGGGATCCGTTCCACCGGTCAAGATTCCCGAGCGATCCTTCCCCGAGACCGCGAACACCCTGCTGTTCGGTGATTCCGCTTTGAGCCAATCTCCAAGTGCCGTCCGGCGCATCGCCTGCGGGGAACGCCCCGTGTCGGATGGCGCACCGAGGATTGTTACGGAGAGGTCTTCTACCGCGTTGATCAAGCGATTCTCAGTACGATCCCAGAACACGTTGCTTGGGATACCGTTGTGTTTGGGGTGGGAACCCGTCATGAGCACCGCGTGTCCGGTCGCTGTTCTGGCAAACGCGTGTTCGTGGCGCATGTCGCTGAAAACCACGCCTTCGGCCAGGAGCCGGGCGATGCCGCCTTCGAACTGGTCGTAGAATCGACTCAGGAAATCGGCCCGCATTTGATCCGCCATTACCACCACCGTGATGGGTGGAGGGGTGCGCTGCGCGTTTGCCCCCTGGTTGACGAGCAAAAGAACGCCGAGAATGATCGAACCAATCGTTTTCAGTGGTGACTCCCTAGGAGTGGGTCTTGAGCGGCGCCGGAAAATACGTTGGCGTCCCTGAGAATCAAACACGCGTGGGCATGGATAGTTTCGCACGTTAGCTTAGGTGATCTAGATCACACGAACGGTGTAGCAATGGGATACCGCAGATTCGTCGACCGCGATGGTCGTGCCTGGGAGGTTCGGGATATCAGCACGTCGGAATGGGAACTCGTACCAGAATCGGGTGATACGGAAGACCGCTTTCGCATGCCCACGCCAAACTACGAGCGCGATCCGTTCGAGTTGAGCAACGAAGAAGTACAGCGCTTGGTGGACAAGGGCCGGCAACAGATGGGGCGGAAAGAACCGCCGAAATCACCGTTCTTGGATTGATGTGGGCTAGTTCCCTGCCCCCCCCGCCGAACCCTCGCTCCCGGGATCCGACACACCCACCCACGTTCCGGCTTCACGGTCATACCGGATAGCCTGCACGCGTCCGAAGGCACCGGGGCGTGGTGTTTCGGTGACCTCGAAACCCATGGCACGCACTGCCTCGACCTGGTCCGGCGTCCATCCGCGATCGGGTGTCGTCTCCATCGCCAGGCCCGAGAACGTGAAGTCTCGTCCAAAGTCAGGGTTGATGCGCGGGGCCGCCGACGCTTCGGCCAATGTCATATCGTCGTCGATGAACCGAGTGGCAACCTGCACTACGGCGGAAATGATTCTCAAGCCCCCTGCGGCGCCGAGCACGAGCACCGGTTCCCCGTCCTTGAGTACGAGCAACGGTGTGATGCCCGAGCGTGCGCGCGCGCCGGGGCTTTGATCTCCGCCGAGGTATCCACCTAGCGTGACCGCGTAGAGAAAACCGAGTCCCGGCGTGGCGACCTTGGACCCCATCGCGGGCCCGATCGTCTGTGTGAGTGATACCACCATACCGCCACGGTCGGCGACCGAGATATGTGTCGTGTATCCCTCGTGGTTCCACGGGCTCGGCGTATCGAATCCGCCACCTGTAGCCGCTGCCGTCATCATGACGCGGTCGGCCTGCTGGGCGGCCCATTCTTTGGAAGTAGCGCGAATTGCACCGGTGTCCGTTCCCGCCCGCATGAGTTCTGGAATTGCTAGGGCGATGGCTTGCGCGGTGATCGTTGCCCATTCGGCGGCACTGAACTCGTCACGATCGAAGTTTTCCATTATGTGGAGCGCCTGGATCGCGATGGCCCCGGATGCCGGCAGGTCCATCGCGACTAGGTCATACCCGCGGTAGCTGCCCCGGACGATTCGTGCGTCGAATGCTTTGTAGTTCGCCAAGGATTGCTTGGTGACAAATCCGCCGTGGCTCTGAATGTCGTCGGCCATCGCTGCGGCGATTTCGCCACGGTAGAAGGCGTCCGCGCCGCCCTCGATGATCTTATGGTAGGTACTAGCCAACTCCGTCTGGCGAAGCAGTTCACCCACGCCGTAGGGCGTTCCGTCATCTTTGAGGTAGACGGCGCTCGCGCCTTCCGACTCGGCGATCGGCTTTACCGCTCCCTGATGAAACCGCGCCTGACCCGACAAGAGCCGGAATCCATTCTCGGCGTAATCGAGGGCCGGTGCCATCACGACGTCGAGCGGAAGCGACCCATGCTCGTCGTGGAGTCGCATCAAACCGGCGAGCGCTCCGGGGACGCCGATCGTCGCGTATCCGTACGCGGCACGCGGTGCGGTCGTCGTGTCGTAGCCCTCCGGTACCTGCGTGGTGCCATCGATGCCGTGGACCTGGCCGTTCGGAAGCCGAACGAGAATCTGGTTCCGGCCGCCGATCGAATTCATCGAGGGACGCACCACCGCGACCGCAAACGCTGCCGCGACCGCGGCGTCAGCGGCATTGCCACCTGCATCGAGGATGCGTTGGCCGGCGTAGGTGGCGAGCGGGTGGGCGGTTACCACCATCCCTCCCTGCGCTTTGGCGACCTGGTCGCGGTCCTGAGCCGCACAGATTGCTGGCGGCGACAGAACGGCCAATGCAGCGAGGATAGACAGCGGGCGATGGTGGCGGATGGAGCTCATGGAGATGTCCTGTATCAGTTGGGGGTCCCAAAAGATGGCGCGCGAGCGCAGGCGACGGTAGGGAAGATGCCCCTCGTCAGCTTTCTGATCGGAGTCTATCTTCCGGACGGATCCTCCTGGCTCGCAACTCTGAAGAACGTGATATGCCATCAATGTCCTACCGCTCGAACACCGCAGTCCAGACTATCCTCCCACTCATCGTCTTGGTGCTTTCTTCCTGCGCGGATCAGGTGCCCGTCGAGGACGGTTTCCCCATGCGGTTTGCGGCTCCGGATCGCCTCATCGCCATTGGGGATCTTCACGGCGACTTGGAGGCTGCCCGGACTGCCCTTCGGCTAGGAGGCGCCATCGACGCGGAGGACCGTTGGATCGGGGGCAATCTCGTGGTGGTGCAGACCGGGGACATTCTGGACCGGGGCGACGACGAGGAAGCCATTATCCGACTGTTCCAGCGCCTCCACGAGGAAGCGGAAGCGTCTGGTGGTGCCGTGCATGTCCTCAACGGCAACCACGAGTTGATGAACGCGTATCGTGACTATCGGTACGTCACGCCGGGTGGTTTCGCAGACTTCGCGGACGTGGCGGTGCCCACCGGAGCTGACTCCTTCATGGCCTCCCTGGAAGCGGACCAACGGCCCAGAGTGGCGGCATTCACGCCAGGCGGCCCATTTGCTCGTCTTATGGCGCAACGAAACAGCATCGTCATCGTCGGGAACAGCGTCTTCGTTCATGGAGGGATTCTCCCGGAGCACGTGGACCGGGGTCTGGACGACATGAATGACGAGATCCGCGCCTGGCTCCGTGGCGAGGCCCCGCAACCGGAGTGGATCCGCGGCGATCGGAGTCCGGTGTGGACCCGACTTTACTCTCGCGAGCCGAGCGTTGCGGCATGCGACACACTGAGTTTGGTGCTGGAGCGCGTCGGGGTAGAGCGAATGGTGGTTGGGCATACGGTGCAGCGCACCGGCGTCACTTCGTTTTGCGGCGGGCGGGTCTGGGGCATCGATGTCGGTCTGGCCGCTCACTACGGCGGGCGCCCGGCAGTTCTCGAGATCCGAGATGGCGCCGTCCGAAGTCTCCGCTTCTCAGGTGTCGATCCGGATCTCCCCCGTTAACAA
>JBDHLU010000238.1:0-4229 GCA_039656555.1 Gemmatimonadota bacterium | reverse complement strand
AGTGCCGCGATCTCTGGGTCGGTGCGGGGAAACGATGCCATGGATCCTCCTACTCTAGTGAATGTTGAATCAGCCTAGATGCGGCCGGCTTCGGCTGAACGGACGACCGCAACGATCGAATGAGAGCCCACACCGGCCAAATGTAAGCCTACAATGCTTCGATGTAAGCCCATGCTCGACGAATAGGGGACTACAATGCACCGATGTAAGCTCATTATGCGGCAATGTGAGCCCACAATTATACGATGTAAGCTTCTATGCGACAAAGTTGAACCAACAATTCAGCGATGTGAGCTCACAATTGGCCAATGTTGGCTTTTGCACGATGAACTTGAGCCTACAATTGACCGATGTAAGCTTACAATTGGGTGACGTAGGCTTTTGTACGACGAATTAAGTCGTGCAATATGGCTGCTAAGTCGTTGGAGAGCAACAAGTTGCAACGATTTTCACGCTCGGTTGCATGATCTGTCGCGATTGATCCGCGCTCAAATGATATCCGCGGCCGTCCCTCGTTGCCGTATCTGCGGAGAATCTCGCTTCCACGCGTCAACACGTTTCTCGCCAAACCCCGCATCGCACCACATCTTAGCCCGATGCCCGAAATCACCGCCCGCCTCACCGCCGCCCTCGCGGACCGCTACACCATCGAGCGCGAACTCGGCGCCGGCGGCATGGCCTGCTGCATCGAACTGAAGCGGGACCACACGTAACTCATAGTCCCATAAGCAATGGAGCGGACGGGGCTCGAACCCGTGACCCCCGGCTTGCAAAGCCCCATCGCACCGACAGTCAGCAACAAGCTTCGTTGAATTACAACGACTTACGCGCACGCCGCATCAGCCAGCAACAGCCCAAAGCAGCCCCTTTTGTCACCGCTATCGTCACCGCTCCGGGATCAACCTCATGACAGCCACGCGAAGCAAAGTTGGCCGTCCTACTGCCATCGCTCTCCGGTCAACTGCCCAAATGCTCCCTAGGTCAAAGCTCGCATCCCCTGGGTCTGATCTCCATGTTATGTGCCCATGACTGAGATCACCTCCCGGCTCTCGACGGCCCTCGCTGATCGCTACCAGATCGAACGCCACCTCGGCGAAGGCGGCATGGCGACCGTCTACCTGGCCGAGGACCTCAAGCACGAGCGAAAGGTCGCGGTCAAGGTGTTGCGCCCCGAACTCGCGGCCGTGTTGGGTGCCGAGCGATTCTTGCAGGAGATCACGACCACCGCCAATCTTCAACACCCGCATATCCTGCCGTTGTTCGATTCAGGCGAAGCGGACGGCTTTCTTTACTATGTGATGCCGTTTGTGGAAGGGGAGTCGCTGCGGGATAGGCTAAATCGCGAAAAGCAGCTTCCCCTAGACGACGCCCTCCAATTCGCCCGAGAAGTTGCCGACGCTCTCGGGTACGCGCACAGTCGTGGGGTGATTCACCGCGACATAAAGCCCGATAACATCATGCTGCATTCGGGCCATGCGGTGGTGGCGGACTTTGGTATTGCGCGTGCTGTTGGCGCTGCCGACGGTGAGAAGCTCACCGCAACCGGTATTGCAATCGGAACACCGTCTTACATGAGCCCCGAGCAGAGTACGGGTGAGGACGTCGATGTCCGCAGCGACATCTACGCTCTTGGATCGGTGCTTTACGAGATGCTCGGCGGCGAACCGCCCTACACCGGACCTACGGCGCAGGCGATCATCGCTAAACGTCTGGTCGATCCGATTCCCGACGTAAGGGTGTTGAGAGAAACGGTACCGGACAATGTGCAGCAGGCAATAACATCTGCGTTGGCCAAGTCCCCAGCCGACAGGTTCAGTACGGCCGATCGTTTTTCAGAGGCGCTAACGATTCCCGATGGAGTGCTGGCGGGTGGGTCCGCAGGCCGACCGATGGGTCAGGGGGCCAAGCATAACCTACCGCTGGCTGCTGATTCTTTCGTTGGGCGTGAAGAGGAAATCGAGGAAATAACCGGTGCGATCGAGGAAGTGAGACTACTTACGATCACCGGTGTGGGCGGCACGGGTAAGACGCGGTTGGCGCTGCAGGCAGCGGAACGGATGCTGCCGCAGTTCAAGGGTGGGGTTTGGCTGGCCGAATTGGCCGCGGTGCTGGAGCCTAAGGCCGTACCACACGTTATCGCCGATGCGATCGGCACGCGTCAGATGCCGGGCAAGACGATCATCGAATCCGTCGTGCAGTCTCTCGAGCTGCGAAATCTCCTGCTGATCATCGACAACTGCGAGCACGTGCTGGACACGGTAGCGGAAATTGCCTCGGCGGTCCTGGCCCAGTGCCCTGACGTTCGCATCCTTGCGACCAGTCGGGAAGGGTTGGCCGTACGGGGCGAGCGGGTAGTGAGCCTGACATCGCTCTCGGTGGATCAGGGTGTCGATCTCTTCCGAGACCGAGCGCGGGACGCCGGGGGCGGGGGTGAGTTGAATGAAGAGACGCTGGCTCGACTGAGCCAGCGTCTGGACGGCATTCCCCTCGCGATCGAGCTGGCCGCAGCGCGCTGCCGCACGATGAGTCCCGAAGAGATCGAATCGCGGCTCGACGACTGCTTTAGACTGCTGCGCGGGAATCGCCGCGGGCGGATGGAGCGCCACCAGACGCTCCGAAATGCGGTGGCGTGGTCGTACGACCTTCTCGATCCGACAGAACAGAAGGTGTTTGATCGACTCAGTGTCTTCGCCGGTGGTTTTACGCTCGAGGCGGCGGTTTCGGTGGCCATCGGTGAAGACATCGATGAACTGGATGGGGAGGACGCTGTTACGGCATTGGTCGAACGCAGCATGTTAGTCGCCACATCTACCGAAGACGGGACGTGGTATCGGCTGCTGGAGACACTTCGTCAGTTTGGTGAGGGCCAGCTGGTGGAGTCGGGCGAGAGCGAGATATTTAATGACCGGCACTTGGCCTGGTACGTGGGATTCTCGGAACGGGCCTTTGAAGGACAATGGAGCCCTGACGACGAGCCGTGGTGGCGTGCGATCGAGCGGGAGTTCGAGAACCTCCGGATGGCGTTCTATAGTGCGATCAAGAATAACGACCGAGAAGCGGCATCCGCGATAGCGACGGCGGCGTACGATTATGGCATCCATTGGTACCGGCTCGAGATGGTGGACTGGTTTCTTGATGCGCTCTCGATAGATCCGGAACCCGCGCTTGTCCGGCCGTTAGCGGAGATATACCTCGTTGTGCTCGGAAGGATCGAGGAAGCTGATCGGATCTCCGGATGGCGAGATGACGAAACCGAAGAGTGGTCGATCGAGTTGACCGTGGAAGTGTTCGTACGCTTTGCGGCCCGCACATTTCGCGGCGACGCCGCCGGGTCGGAGCCGTGGTCCCACCGGGCGATCGCCCTCTCTCAGGACGACCGGTTTCCGACGGGCCACCATATTCATATCGCGGCGGCCGGATTATGGTCACAGGTGCACTGGTTGGTGCCCGGCAGAGCGGACGAGGCTCGCCTCAGATCCGCGTCGGTCCTCCGGAAGGCCGAACAGCACGGGAACACCTTCGCCACGGCGTCTGCTCATTTCGGGCGCGGCCGCGCGCTCGCGGACACCGAACCGGTCGAGGCTCTGCACCATTTCGAACGTTCAATCGCCCTGTACGAACGAATAGGGGAGAGATTTATTAAAAACGTGGGGAAAAGTGAGGCTGCCGCAATCGCCGTTCAGATCTCCGGGCCGCATGAGGCGCTGGGTCGGATCGTTCCGGCACTGCGTAACGTCATGGACGGCGGTGATCTTCCGTCGCTCTGGACATCGGCCCACCATCTGGCGCTGCTCCTTGTTCGCCTCAATCGAAAGGACGTTGCGCGCACGGTCTGGCAGGAGCTCGGTGAGCGATGGGCACACACTGCGCACTACCACCGCGACGAGCTCACCCGGGATTTGGGTGAGCCCGGCGACAGCGAAATGTCCGACCTCGAGTTCACGAAGTACCTGAAGAACCTCATCGACGAACTCGAATCCGAATCCGAAGCGAGCCCGGCTCCATGAGACGGATAGTCAGTTGAAAGACCGTTGGCCGAGTGCCTGGAATTCCTGGCGCGCGTGGTGAGCCACATTCCCAACAAAGAACCGCACAGGATTACCGATCCTCGTTGAGGCTGTAAGTCGTTGCGCCACAACGTGTCCCGCAAGGCTGTGGCGCGTTTGTGGCACCGACTGCCCGGAGCGGGCCCGTGGTCGCTTCACGAGCTTGGCCACGCGCTCGCGGAC
>JBDHLU010000237.1:0-4258 GCA_039656555.1 Gemmatimonadota bacterium | reverse complement strand
GGATTGTGAGGAGGGTCTGTTCGGAACTCGGGTTGCGGGTTGATCGACTCAGGCGCACGAGTTATGGACCGGTCCACCTGGGGCGATTGCCCATCGGGAAATGGCGTCCGCTCTCAGCGCGCGAGCGAGGCGCGATCGACAAGTTGGTGCATGTACACGGAAAGTGAGAATGGACCTACAAGGAAAAACGATACTCATATTGGGTGGCAGCGGCCTGGTTGGCCGTGCGGTCGCCCGACGGTTGTTGACGCTGCAACCCGGCAAGATCATCCTCGTGGGTTTGTACGAGGACCAACTTAAGGCGGAGACCGAAGCTTTGGCTCCGCACGCCGGCACGACAACGATCGAATACGAATGGGGGAACGCCTTTCTGCCCACATCAGTGGCCAAGCTCTCGCGGCCCGAGATGCTGGCCAATGCGGACCATCGGCAGCTCGTGCTAAACGACTTGCTCGACGGCCTGAACCCTGATGTGTTGAATCGTAGCTTTTTGTATTCGCTCTTTTCTCGCTTCAAACCCGACGCCGTGGTGGACTGTATCAATACCGCCACGGCGTTCGCCTATCAGGATGTGTTCACCTCGTCGCAAAAGCTCGCGCAAGCGGCTCGGCAAGGGTCGGTATCCGTCGAACTGGTCGAGGAGCATCTGCTCTCGATTCCCATGCCGCAGTTGATTCGGCACGTGCAGATCCTGCTGGAGGCGGTGCGGACTTACGGCACCGGAGTCTACGTAAAGATCGGTACGAGTGGAACGGGCGGTATGGGGCTCAATCTTCCGTATACCCATTCGGAGGAGCGTCCCTCACGCACGCTACTGACGAAGTCGGCGTTGGCGGGAGCGCATTCGCTCCTCCTCTTCTTGGTGGCGCGGACACCTGATGCTCCCGCGACGGCGGAAATCAAACCGACGGCAGCCATCGCATGGCGCGAAATCGCGTACGGACCGATCCGTCGCTGGGGAAGTGACATCCAACGCTACGACTGCCCGACGCCACTTTCAGTGGATACGGCGTTCACTGACGCGGCATCCGGTTGGGTGGACACCGGAGATGTGTTGCGATCCGTCTATGCGGATGTCGGCGAGAACGGCTACTTCGCACGGGATGAATTCGAGACGGTCACCTCCTTGGGCCAGATGGAATTCATCACGCCAGAGGAAGTGGCTGACTACGTTGTCCTCGAGATGCAGGGGCGGCCGACGGGGAGGGACATTGTGGCGGCATTGGATGCTGCGACCGCCGGACCCACGTACAAGGCAGGGACGCTACGCGCCAAGGCTATCGAACGCTTGGAGCGGCTCGAAGAAGAGCATGGCGTGCGCGCTGTGGCGTTCGAGATGTTGGGTCCGCCCCGTCTTTCCAAGCTACTCTACGAAGCCTTTGTCATGTCCCGTCTTCGTCCCTCCGTTCAAGCACTGGCAGAGTCCGACGCCCAGGCCCTCGCCGAGGATGCGAGGGCGCTCATGGCACAGGATGGGGAGCTTCGAGGTACGATAGTGTCGGTTGGGCTTCCGATCGTCTTGGATGGGAATGAAGTTTACAGGGGTGAAGTCGTTATCGTGCCCCTGACCAACGGTGACATCGATCGGGCGATTCATGCCGGATGGGTCGACCTTCGGGTGTCGAACTGTGAAAGGTGGGTGGCCCGCGCGCAGCTAATGGTTGGACAGGCGGCTAGCCTCGAGGCCGGTACGGGTAGTGGGGTGGAGTGGGATGCGATTCGGCCTGACGCCGCGATCGCACCGCCCTCCGTGGCGAAGTGGATTTTTCGCAACGAAGATGGGGGCGAGCGTATCAAACGATGAGGTATAGCGAGTGACGTCGCCAGCGGAACGAACGGTTGATTCGACTCTCACCGAGGCGATCGTCCAGGAGGTTGCCAGGCGTGTCGTAGGTCAAGAGGCCATGGTCGAGCGATTGCTCATCGGGCTTCTCACCGGGGGCCACATCCTATTGGAGGGCGTCCCTGGCCTTGCCAAAACCCTGACGGTTAGTACGATGGCCGAAGTGATCCGCACGAAATTTCAGCGGATTCAATTCACGCCTGACCTGCTGCCGGCCGACATCATTGGCACGATGGTTTTCGATCAGAAGACGGGCGACTTCCATCCGAAGCGAGGCCCACTGTTCGCCAACATCATCCTCGCCGACGAGATCAATCGCGCTCCGGCGAAAGTTCAGGCTGCTCTGTTGGAAGCCATGCAGGAGCGTCAGGTGACAATCGGGGGTGAGACTCACGCACTCGAAGAACCTTTCTTGGTCCTTGCCACGCAGAACCCGATCGAGCACGAGGGGACGTATCCGCTTCCTGAGGCTCAACTGGATCGGTTCATGTTGAAAATTACCGTTGGCTACCCAGGGCGAGACGACGAAAAGGAAATTCTGTGGCGGATGGCCGGCGGAAGTGAAATTAAGGTTGCGCAGGTCGCCGATCCCGGCGAACTCATGCAGCTTCGTCGGTCCATCGCCGAGTTGTATATGGATCAGAAGATCGTGGACTACATCGTTGATGTCGTTCGGGCGACTCGCGAACCACAGTCGGTCGGTCTCCCTGATCTCCGGGCATTGATCGCGTACGGTGCCAGCCCACGCGCGTCGATCTATCTGGCCCGGGCGGCCCGGGCACATGCGTTTTTGCGCGGCCGCGCGTACGTGGTACCGGAAGACATCAAGGCGCTTGCCCCCGATGTCCTGCGCCATCGCGTGCTACTCACCTTCGAAGCTGAGGCCGAAGACGTCACGTCGGACGGCATTATCAGCAAGGTGCTGGAGACGGTAGACGTGCCCTGATGTTGTCGTCGCGCGTCGTCAGCGCCGACGTGTTACGGCAGGTTAAGAACATCGAGCTCCGTACACGCGGGCTCGTCAACACCATCTTTTCTGGAGAATATCGATCCGTCTTCCGCGGCACGGGAATGGAGTTCGCGGAGGTGCGGGCGTACCAACATGGAGATGACTACCGCTCGATCGACTGGAATGTCTCGGCGCGGATGGGGTCGCCATATGTGAAGACGTTTCACGAGGAACGCGAGTTGACAGTACTCCTGGTGGTCGACCGGTCTGGTTCCGTCGAGTTTGGTCAACCGGTCGCGAAGGCAGCGCTGGGTGTCGAGGTCTCGGCTGTGTTGGCGTTGGCTGCCGCGCGGCAAGACGACCGCGTTGGAGCGTTGATCTTCTCCGATGGGATCGATCACGTGGTAACCCCGAGGAAGGGACGACGCCACGCGCTCCGCGTGATCCGGGATCTGGTCGCGTTTCAGCCTACCCATGGAGGGACGAACTTGACGGCCGCTCTCACCTATGCGGCTAGGCTCCTCCGGCACCGGGCGATCATCGCGGTGCTGTCTGACTTCCGGGCGAGCGGGTGGGAAGAACAACTCGCCAGGCTGGCGCGTAGGCACGAGATTGTCGCCATCACTGTTGATGACCCACGAGAGTTCAACCTTCCCAACGCCGGCTGGGTGGAACTCACCGATGCGGAAACAGGGGAACGTCACCTCGTGGACACATCGAACGAAGACACTCGCGTCCGAGTGAGCATGGCCGCCGAAGAGCAGCGATTGCGACGTGCCAAACTCCTGCAACAATCCCAAGTGGATCACATTGCGCTACGTACCGACCAGCCTTATGCGGAAGTACTGCACCGAGCGTTCATCGAGCGCGCTAGGAGACTGCGGCGGTGATCACGCTGTTGCTGGCATTGCAGGTCCAGAGCGCCTGGACCGTGGCGCCCCAACCGGTAACCGTGGGCGATACCGTGCGAATTTCGAGACGCGTAGTATCGGATGCAGACGTGCAGGCGCGGATCGAACCGTTGGCTGATAACGCGGTCATCGTACAACTCAGCGATCCCCGCGCGTCCTTCGCGGAGGGTACGCTCGGCATTCAATACACGGTAGCGGCGTTTGCTCCCGGAACGTTAGCCGTCGCGATGCCGGACGCCGAGTTGCTGTTTCCCGATGGAAGGACCGAATTGGTTCCTGGCGATACCGCGTGGATTATTGTCGAGTCTGTGCTCACAGACTCGGCGTCGGCACCGCGCGCGGTCGTGGGACCGATCGATCGCACTGAGAGACGTGTGTGGCCCCTCGTCACCTTTTTGTTTGGGGCGGTGGGGTCGACGGTGGCGTGGGGTGTGTTACGACGCCGGCAAGGTCGTCCGGACCGCGTCGAAGATGATGGTGGCGATGAGACGTCCAGTCCTCCGGTCGATCGGTGGATTGCCGCAGGGGAAGGCCGCGCCGCCACCGCGTATGTTA
>JBDHLU010000236.1:0-4288 GCA_039656555.1 Gemmatimonadota bacterium | reverse complement strand
GGGCTTGCGGGAAAGTGCTTCGCCGAACAATCCACGTTTGACCAAATAGGGAGGGGCCACCACTCCTCCGAATTCCGACAGAACGATTGACACGCGTGCGTCCTCACCGGCCTCCACCACTCGACGAATCATACCGGCCGACAGATCCACCATGTCGCCCAGGCACATGATGGCCGCGTCCACGTTCTCGAGAGCCTCGATTCCCAACTGAAACGATCGTCCCGGTGGAGAGGCTGGGTCTGGATTCGAAATACACTCGACGTCGAGATCCGCCAGTGCAGTGCGCATGTCGGAGGCATCGGGACCCACGACTACTACCACGGGATCGCATGCGCCGGCCAAGGTGGCGCGAACGCTCTTGCTGACGAGCGGTTCACCGTGAAGGTCGAGTAACATCTTGTTCCGACCCATGCGGCTCGAGGCCCCGGCGGCGAGAACGATGGCAGCGACACGCATCGGTGAAGAATCGCCTTGTGAGGCGCCTGGGACTAGGGCTCCAGGGCTTCGCGGATGAGTTGCCGGAAATGTTCAGGTGAGAGGGCGCCCAGCGCCCATCGGCCGTTCACCAGAAACGCCGGTGTAGCGCGAACGCCGGTTTTTCGTGCCAGGTTCCGATGCGAGTTCGCGAGCTTCTCGGTGTCCTTGGCTTGGTAACACAGCGCGAACTCCGATCGAACCCCGCCAACTTCTACAATCATCTGTTCGAACACGGGAACGGGGTCCTTGGGATCCTGCCAGCGATCCTGATCTTCGTACGCCAGGTCGTGGAACTTCCAGAAGGCGCCCTGTTCCGCAGCGCACACCACTGCCATGGTGGCCCGCTTGGAGTGGCGGAATGGGCCCAACACGAACGGGATGATTCGCCACTGGACGGTACCGGGAACCACGAACTCATCGATGATGGTGGGAAGCGAACGCGTCGCGAATTCTGCGCAAGCGCGGCATCCTAAATCTGCGAACTCCACTACTGTGACAGGGGCCGCGGTGTCACCCAGCGAATATCCAAATTCAGGAAACGGGAACTCTTGGGCGCCAATGGGTTGAGTGCAGACCAGTGTGAGGACGATGGCTGCGGTTGTGAAGCGGATCGTCTTCACCACCCACCCCAGGTCCACCGGTAGCCCAGACTTGCCGCCGCGCCGCTCGGGAGATTGCGGCCCGCGACGGGGATCTGCGCAGTTGCTTCGAGGGTTCCGCGTCCGATCTTCCAGCCCACGGTCGGGTTAATGGTGACCAGGCGCCGACTGGCGTTGGGGAGCACTAGGCCGAGTTGCTCTGGGGGTTGGCCCGCGAGGATGTCGACGGCGAGATCGGTATTGAACTTTCCCCAGTGACCCCCCACGGCACCGTGAGCGAACCATTCGTTCCCAGGTTTGAAACCCGTCTCACCGTTTTCCTCCCGCCATCGGTACCCTATCCAACCCAACACGTATACCGACGCAATGTCCTCTTCGAATATGTCGCCGCGCTTGACGGGAAACCCCATTCCGGATTCGACGGAAACTTCCCAATCACGTTGCCCCTCGCCCAGTGGAATGATGCGGGCGTCGACGGGGAATTCGGATCCGGGAATCTTGATGCCGGCGCGCACGGATAACGGGATGCCGACCGCCCCGAAGACTTCTGGACTCACACGCGCCGATAACCTGAGATCTCCGAGGCCCGTGCGTTGGCTTTCTCCCGTCGCATCATTGTTCTGCACGTTGTGAATCGGTAGTTGGAACCACGTGTCGATTCCCCGCAGGACGCCCACCGACGTCGTGAAGTAGCCAGAATTCGTAATGATCTGCGCGCCCCCCAAGAACGGAACGCGATCACCATCGGGGTTGAAGAACTGGCTCGACGATTGATGAAGTGCGGATACCTGCACGTATCCCTGCCCCGGTGCGAGCGTCTGGATGGTCCCGCCCCGGGACAGCACCGGCGATGAATGCGGGGCCGAACACACTGCTTGCCCTTCGAGGCGCCCACAAATAGCGGAGAGCGCCATCCCGGTCAGCACCAACCAGTAACGGTGCGTTAGGGAGCGATCCACAATTCGTGTTTCGGGTGGAACGACATCCACGCGAACCAATACGAGATAAATGAATCTCTTACCTGTACGAGCGTTTCGCCCGCGAGCACGCCGCCGGTCGCGAGCCCGTCGATGCGCCACGCAGAGTCCGTCTCGTTGTCCAAGATCTGTCCGCCCTCGGTGCGGAACGTCGTTTCGCCGAACGAAGTCTCGGCAAAGTACGCGGCCGCGGACGACCGAACCCGATCGTAGAATACCACGATGGGCCGTCCGTCCATTTCAGCCGTCGCCACCGCGATGGCGCCAAGTTTGTCCAGTTCACCAAACGGGAATCCGAGCCCGCCGCTATCGCCCGCGGGAATACCGAGAATGAGTTCTTTGGGTGGGCGTTCCTGCAACCGTGACTTCCCAGGGATGTTAAAGAGCAGATCCAGGTTGTCGGCATCGCGATAGTCCCCGTACGGATACAAACGGTAGTCTCGGTCGACTCCCGTATTTGATCCCACGACCTTGGTATCCGGGTGCAAGGACTTCCACCCAATCCAGGTCATATCGATCGATGGAACCATTGCGAGTGGGGTGCCCGTTTGATCGCCGCAACGGGCGCTGCGCGACATCTGGGGCCAGATCGAGATCGGCTCCGAACGGTTGTACATCATCAAATTGTTCATGAACAGCAGGCCCGAAACGCCAAATTCCGCGTTCCCCGCGGCGCCGCGGTCGAACGTGAGACTCGACCCTGTCAGGGGGCAATGCGTAATCGCCAAATGCACGTCTCCGACGTTCAGATTCACGATCTCGTGCCACCATTGGATGTTGTGGGGAACCGCGATTGGGGTGCCGGCTACGACCAACCCCATGACCCGGTCCGTATCCAGCAGGTAGGCGGCGTCCTGGTGATCGGGGTTGACCAATGTTGGGTTCGTGAGGGAGGGGATACGGTCCACGGTCGTCACATTGATGACCCAATCCGTATTGATATCACACACGAGCGGGCCGTCCGTTTGCAACTGGTCACTACAGGCAAGCGTGGTGGTGGTGAGGACGACGCCGCACTGCTTCCAGAACCGCATAAGGTTGCTACTCCAATTCTGGCGATGATGTTGGGAGCTATGCCTGAGAACGCCGGTCAGCCTGAATTGGTTCCCGCCGTGGTGGGGCTAGTTCGGCTCCTTGGCGACCTGCCGACGTACCTGCGTGATCTCCGCGAGAATCGCGAGCGCGATCTCACCGGGCTCGCGGCCCCCCAGGTCCAGGCCGATGGGTCCATGGAGTCGATCGATAAGCGCAGTGTCCAAGCCGACTTCCTCTAGACGTTTTCGCCGCTCGCGTTGCGTGCGTTTGGATCCGATCACGCCCACATATGCGGCGTCTGATTGGAGGGCGATGGTGACGGCGGGGTCGTCGAACTTGGGGTCGTGGGTCAACACACACACGTACGTGGTAGAGGTGAGCGACACCTGCTCGAACACCTCATTGGGCCACCCGAGGATTAGCTCGTCAGCCGTGGGAAACCGCTCGCGCGTGAGGAAGGCTGCCCGACCGTCGGCAACCACGGTGCGAAAACCAAGGTGCTGGGCCATAGGGACCAGGACTTCGGCGACATGCACCCCCCCGAACACCACAAGCAGCGGTTGGGCCGGGTGGACGTCGAAGAATACTTCGAGGGCGGTGCCGTCCGGTGCCTTGACGGTATCGACGCCGCTTTCATGGGTCGCTAGGCGAGCTCGTGCCCGGCGCGCAACATCCTCCGTCGCGGCCCTGACGGTTGTCTGAACTGGTTCCTTGGTATTGGGCGGGAGCCACGACTCGCCGATCAAAGTCGCGCCGATACGATCTACTCCTCCGATGATGGTGGCAGCAACCGTTGCCACTTCATCTTTCATTGCGGAGATGAGTTCGGGGCGGACGCACGGCTCCACGAACACGCGAAGTTCACCGCCGCACGAGAGGCCGACTTCCCAAGCGGTTTCGTCGCTAACGCCGTAGTCCACCACGACTGGGATCCCGGTATCGATGACAGAGGCAATCTCCTGAGCCACCGCGCTCTCGACGCATCCTCCGGATACCGATCCTGCCATCGTGCCACTCGGGGTCGCGAGCAAGCACGCCCCTGGCCGGCGCGGTGCCGATCCCCACACCGACAATACCACGGCCCGACCCACGGGCTCACCTGGTGCGGCAAGGCGCTCGAAATTGTCGAGGAGGTCTCGCATGATCAGGAAGTGGTGGTTCGGTGAGCGAACTCGCGCCAGAATTCCTCGATAGTCTCTC
>JBDHLU010000235.1:0-4343 GCA_039656555.1 Gemmatimonadota bacterium | reverse complement strand
ACGGTCGCAGACCGCATGTCTACCCTTGCAACCGCCGCGTGTGACGCTGCAAGCGGTGACTGTGAGCCGACAAACGACCGATGTAGGCTTACTAGCAACCGTTGTAAATCGGCCCTTTTCATCACGGGATCGACGCGCGGGCAATGGCTTCCGCCATCGAAAACCATGCGCGTTAATATGTCCATCCCCCTTAGCGTCCGACTGACTTTCCGAATATGAGCTTGAACATCCAGCCGCGATTGTAGGCGTTGCTCGTCTCGAAGGCGTTGCTCAGGCCGAGCATATAGCGCACGTCGAGCGCGACGAAGGTTCCGTTCGGCTTCCATTGGCCCAGTTGCACGCCGAACGGCAACCCCCACACTGTACTGTTAGCTGTGGTGCACGACGGGGAGAGTATTGGAGCGCTCCCACTGGCCGAGCAGCCAATCTTGAATGCGACCTGAATCCCGCCGTAAAACCGCGACCGAAAGTTGCCGGAGGAACCGATCCGCGCGACTCCACCAACCAGCAGCGGTACTTCGATGTAGTCGAGTCGTAACCCCTCGGCGCCCCGTTGCACCCAAAGGCCCTCGATGTTGACCACCGACCAATTGAAGTTACGGTAGCCGAGTGTGATGCCAGCCGTGCCGCCCCAGCGGGAACTCGATGAGACGGAGCCGAAATCACCTACGGTAGCGCCGCCGGTAATGCCGACGAATTGCTTCTGCGCATGGTCGGGAGTGACAGCGACGACCCCTACGGTCGCGATTGCTAGCGAGAAGCTGCGGATCATGGGTGGTCTCTCCGTGATTGACGGAGCAAAGATAATAGGAACCACGGCCACGGATTAATGATCTGTGGCCGTAGATCATCAATCCGTGGCCGTGGTTCCGATCACGCTTCTGCGTCGAGTCCGGCTACGAATTCACAGGTATCGTGAGGGCAGCCGGGAGCACACAGCGCGACCAGCCTCTGGATCTTGGCGCGGGCGGCCATCAGCCGCCGTGCCTCGGCCTCCAGCTGATCCATCTTCGCGGTGGCAAGTTCCTGCGCTCGGTGGCACGCGGGTTTCCCGTCGCGCTGTCCGAGCAGTTCAGCAGTCTCGTTCAGCGAAAACTCTAGGCGTCGCGCATGCCGAATGAAGGCCAGTCGCCGGATGCTGTCGTCGGAGTAAAGTCGGTAGCCCGCGGGTGTCCGCGGGGGCGGCGGCATGAGGCCAATTCGCTCGTAGTAACGGATGGTCTCAACGGAAGTATCCGTGGCGTTGCCCAGCTTGCCGATCGTCAGCCCTAGGGGCCTTGCGTAGTTTGTCTGAATCATAGTCTCCTCGTACAGTGTACGTCGTACAATGTACGAGGATGTATCCCTGTTGTCAATGCATAGTGCTACTTGAGGTAAGAACCGTAACCCGTTGCCAGCCACCGTGTTATGGATTACGGTCGTCGGGCCACCTCTTTGTGACTAGATTCCGCCTCTGCAATATGTGCCCCCTTCCCTGACCTGAGGACGAGTTCTCGATGACTGATATTAGGCCAGCTGTTCTAGGTCTCTTCAGCAACTACCGTTTTGGACCGGCTTTTTGGGAGCTGGACTCCCCCGCTCGCGAGAAGGCAGCCCGCTCGTTCCTCGAGTCGATCGAGTCGGTGGCCGATGCGACCAGTTTCTATTCGATGGGTGGTACCCATCCGGGAGTCGATTTGATGGTGTGGAGTACGGTCAGGGTCGAATCGTCGGCCAGTCCCGGGGAATTCTTTGTGCGGCGAGCGGCAGCCGAGGCCCGCTTTCGTTCGTGGCTGGATCCGGTGGGCGTGCTGTGGGGATTGACGCGTCCGAGCGAATACAGCCGCGCCCGGTCGGCGCAGGAGATCGATCCGTTCGAGAAGCAGCGGATGACCTATCTCATCGCGTATCCATTTACCAAGACCTCCGACTGGTATCTGCTGGGGCGTGAGGCGCGCCAGGGGATGATGAACGAGCACATTACGATCGGGAAACAGTTCCGTGAGATCAAGCAACTGCTGCTCTATTCGTTTGGTCTCCAGGATCACGAGTTCGTCGTGGTGTACGAGACCGAGGATCTGGATCAGTTCTCCCGACTGGTCCATGATCTCCGAGCCACCGAGGGCCGGCGGTATACCAAGGCGGATGCTCCGCTGCAAATTGGGGTTCGCACTGATGTCGAAGGGATAATCGGGTCGCTGGGCTAGCCATCACTTGACGCCCACCTGACGGGCCTCCACCAACCTCCGCGTACACAAAGCCGCGATCTCTCCCCCGTTCGGGAGACGATCGACCGGCTTTCGCTACTGCGGAGGGATCATGAAACGTGTACGCCTGGCTCTATTTATCGGGATGGTCGCGGCTGTCGCCGCGTGTACCGACAATCAGACGGGCCCCGAGGGTCCCGATCTGGATCGCTTTGGACGAGGCTCCGACGCGGTCACGATAATGAGTCGCAACCTGTACGTTGGCCTAGACGCTGATGCGGTCATCGCGGCGTTGGCCAATGGCGACCCTGCCGACGATGTGCCGGCCCTGATGGAAGCCATCGACGTTCTCCAACGGACGGATTTTCCGACACGGGCAGCTGCCATCGCCGCCGAGATTGACAAGGCCCGGCCGCATGCGGTGGGCTTACAGGAAGTGTCGGAGATAGATATCGATCTTTCTGCTTTGGGCCTTCCTGTCGTAATCGATATCGACTTTCTCCCGATCCTCCAGGAAGCCCTCACGGGGCGCGGCCTGGAATATGTAGTAGCGGGCGCGGTCAAGAACATCGAAGCGGCTCCCGTTCCCGGCATTAGCCTGGTCGACTATGACGTGCTCTTGGTCGACGCTACTCGCGTGACCGTGAACGGCGCCGAAGGGCACAACTTCGCGGCCAACATTGGTGTGGTAGCACCGGGGGTCGAACTCAAGCGCGGGTGGGTGCAGGCGGACGTAACGATTGGCGACGCAGAATACCACCTCGTCACCACTCATCTCGAATCGGGGGCCGGTGACCCCTTCAGTGGGCTTCGTGCACTGCAGGTATCGGAGTTGATCGCGCAGTTGCCGACGGATCACCCGGTGATCCTCATGGGAGATTTGAACGATTCCGAGGGTTCACCGATGTATCAAGCACTGACGGCTTCGGGGTTCGTAGACTTGTGGGCGTCCTATCGTCCGGGAACGGCAGGGTTCACTTGCTGTCACGCATCCGACTTGTCGAACGATCGTGCCGAGTTCGACCAACGCATCGATTACATCTTCACGCTGGGCGTCGATGCCGGCCGACTGCAGGGCCTCATGCAGCGGACGGGATACCGTCCAGCCGAGCGCCTGTTGGGTCCGGCCCATTCAATCTGGCCGTCTGACCATGCGGGATTGGTGCTGCGGATAGGTGGGCAGTAGTCGGAGACAAGACGGAAGACTGAGAATCGAAGGTTCAGGATTCTCAGTCTTCCGTCTTCGAGGTGCGCGAGGAGATTCAACCCGGTTGGCGCGATTTGGGTTATGTGGTTCCGCGACATAATCGTAGCGTCGTCGGATGGGGAATTCGCGGTACGATCTCCAAGATCGATTGATCGAGTTTGGGGTGATGGTGTGTGCGGTGTGCGAGGAGTTTCCAGCAACGCAGGTGGGAAATCATGTCGCGGGGTAATTAGTTCGGAGAGCTTCGGGAGACGGCAGCTTGGTTGCGGTTTGCGGCGAAGGTCGGGCTATGTGGCGAAGGACGAGTGAATGAGGCGATGGGCGAGTGTGACGAGTTGTGTGCCATCGTATACTCGAGCATTCGGACCACGAAGCGGCGGCGGTAGCAGGAAACAAGAATCAAGAAACAAGAATCAAGAACCGGCTATTGAGTCTTGATTTCGTGACTCTTGAGTCTTGAATCTTGATTCTTGCGCAGTCTACCGCGATGTATACCACACTATCCCAATCCGCACACCCCAGGATTGACCCTTGGAGACTTCTGGTGCGTTTACCGCGTCGAGGTCGAGCGGCTGCGTGGCAAAGAAACCGTACCACACATTCGTGTCGAATGTGACCTGTCGAGATACGATAAACTCGGAACCACCGAGGAGAATCGCTCCTAGGCCGTGTCGTCTCGTCGCGGGATTTTCGCCCTCGGGCGGTGCTGGACCAGTGCCATGAAACCCCTCGAGCTTGAGCCGCACATAGGCCAACCGTGCCTGCCCGTATGGCCGTAGCCTTCCGAACTGCACGCCATAACCCAGCAGCGCTTGGAGCTGAACGTTGTTGACCTTCTCCGCGCCGAATTGAGGTTGGAGAACGTAGGAGACGTAGTATGCCCCGATGCCAAGTCGAATCCCACTCTGAAAGAGATAGAAAAGATTGATGTCCGCGTCCAATCCATTGTT
>JBDHLU010000234.1:0-4355 GCA_039656555.1 Gemmatimonadota bacterium | reverse complement strand
GGCGATGCTACGCGGAGCGATATCGATCAGCCCGTCGATCGAGTATTTGGAACGCGCGTACGACGACGCAAAGTACGGCGCAGTGTCGGCCGAACCGTACCTCGAAGCGGTGATTCCGTCGCTAACTGACGATTCGTTTGCACCTGCCGGCAAGCACGTGATGTCCGTCTTCGTACAGTATGCGCCGTACCGCTTGGCAGATGGGGAATGGGATTCCGAACAACGCACTGCATTGGGTGATGTGGTGGTCCGGACACTGTCAAAATATGCGCCAGACCTCGAGTCCAGAATCTTGCACCGTGACATCCTCACGCCGCTCGACATAGAGGAACGATTCGGAATGACCGAGGGCAGCATCAACCACGGTGAGCTTGCGCTGGATCAGTTCTTCTTTGCCCGACCGGTGGCTGGGTATGCTGATTATCGTGGCCCTGTGACCGGTCTATATCTGTGCGGGGCTGGGACGCATGGGGGTGGAGGGGTGAACGGCGTTCCGGGCCGGAACGCCGCGCGCGTGGTTCTGAGCGACGCGAAGCGGGCTCGGGGGGTGAGGGCCAAGATAGGCGCGCTGGTGAGCCGCTTGTAGCCACCGTATCCTTAAGGCTGACCACGTTGGCTGCCGAGTGTTGACTCTTGGCCACCCGATATCGACTCTTAACTACATCCCAGGTGCGAAGGAGTCATACCGTGGTCCAAAGACCCTCAGCGAATGTGCGAATTGCCGTCGTTATCGGATCGGCTCGCGCTGACAACTACACGCACAAGGTCGCAGCGATGGTGGTGAACGTCCTCGAGGGTCACCCTGACGTCGAGGTCGATGTGATCGACCCCCGGCAGCTCAGGCTCTTCGCGCCTGGGCGGGATGGTGATGGCGACGCGGGGCAGCTCAAGGACCGCGTCGATGCGTGTACGGCAGTCGTGTTCGCGACGCCCGAATACCACGGGTCGTTCTCCGCGATCACGAAACTCATCATCGAGAATCTCGGGTTTCCGTCCGCGCTCAAAGGAAAGCCCGTCGCCCTCTTGGGAGTTGCGAGTGGACGGATTGGTGCGGTCAAATCTTTGGAGCATCTTCGCAGCGTGTGTTCGCACGTGGGCGCGTTGGTGTTGCCTGGGCCCGTCTCAGTTGCGCGAGTCACGGAAATTTTCGATGACCAAGGAAACTGCACGGACCCGACCACCGAAGCGCAGGTCCGAGGCCTCGGCGAGAGCCTGCTCGATTACGTCAAGCAGGCCATCTGCCCAGCGTTCGAGCTCGAGGCGATGGTGCGCGCCGACGAGGTCTAGCCCTACCCTTGCCCGTCCCCGATCGGGAGGCATCTTCTTACGCCTCACGATGTTAGCCCTATCCGGAGGAACTTCGAAATGTCCCGAACACTGGTCGTTGCGTGTCTGAGCGCAATGGTAGGCGTGACCTCGCTCGCGGGCCAAACCAGCTCGACGGCGTTTATCAACGCCAATATTATCGATCCTGCGCGGGGAATGGTGACGGCTCGGATGGTCCTCGTCGAAGATGGCATGATCACATATGTCGGGAGCGACCGCCGCGCTCCCCCGGATGGGGCCAATGTCATCGATCTCGGCGGTCGCTACTTGGTGCCGGGACTCATCGATGCCCACGTCCACATCGGCAACTTCACGTCGGCACGCCGAGCCCTGCTGTCTGGCGTGACCACAGCCCGCAGCATGGGGGTTTCTCATTTTGTCGACATTGGATTACGGGAGTTGGGACGCCAAGGCGTTATCGAGACGCCGGAGATCCTCGCTTCCGGGTACCACGTGCGTCCTGTTCCAGCGGACGCGTTGTTCCTGGATGCGCCTGACATGGCCGATCTGCGTGGCAACGTCCACGGTGAAGATGCGATGCGGCGAATGGCGCGACTCATGATTTCGCGTGGTGTAGATTTCATCAAGACCAACGCGACCGAACGAGCCGGACTTCCGGAGACCGATCCGCGAACCCCGTTCTATACAGAGGCCGAACTCGCGGCCCTGGTTGATGAGGCTACGCAGGCCGGCGTCCCGGTTGCGGCGCACGCGCACGGAGATGGCGGGGCGCGCGTGGCGGTCTTGGCTGGGGTCCGCAGTATCGAACACGGCACCTACCTCAGCGGGGAAACGTTGGACCTCATGGTGGAACGGGGCACGTTCCTCGTTCCGACTATAGCGGTCGTTGCTGATCTGGCCATGCCCGGTGGTGACTACGACAACGCCGTGCTCAACGTGCGGGGACGACACATGTTGCCTAGGGTCCGCGAGATGGTTTCACGAGCGCACGCCCGGGGGGTCCGCATCGTGTCCGCGACGGATACGGGGTATGGTCCTGAAAGCGTACTCCGGTTGAGCCACGAGCTTCTAGAACTGGTGAATGTCGGACTCTCGCCGTTGGAGGCCCTTCGGGCGGCGACGACCACCGCCGCCGCTCTCCTTGGAATAGACGATCGGGTCGGCCAGGTCGCTGAGGGGTTCGAGGGGGATTTGCTGGTGCTGGAGCGCAACCCGCTGGACGACATCGGTGTCTTCCAGGACGTCTTGCTCGTCATGAACAATGGGAAGATCGTAGTAGACCGCACCGGGTTCTGAGATTGGCCGCTTGACGCTGGCCGCGGTGCTAGGGACGTTTCCACTCCTAGAATCTTACAAACCTGCAACGGCGAGCCGTCGTTAGAGGAGGACATTGCATGAAGCCAGTACCTACGCCCGGCCGGACCCGTGATGGCATGCGACAGGGCCTGATCATTCCGATTGGCGGCGCTGAGGAGAAGCTCCGAGACCGCAGAATCCTCACGAAGTTCGTCGAGGAATGTGGTGGCAAGGACGCGAGGATCGCAGTCATCCCCACAGCGTCCGAGCTCGAGGAGACGGGCGAGCGGTACGAGGCGCTGTTCAAGGACATTGGCGTCGCGGGTGTCCGCATCTTTCCCTTTGCGACGCGCGCGCAATGCAATGAAAAGAAAGAGATCGAGGCGCTCCGCCGGGCTGATGGCGTGTTCATGACGGGAGGAAACCAGTTGCGTCTCTCGACGGGACTCGGCGGCACGTCAGCTGCGTACGCCCTGCGTGACATGAGTGCCAGCGGCGTGCACGTCGCCGGAACATCTGCGGGGGCAGGTTTCCTCTCTGAACACATGATCGCGTTTGGTAGCGAGGGATCGACACCGAGGGCGGACATGGTCACGTTGGTTCCTGGCCTGGGACTCACCAACGCTGTCGTCGTCGATCACCACTTCCGGGAACGTGACCGACTCGGCCGGCTTCTGACAGCGATCGGATACAATCCGTTCGTGGTTGGCCTGGGCCTCGATGAGGACACGGCGGCCTTCATCGATCCTGATGGGTTGCTGACCGTGATTGGGAGCGGGTCCGTTACCGTAGTCGACCCTTCGGATGTCGAGTATTCGTCAATGGATTCGGCGCATCAGCACGATCCGATCTGTCTGGTTGGGATCAAGTTGCACTTTCTCACTGAGGGGTGGGTGTACGATCTCGGCAGTCGCAAGGCACGCCCGGTCGAAGCGCTCAACTCCGCGTAGGCCGGTATGAGGGTTCTCGAAAGGGCCGTTTATCTCGGCCCGAGTCTCTACGCGCATTTCCCGGTCATTCGGTTCACAGTCGATCTCCAAGAGCTCGAAGATTGGCCGTCGACCCGTCTCGGCGACGGATTCATCGATCGCCTGCTCACGGCGCTTCCCGGATTGCACGAGCACGGATGCTCCTACGGAGAGCCGGGCGGTTTTGTGCGGCGTCTCAAGGAAGACGAGGGCACGTGGCTAGGACACGTCTTCGAGCATGCCGCCCTCGAGCTGCAGAATGCCGCGGGCGAGGCGGTCACCTTTGGTAAGACGCGTGGCACCGGAGAGCATGGAGTCTACCACGTCGTATTCCAGTACACCGATCAAAAGGTCGGAATGGAGGCTGGGCGACTAGCGCTAAAGTTGCTGCAGTCGCTGCTTCCGGAAGATCTACGGACCTCGGGTGAGCTCCCGGACGGCTTCGTTTGGGAGGACGAGCGCGACGCATTCATTCGATTCGCACAGAAACACGCTTTCGGTCCCAGTACGGCGGCACTCGTGCGTGCCGCAGAGGAACGTGACATCCCGTGGCTCAGACTCAACGACTACAGTCTCGTCCAGTTTGGACACGGGAAGTACCAACAGCGGATTCAAGCGACAATAACCAGCAGGACGCCCCACATCGCGGTAGAGGTGGCGTCGGACAAGGAGGAGACGAACCACATTCTCGGTGATCTCGGCCTCCCGGTTCCCCAACAACGGTTGGTTTATTCCGAGGATCGCGCTGAGCGCGCGGCCAAGCGGATTGGATACCCTGTGGTGGTGAAGCCGTTCAATGCGAAC
>JBDHLU010000233.1:0-4355 GCA_039656555.1 Gemmatimonadota bacterium | reverse complement strand
ACGAACTGCCGAGACCGCTGAAGCGACCGTCGCGTATCCCGTCATAATCACGACGGGTAACAACGGATCGTCCGCCAGCGCCGTTGCCATGACCTGCATGCCATCGACCTCGGGCATGCGAAGATCGAGCAGGAGTACGTCTGGCGCGAACTCAGTCGTGACCTCGCGGACCTTGGTGGCGTCTTGGAGTGTGCGGACGTCCAACCCGCTTCGCCGGAGCATACGGCGGCAGTTCTCGAGCATATCGGGCTCGTCATCGATGACCAGGACACGTTCGCCCGTCATGCGACACCCACCATCGCAAATGGTAGGCACACCGCGAACGTCGCGCCCCGTCCTTCCTGGCTGACGACGTCGATCCTGCCGCCGAGTCGTTCCAGGATTGTGCGACATACCGTGAGCCCCAATCCGGTCCCGCGCGGCCCCTTCGTAGAGTAGAACGGTTCGAACACACGCTCGCGTTGCTCAACGGGAATGCCGGGCCCTTCGTCGCGAACACTGAGCAGGACCTCGCCGGTGTCCTCGTCATGCCAGGACTCCACCCAGACGGTCCCACCATCCGGCATCGCATCGCCAGCGTTCAATATCAGGTTCATGCATACTGTCTCGATTCCGGACTCGTCGCCTAATGCATGGGGAGTCGGTCGGCATCCCGAAATATCGAGCGCGATGTCACGCCCCACCAGCGTCTGCTCCAGCAATCCGGCTACACGTCTCACTACAGCTTCCACATCGACTTCCGATTCGGCTTCCGGCTTTTCACGCGCGAACCGCAACAGATCGTGCGTCAGACGTCCCAGCCGCGAGGTGTGGTCTTGGACTACTCGGAGATCGTTGCGAAGCGTCTCCGGATCGGCATCCTCATCAAGTTCTGCGTCGATTAGATCCAGCCGATTCGCAATGATGGCCAGCGGGTTGTTGAGTTCGTGGGCCAGTCCAGCCGCCATTACCGAGACCGCCGCCAACCGCTCTGAACGCCGCATGACATCCTCCACCCGTGCATCGACCGAGGCATCCCGCACGATCAAGGAGTATCCAAACCGTGTGCCGTCGCCACCACGGATGGCGGTCTGTGTCAGGCTGACGGGAATTTCCCGTCCCCCCTTTGCGAGGCGGCGGGTCCGGAGGTTGACCACGGCCCCGTCGGCACGAATCCGGTCGGCAATGTAGCGCAGCTCCCGCTCGAGCCCAGGCGGATGGAGCAGTTCCGACGCGTCGGCGTCGAGCACCTCTGACTCCTCGTATCCGAACAGTGCTTCGGCCCCGTGGTTCCATACGCGAATGCGCCCGTCGGCGTCAAGGCCGATGATCGCATCCGCCGCGTAGGTCATGACATCGCGAAGCTCGGCGTTTGTCTGGGCGAGCGCCTGCGTTCGCTCGTCGACCAACTCCTCGAGTCTTCGTCGGTAGGTGGCGAGATCATTCGCGGTCACCGTCAAGTCCGCCGCTAGATCTTCGAATTCGTCATTCGTCTCGATCCGCAGCAACGGCACCGCTTGCCCACGCGCTAACGCCGAGATCGCCGCACGAAGCTGGTAGATGGGCTGCGTGAACTGGCGAGACGCAATAGCAGCCGAACCGAAGACGCCCGTGACCACCAGAATCCCAACTATCAGCACACCACGTGTAAAATCATGCACCGGCGCGTTGATCATGGCAAACTCTACCCCACGATACAAGGTCAGAGGCAACGCGCTGCCAAAGGAAATTGGCCGCGATTCGATCAGGTACTGATTGGCTGACAGGCCAGGTACCACGATCCCATTATCGCCGGCGCCTTCGCGTCGAAACACCGCGAACAATGTTTCCCAATTCGGTTTCAGTTCCGAGTGATAGAGCGACAACGAGTCCGCAGCAAGGACCGTCACCCCCGGAAGTTCGGGCGGAGTCCATTCGACATCCTTGAACATTGAATCTGGATGAAACTCAGCTACCAATACGCCCGAGAGCGTTCTCGAGGCCGACCGCAGGGGCGTCCACACCGCGATCGCTGTGATTGCCTCCGCCCGCTGTCCGGGAGGGCCCCACATCACTTGGACCGGCTGAGCCGCCGTCTCACCAAACGGAATGTCAGCCGCCGACACCAGGTAGAACATGCCACTGACGCTCGGCCCAGTGGGGTCCGGCACCGGCCATTCTCGAATTCGGCTCCCATCCCCATCGAACATGCGTAGCCGAAAGAGGCCAGGCTGTCGCCCCGCTATCGCTCGGAGAACACTCAAGTCCTCGTCATTCCACGACTCTGAAGGAGACATTTGCTCGGCCGCTACGCGCAACTCCCACTCGACCAATCGAAGTGCCGAACGCAGTTGTTCCTCGATCGTGTCCAGATCGTGGCGCATCGAAAGTGCTGTTGACTCTCGCAGTTTTGTAACCGCGATTCGCGCTGTCAGAATCGCGACGAGCGTGAGCGGGACGAAAGCGAGTACCGCAAACGCCACCCCAAGCTTGGCGCGTATCGAGAGGCGGGGGAACAGCTTATTAATATTCAGCGCACATCACCCTTTGCTAGCGTAGACCGGTACGCCAGGAATCTGGGAACGCGGAAGGAGGGAACCCTGATCAAATCATGAAGGATTCTTAACCGAACGTCCATCGAAGAGCCATGCTCTGTCTTGCGCGGTGTTTCTGAGTCCGAAACGCTACCCACGTGTCACTGCCTCTGCAGTAGCGACGCCGGTTCGTCGGTCCCGCCGCAATGTCAACGACGGCCGGGTGGTCGCGGCGCCACCGTGGAGCGATCCAATTCTACGTCATCCCAGGAAGCGGGGTCCTCTAGGGACTCAAGGTGCGTAAGTACCGTAGCGTGTGGTAGCGCGCCGCGAATATCCGCTTCGATACGCTCGAGCAGGCGGTGGCCACGATGAACGGTCCAGTCTCCCGGAACCAAGACATGGAGTGAGACGAATCGACGCGCCCCGGCTTGGTGTGTACGAAGCGCGTGGAACTGCACACCGGCGTCAGCATGCTGGGCGAGCACTCGTTGCAGCGTCCGTTGATCTTCAGCCGGGAGCGCCGTGTCCATTAGCCCGGAGACGGAACGGCGTACGAGCCGGACACCTGTCGCGACGATGTTGCCGGCGACGATGAGAGCGATGATCGGGTCTAGTCTTTGCCAACCGGTCAGCGCAACGGCGCCGATGCCAACGAGAACGCCAGCGGATGTCCACACATCGGTCAGCAGGTGGTGGGCATTGGCTTCAAGCGCAATCGACAGGTGTCGCTTGCCCGCGCGGAGCAGGACCAGGCCGACGCCCAGGTTCACGAGCGCAGCGACTACAGAAATCACCAGTCCGAGGCCAATCTGCTCGAGTGGCCGGGGGTGTACGAGTCGCGGCACTGCGGCGACCCCGATGGCACCGGCAGCGACAAGGATAAGCGCCCCTTCGAAAATGCTCGAGAAATACTCCGCCTTGCCATGCCCGAAGGCGTGGTCATCGTCGGGGGGGCGGGCAGCTACAATCAGCATCGTCAGCGCCATGAGCGCGCCAGCGAGGTTCACGAACGATTCCAGCGCGTCGGACAGCAAACCGACCGAACCGGTGACGACGTAGGCGGCCACCTTGAGGGCAATCGTGAGGATTGCCGCACCGATGGCAAGCCAGGCAAAGCGGGTTACCGGCCTACGGTTCATACTGCCCTGCTCTCGAGCCGCCTGGAGTATCAGTCAGATACGCCACGGTCACCTCCTCCCTTCCTGCTCCCTACTCCGCCCAACGCGCGCATTCGGTATCGGTTACTGCCTCTGCAGTACCACCCTGAGCGACGCCGGTTCGTCGGTCCCGTCGTCGTCGAAATCGAACTCCTCGTCGTCCGTCGTGAGGGTCAGCGTGTTCCCGGACAGGCTTGCGATGAAGTCCGTGGGACTGCCTTGCCCTGATTCGGCGAGGGTCAACGTATCACCCCGGACCTCTACTGTACCCACGTCCGTCTCGGGCTGGTCGGGCGGTACGGTAAGCGTGATGGAGAAGTCGCCGTTCGCGGAGAACGTGATGGTGAGAGTCCCGTCCGCGTCTGCGATCAGGTCGGATTTCTGAGAGGGGTTTGCCAAATTGGTAAAAACCACGCTGGATGCGTTCCACGTGCCCGTGATGTCGGAAACGGTAACGCCGGTTGAATCACCACACGCCACGGCTCCGGCGACGGCAACTGCGCTGAGTCCCAAACGAATTACGCGCATAAGAGGCTCCTGATTGGGGTTCCGGAATGATAGCGAGTAGAAGAGTAAAGCGAACCGGCCCTTCGTCGGCCGGCTCGCTCCCCTCTCCCTTCTAGATCTCGTCGGAATCGTCACCGTCGCGGTCTTCGTCTTCGAAGGCCTCGAACGAATCCTTGATGTTGTCGCGAATCATGTT
>JBDHLU010000232.1:0-4364 GCA_039656555.1 Gemmatimonadota bacterium | reverse complement strand
TGGGGTACCCAGGCCGCGCCATCAGCGTCCGTACGCGGGCAATGGGCGGGGGGCTGGCCACGCTCGATCCGGGATCGGCCTTGAACCCCGGGGCGGTGGCCGCGTACCGGCAGCTCAGCACGTCGGTGACGGTGACTTCGAGCTTCCGGGAGTACACGGTCAATGACACCACAGTGACCGGTCTTAAGGACACGCGGTTTGCGTACGCATCGATAGGCGGCCCGTTCGGCAACGCCCCCGTGGCTTTCAATCTCACGTTTGCGACCTACCTCGATAGAACGTATGACGTGGTGGACACGGGTCGCGTGGAAATCCGCGGCGACACGGTTGGGTATGTCGAGAACATCTCGTCCGACGGTGCCGTGATCGATCTGCGCGGGGCCGTTGCGTGGGAGATCGATCCAAAGCTCCGGGCCGGTGTCGCATTCCACATCCTCAGTGGGACCACAGAGAATATTTTCCGCCGGAACTTCGAAGGGACCGACTACGCACCGCTCAACCGCGACGACCGGGTGAGTTTTACCGGCTTCGGTGGGTCAGCTGGCATCGTATACCTACCGGAGCCCTATCTGAGATTGGGTGCGTCGGTACGAATCAACTCGGATGTGAGCGTCAAGCTCACGGAGGATGTCACATTCGGCAAAACGCACTTGCCGACCGAAGTGTCCGGCGGTGTGTTCTTCGCGCCGATCCCCTCGATTCGATTGGCCTCGACGGCTATCTGGCGATCGTGGTCGAGAACAGCCACAGGGTTCCTCGCCCCAGATGCAGCCAACGCCTACGATACGTGGGAGGTCGGATCTGGTGTCGAACTTCAGGGGCCCGGCAACGTCCCGCTGCGTTTCGGATTCCGGTGGGCGCAGCTGCCCTACAGTCCGGCAGAACAGGCACGCGAGATCAACCTATCGTTCGGGAGCGGATTTGGATTTGCGCAGGGGCGGGCCACAATCGAATTCGCCATCGAGCGCGCGATGCGCGATGGAGGAGGTGCGGAGGAGAAGGTGTGGATGTTAAGTTTTGAACTCCGCGTCGTTCCGTGACCCGCGTCTATCTCCATACGTTCGGGTGCAAGGCGAATCAGTACGACACCGAGGTCGTGCGCCAGGCACTCGAATCGGCCGGCGCCGCGGTCGTCGATGATCCCACCCAAGCCGATGCGGCGATCGTAAACTCATGCACGGTCACCCATGTCGGCGAGCGCAAGCTCCGTGGGTATGTGCGCCAACTGGCCCGTCGTTACCCCGACCTCCAAACCGTAGTGATCGGATGTGCTGCCGCGTTGGATGATGGGACGCTCGCGGCACTTCCCAATGTTGTTGATGTCGTTGGTGGGGCGGACCCGTCTGATGTGTTGGCCGCGCTCGACGTGCCGGTACCCCAACTGGACCCCGTACTCCGCCGTTTCGAACGAGGGCAACGAGCTTGGCTCAAGATTCAGGACGGATGTGACGAGCATTGCACATTCTGCGCGACAACGCTCGCGCGCGGGGCCAACCGGTCTAGGCCGGTCGATGAGATCGTAAGTGAAGCCGCGGCCTTGTCCGAGTCGGCCAGGGAGATAGTTCTTACCGGCGTCCATATCGGGACGTACGGACGTGACATAGGTGACATCGACCTGGGACGGTTGGTATGGGCGTTGGTCGACCGCGTGCCCGAAGTTCGGTTTCGCCTGTCATCCATCGAGGCCACGGAAATCGACGAACGCCTTGAAGACCTTCTGGCAACCGCACCGGAGCGCCTCGCCCCTCACCTTCACGCCCCGTTGCAATCGGGAAGCGATCGCCTGCTCAGGCGCATGGGGCGTCACTGGTATTCGGCCGATCGATACCGAAAGCGTTTAGCCTGCCTAGCGGAACGCGTGCCTGTTCTCGGGCTTGGAGCCGATATCATCGTTGGTTTTCCGGGCGAGGACGATCTCGATCATGCCGACACTGTGTCGCTGGTCGAGGATCTTCCTTACACGTATCTCCACGTCTTCCCTTACTCCGAACGCCCCGGGGCCGCCGCAGGGCGGCTCGGCCCCGCCGTGGATCCACCGGTCGCCCAGGACCGTGCGGCGGAGTTACGTTCACTCGCCGACACCAAGGGATCGGGGTATCGAGCAGCGCGCGACGGTGGCGCAGCCGATGTCGTGAGCCTGCGCCGCCACATGGGAAGATGGGAAGGGCTCACGGAGGACTACCTGACGGTCTTCACGCCAACCGATCGTGAGTTTACCGGTCGGTTCCGTGCGCACCTCGTGATGGGGAATGATGGCAACCTCGAGGCGATTCCCCTTGACTGACAAGAAACGCGTCTACCTCGAGACCTACGGATGTCAAATGAACGTCGCCGATTCGGAGACGGTTCTCGGGATACTCCGGCGCCAGGGGTACGAATCGGTCGATGCGCCGGATCAGGCGGACGTCATGCTCGTCAACACGTGCGCCGTGCGTGATAACGCCGAGCAACGCGTAGTTGGTCGCATGGGTGAACTCAAGCGGCACAAGCGTCCCGGCGTGGTGCTCGGTTTGCTGGGGTGTATGGCGCAGCGCCTGGGGGAACGGTTGTTCGACGAAGCACCGCACGTGGATTTGGTGGTGGGGCCGGACGGGTACCGAGGCCTCCCGGCGTTGATCGCTAGCGCGGCTGATGGCGAGCGATCGTTCGACGTGGAGTTCAAATCTTGGGAGCACTACGAAGACGTGCCCGCCGTGCGCAATGCGGACCCGAGTGCCTTCGTCACGGTCCAACGAGGCTGCGATTATAGGTGCACGTTCTGCATTGTTCCGATGACGCGTGGACGCGAACGCAGCCGTAATCTCGAGGATGTGGTGGGCGAGGTCGCCATTATTGCCCAACAGGGAACCACCGAGGTTACGCTGCTCGGCCAAACCGTCAACAGCTACAACGACGGCCGGCACGAATTCGGTGCGTTGCTGCGGGCGGTTGGAGCTGTGGATGGTATCGAACGTGTCCGATTCACGAGTCCGTACCCGAACGACTTCTCGCCGGCGGTCGTCGAGGCGATGGCGACTGTCCCGGAAGTCTGTGAGCACGTTCACCTGCCCGTGCAAAGCGGTTCCACCCGTTTGCTCAAGCCGATGGGGAGGCGGTATACCAGGGACCAGTACCTCGAGTGTGTCGACCGGCTCCGCACCGCGATTCCGAACCTTGCCATCACGACCGATGTCATCGTTGGATTCCCGGGCGAGACGGACGACGATTTTGGCGAGACCGTGTCGCTGGTGCGCGAGGTGGCGTTCGACGACGCCTTTACGTTCCGGTATTCACCGCGCGAAGGAACCGGAGCGGTACGTCTGCCCGATGCTGTACCCGACGAGATATCCGGTTCGCGGTTGCGCGAGCTCATTGCCGTCGTGCGTGATGTCGCTCGCCGCAAGAATGTGGCTTTGGTGGGATCCACCCACGAAGTGCTGGTGGAAAAACCTGCCCGCCGCGGTAATCTGCTGCAAACCCGAACACGAACGAACAAGGTCGCGCTGGTCGACGGTCCCACCGAGTGGATCGGCTCGTACCGCGTGGTCCGGCTGACCGGGACCACTGGTGCCACCTTCACCGCCGTTTCCGCTACCTCTCACGCCGAGTTGTCGGTTATCGGGTAGATCAGACGGGAGGGCGGGAAGACGGGAAGGTGGGAAGATGGGAAGGCGGCCGCAATGAGCGTGCGCCTCCCGGTCCTCCATTTTGGCGCTGCCTACCTTTTCGGGCTCTGGATCGTGGGGAGCGTGGGGCCCGTTACGGTGTTGGCAACGGCGCTCCTGCTGGTTTTGCTGGTCACGCGCGCGTCGCCATGGCTTCGCTTGCTGGTGGTTGTCGGATGGGTCGGAGCTGTTACGGGTGCCGTAGCGCGTGCATCGCACGCCGCAACCTGCCGGGAAGCGTGGGAGCCGGGGGCGACGACTGCAATCATCAAGATTCTCGACGAGCCCGGCGAGCAACTGCGCACGCGGGCGTTAGTCCGACATAGTGCGGCCGGGTGCGGTGGGACGCTGATCGTTAGGCTCGAGGAACCGGTGCCCTCCGGTGCGGTCCTCATTGTGGCCGGCACCTACCACGGGATGGGCGTGTTTCGCGTACGTCACGCTCGGCTCATCGATATTGATCGTGGGTGGCGCCTGTCGGTGCGTTCCACCGTCGCGCATCGGATTCGCACACTGTATGGCCCCCGCTCGGGGTTGATCGAAGCGCTCGTATTGGGCCAGCGAGATGATATCCCGGCTTCGGTGCGGGAAGCGTTCATTGGGGCCGGTATTGCGCACCTCCTTGCCATCTCAGGACTACACGTCGGGCTGTTCGTTGGGTGGATCGTGCTCTTGGCGAGGCTCACACCTCTGCGGCGATGGGCGCTGGCTATTGGCGCC
>JBDHLU010000231.1:0-4386 GCA_039656555.1 Gemmatimonadota bacterium | reverse complement strand
GTCCGCCCGTATGTAACCTCAGAACAATTCTGGCACGTGATACCGCCCGGTAGCGGAACGATGTTGTAACCGCTCGGGCACGGTATTTCAACCCCGGGCTCCGTATATGGTCCTTAGTCGCGAGATCGGTGGGATTCGCCCGTTTGGCGCATCCGCGCAAGCGACTGTGCTGCAGCAAGTTACGGCGATGCATGACAAGCCGGCTCGCGGGGCACGGCTCGTGCTTTCTGAGGCCACATGTTGCGCATCACGGTGGAGCCAGGCTCCGAGGGTTCGGTGGTCCGAATGACGGGTCGGCTGGCGGGCGAGGTCTTGGAAGAGGCGGAGCGGGTGCGCCTTTCCGTCGAGCCGCCCGTGCTGATCGACGCGAGAAAACTCCAAGGTGCCGACGCGGACGGAATCGCGTTTCTCGCGGGGATTCTCGACGGAGGCGGAAGAGTGGACGGCTTATCGGAGTACCTCTCCATGCGCGTCGCCTCTTTGCGCGAGGGACGAAGTGGCTGAGATGATCGGGTTGGGTGCTCAAAATAATGCTCGGGGATCCGGGCAGCAGCGGAAGAGAGCAATACATGCGTTACGACTCTAATACTCGGGAATCTGGACTCGCAGCTGGTCCCATAACTGTGGAACGTTCTTCCCGCCACGTCTCCGTTAGCGGCGAAGAGGTGCGCCTCACTGCACTGGAGCATCGACTCTTGTTGGCCCTCATGGAACATCGCGGTCATGCCCAATCCAGGCAGCAGCTCTACGCGGACGTATGGAACGCCAATCCGGATGTTCGAACGCGGACGGTGGACATGCACGTCCAGAGGCTTCGCAGAAAGATGGGCGAATCGGCTGGGTTGATCGAAACGGTGCGTGGTGTGGGCTACCGCTTCAAGCAGTCAGGGTGATTGGGGGCGCGTACGTTTCGCGGGCAACATGCAGTTCACTGGGATCACGATGATCCCGGCAAAGCCTTAGACGGTGCCGGCATCCAGTCTCGCCTGGTCGACGATCGACCCTGACGAATTCGTGGAGCGTATTGGCGCCGTGGCGCCTGACGTGTCGGTCACCCCGCGAAACGGCCGGTTCCATGCCAGCGTGGTAATGTCGGCATTGAAGGAAATCGACATATTCGCGATCCGGATGGACGACGCGGTCGTACGTCGGCTTCCGCTCGACTACCTGAGTCTCACTGTCCCTTTGACGGGTGCGTTCGAGAGCGAAGTCTCGGGACGCCTGTCCGCCATCGATCCAGGGACGGTCCACGTGAGTGGCGGGAACGATTTCTACCTACAAACCGGGCGCGATACTGGTCGACTGTTGGTGTTAAATTTTTCGGGGAAGATGGTTAACGACCACACTGACGACGCTGGCTGAAATCGGCTGCGTCCGTCCCCAATCCTTGTGCCGAGCATTCAAAGAGAGGTTCGGGATGGGGCCCATGCGATATGTGCGGCGTTGTCGATTATGAGCCGTCGCGTTCCACCGCCCGCACCCACGACTGACTGCCGATCGGTTCAGCATGTTCAGGATCGAAACGCGATCCCTATAAAACAGGAGAATGCATCGATGAAGGTCACGACTCAGAAGTGGCTCGCCTTGTTCGCGGCCGTCGCGATCACGTTCGGCATGACCGCGTGCGGAGCGAGTTCAAACGATGGCGGCGAGGGTGAAGGCGAACACGCACGAGCCGAGGGTGGCGAAGGCGAGCAAGGCGAACATGCTCGGGGCGAGGGTGACGGTGAACACGGCGATGAGGGTGACGAGGAGTCGGGTGAGTACATCGCCAAGGGCGCGACTTGGGACAAGGTCCGCCGAGGTGCCCACCTCGTGTTGTCCTACGACGCCTCGGCCGGTGCGTTTGTTGGACGCGTCGTGAACACGACCGAGCGGACGCTCTGTGCCATTCGCGTCGAGGTTCACCTTGGCGGTGGTCCCGAGTTGGGGCCGACGGAGCGCACTGATGTACCCGCCGGAGGATCAACCGACGTGAGGCTGTCGGCGGAGGGTGAGTCGTTCGAGATCTGGACGGCGCATCCGGAGATGTCTGCTTGTGGCTAACACCACCCTTTGGCGGTCTATGCGCTCGCGATGTGTTGGTGCGGGACGCATCTTAATGCGCACATGACCGAAATCACCGGACGCCTCTCGACCGCCCTCGCCGGTCGCTACCAGATCGAACGCCACCTCGGTGAGGGTGGCATGGCCACCGTGTACCTGGCGCATGACCGGAAGCACGACCGCAAGGTCGCCCTCAAAGTGCTGAAGCCCGAACTTGCCGCGGTGATTGGCGCCGAACGCTTCGTGCAGGAAATCAAGGTCACGGCCAACCTCCAACATCCCAACATTCTCGCGCTGTACGACTCGGGCGAAGCGGATTCGTTCCTCTACTACGTGATGCCGTTCGTCGAAGGTCTGACGCTCCGCGAGCGCATTGACGAGGAGAAGCAGCTCGGGGTCGAGGAGGCAATCAAGATTGCGAGTTCGGTTGCCGCGGCGCTCGACTATGCCCACCGCCAAGGTGTGGTCCATCGGGATATCAAGCCGGAGAACATTCTGATCCATGATGGGCAGGCGATGGTCGCCGATTTCGGGATTGCGTTGGCCATCAGTGCGGCGGCAGGGAAGAGGATGACGGAAACGGGGTTGTCGGTCGGGACACCGCATTACATGAGCCCGGAGCAAGCCTCCGGCGACCGAGAACTGGACGGACGGTCCGACGTCTACTCACTCGGGGTCATCCTCTACGAAATGTTGGTCGGAAGGCCGCCCTTCGACGCGGCCTCGGCGCAGGCAGTCGTCGCGAAGATCCTCACGGAAGATGCGACTCCGGTGACGAAGGAGCGGCGAACGGTGCCGCCGCATGTCGATGCGACGGTGCAAAAGGCACTGGCGAAGCTGCCATCGGATCGGTTTTCGGACGCCGCGGAGTTCGGGGCCGCCCTGACCAATCCCGCGTTTACGATCCCGACCATGGAAGGCGCGCGCGGGCCGGCCATCGAGTCCAAAGCCGCGCGTGTGTTCTCGACACGGCAATTCGCAGCCGTAGCGGGCATGGCCCTCCTCGCGACAGCGGCAGCGCTATGGGGTTGGTTGGGTCCTGGGCCAGTCCGCCTCCTCTCTCGGTTTTCCATTGTAGTTCCGGAAGAGCAGGGGTTGAATACCGCAACGCAAGGCACGACGATCGCATTCTCACCAGATGGCCAACGCCTCGTCTACGTTGGCCCCGGGCGAGCGCTGTACATCCGAGAGTTGGGAACGCTGACGGCGACCGCGCTGCCGGGTACCGACGGCGCGCGGGCACCATTTTTCTCTCCGGATGGCCAATGGCTCGGATTCTACGCGAGCAATGAGATCAAGAAGGTGGCGATCACCGGCGGTCCACCGCTCAGATTGGCGACCGGCGCATCCGCATTCCGCGGTGCGACGTGGACCGCACGCGACATGATCGTGTACACGCCGGTTTCAGCGGCGGGGCTCCACCAGGTTGCGGCAGGAGGCGGCGACACCGAGGTCATCACGACCGTGGACCCGAGTGCAGGGGAAACAAGTCATCGGTGGCCTTCGGCGCTACCCAACGGTGACGTCGTGTTCACCGTCTACACCTCAGGACTGGAAGACGCGCACTTGGCGGTGTATCGGTTTGGCGAAGACACCGTCAAACATCTACCTGTGACCGGTATCGGTGCGCACTATGTTGCAACGGGCCACCTCGTGTTCCAAACGGCGGACGGTGCGCTCGTCGCGGTTCCGTTTGACCCGAATGCGGGAGAGGTGACGGGCCCGCCGGTTTCCCTTCTTGAAGGCGTGATGACGCGGGCGACCGCGGCGCCTGAATTCACGGTTTCCGAGACGGGATCGCTCGCGTATGTGACGGGACTTCCTTCGGATCGAGAGCTCGTCTTTGTGGACCGGCGCGGCATTGAAGAGCCGGTGGTGGCCGACCAGCTTGGAACCAGAGGTCCCAGGATCTCACCGGATGGCCGACGCATCGCGTTCGAGCTGGTAGACGGATCCGCCTGGGACATTTGGATCTACGACTTGTTCGAGGAGACCAGCACACGGCTCACCTTCGAGGGCAACAATCGGTACCCTGTTTGGACCCCCGACGGGTCGCGAGTCACCTTCTCCTCGGCGCGGGAAGGGACCAGCGTGCGGGCACTCTTTTGGAAGCCGGCGGATGGCAGTGGCGTGGCCGACCTTCTCTATGCGGGCGACGATCTCCAATGGGAGGCCGTGTGGACCCCCGATGCCACTGCCTTGGTTGCACGGCGGACGACGGGAGGGCCAACCGGACGTGATATGTGGGTGATTCCCGTTGCTCAACCGGACTCGGCTCGGCCGCTCGTCGTAACGGAGTTCGACGAACGGTCACCCGCCGTTTCGCCAGACGGTCGTTGG
>JBDHLU010000230.1:0-4396 GCA_039656555.1 Gemmatimonadota bacterium | reverse complement strand
ACACTGTCTCGCCCATCACGTCTTGCATCGAAGACATGCGTGTGAACGGCTGGTTGGGATTCAATTCCCGAATGGCATCCCGAACCGAGGAAAGGATTTGCGTTCCGGGCATGGCGCTCCGTACGACCAAGCCAACTCCAATACGCGAGTGTTGGAGCATCGGGCGGTAGACCACGTCCTCCGCGTCCGTCCTGAGGCCACGATGCTTCACGTCACCGACGACCCCAACGATCTCCACGTCCACACCCATATCGAGGAACTGGCCAACCGCGTCGTCATTGGGAAAGAGTCGTTCGGCGAGCGACCGATTGATCACTGCGACGTGCGAACTGCCGCTGCGATCCGCCCGCTCGAATTCTCGACCCGCGATGACGCGGATCCCCATGGCCTGGAAATAATTCCAGCTTATAGACCGCCACAGAGTTTCGTACCCTTCTCCGTCCGGGCTCGGCCGGGACGGAACCTCGAATCCCGTCCCTTCCCCACTCCCGCGACCAGGAAGGCCGTGGGTCGCACCGACGGACTGAACACCCGGCACGCTGGCTACCCTGGTCAGCATCTGCTCGTAGAACGCACGGTAGTCCGACCTCTCGGGGTAATAGGTGGTGGGGATCACGAACTCCAAGACGTGCAGATTCTCGCGATCGAACCCCGGGTCGGTCGAATAGAGTCGAGAGAGTGAGTTGATCAAGAGTCCAGCAGCTACCACAACGGTCACAGCGACCGCGAGTTCGGACGCCACGAGAGCACCGCGCAACCACTGGATTCGACCACTTGCCGATCCACGTGCCCCCTCTTTGAGCCCAGCTTGCGCATCACGATGCGCCGCCCACCAGGCCGGCAACGTCCCAAACGCCAACCCCGTGAGAATCGACAACGCTGCCGCAAACCCGAGCGCCCAGGCATCCATCCGAATCTCACCGGCCCGCGGCAGCCGATCGCCGGCAAGCGAGATCATCCAATCCAATCCCACGAACGCCAAGATGACACCGACTGTACCCCCTACAAACGAAAGAACGACACTCTCGACGAGAAGCTGCTTCACGAGTCGTGAGGTCCCCGCACCGAGCGCGTTCCTTACCGCCAACTCGCGCTCTCGTCCCGTCGCTCGAGCGAGCAACAAGCTCGCGACGTTGGTCGAACTAATCGCGAGCACGAGTCCCATCGTCCCAAGCAGGACCCACAGTATGCTGCTGGTGTCGCCCACCAGTTCCTCACGGAGGGGAACCACCGTCACATCGGTCCAGCCTTCGTTTTGCGAAAACGCCGCCTCCAAACGGGACGCCACGGTCGTCATCCCTGCAGCCGCCTGTTCAATGGAAACATCCTCGTCGAGCCGGCCGATCGTGACGAGCCACCGCACGAAGCGGTATTGATGGGAGATACGCGTGGAATCGATGAGCGACAGCGGAGCCCACACATCGATGTTGGGATTGGGGAGCGCGAGCGTCCGCGGAGCGACACCGATGACCAAGAAGGGCTGCTCGTCCAGGGTAACCGACTGCCCAACGACGTTGGAATCAGCACCGAAACGATCCCGCCACATCGCGTCGCTCAATACGACCACACGGTTGTTGCCCTCGACATCGTCCTCCCGACTCATCACGCGCCCCAGGCTTGGCCGCACACCCAATACCCGGAAGAAGTCGCCCGACACATACCCCGTCTCCAACTCTCGCGGCTCACCGTCTCCCGTCATCAACAACCCGCTGAACGAGAAGAGCGGCCAGGCTGCAAGCCCGTCCATCATCTCGTTGTCCTCTTCCCAGTCTTTGAAGTTGGGGAGCGCCACCGGGGCTTGCGTGATGGCCTCGCCGGGATTGGCTTGGAACAGGGAGACCAGTTGGGATGGTTCCTCATACGGGAGCGGCGAGAGAAGCACGTTCTTCACAATGCTGAACACCGCACTGCTACCGCCGATCCCCAGAGCCAGGGTGGTCACGGCCACGAGGGTAAAGCCAGGCGATCTCTTGAGTTGGCGGATGGCGAAGCGGAGGTCGGTCATGGGGATCCCCGTGGGTTGGGTGCTATTCAGTCAGTACGATTGACCTGCGCCTGCCGTTTCATCCACACATACACCGGTATCCCACCCAACAACATCAAGAACCCCCAATACACCGCGTCCCGACCCGCACCACCGATCGCCCAGAGCGAATAGAGGAATCCGACGCTCGCAAACAGCACATCGCTCTTGGTGCCCTTACCGATGATCAGTGCCGACGCCGCACAGAATGCGTACGGGACCAACGCGGCAAGCGTGGCCAGGAGTATGATGAACGTGAATTGTTCGACGAGCCCACCCGTGTAGTTCATCGCTACGAGAATGGTGATCAAGACGCTGGACGCCACGAGCGAGAACACCGGTGTGCCCTGCGGAGATAGTTTGGCAAACTGTCGCGGGAAGAGCCCATCTGCCGCGGCAGCGCGCGGGATCTGTCCCTGAATGAGGATCCACCCGTTGAGTGCCCCGAAGCAGGCGATCACGGCGCCCGCGCCAATGAGGTACCGGCCGACAGTTCCGAACATCGATTGCGCCGCATCGGCATAGGGCGCGGTGGACTGTGCAAGTTCCGCTGGGGCGATCACGCCCATGACGGCGACCGTGCCGAGGATGTAGATGATCGCCGTGAGAACGGTACCCACGATGGTTGCGCGAGGAATGGTCCGCTGCGGGTCTTCGACTTGATCGGCTGGGACGGTCGCCGATTCCAATCCGAGAAACGCGAAGAGCGTGATCGCGGCGGTGGCCGAGATGGCCGAAAACGGTGAGCCACCACTGGCATTGAACGGGATGAAGTTGTCGCTCTGGAAGAACAGAAATCCGACGCTGCCGATCACGATGAGTGGAATCACCTTGAGAACCGTCGTCACGAGCTGGACGTACCCTGCCGTGCGCACCCCGCGGGCATTCACAGCGGTGAGTACCCACACATTGGCCAGCGCGACGAACGCGGCGAGCCCGGCGTTGGTGCTGAGTACTGGGAAGAACACGGTGAGGTAGCCCACCAACGCGGTGGCGATCGCCGCATTGCCCGCCCAGGCTGAAATCCAGTATCCCCACGCGACGAGGAAGGCCGGAAAATCACCCAGGCCTTCTCGGGTGAATGCGTACGGACCACCCGCCTTGGGGATCAATCGCCCCAGCCGCGCAAACACGAGCGCCAACACCGTCGCACCCGCGGCCGTGAATATCCATCCGAGAACCGAGATCCCACCATAGGACCCCAAGGCTGCCGGCAGCAAGAATACGCCCGACCCGATCATGTTGCCGACGACCAGCGCCGTCGTCATCCACAATCCGATGGTACGTTTCCGAACGGGAGGTGAGGTCATGGGTAGACACTATCCCTTCCCGGATTCCCTGTCCATTTTTCGGTGGAGCAACGCGCGAATTCCTGTAGCTTCCGACCCATGACGACGATGACACTACCCCGAGCCTCCGAGATGTACCGCGCACTGGAGACGCGCGATCCCGAGTATGACGGCGTGTTCATCACGGCCGTCAAGACGACGGGAATCTTCTGTCGCCCGAGTTGCTCTGCCAAGACCCCGAAACAATCGAATGTCGAGTTCTTCCCGAGCACCCATGACGCACTGTTGGCCGGATACCGACCCTGCAAACGCTGTCGGCCGATGGAGCAGCCCGGCGAGACGCCGACATGGCTCCGGCCGGTGCTCGCGCAGGTAGACAGCGACCCACTGCGCCGCTGGACGGACGCGGACCTGCGAAACAGAGGTGTCGATCCCGTTCGTGTTCGCCGGTGGTTCCAAACCCATCACGGCATGACGTTCCACGCCTACCAGCGCGCGCGGCGCGTTGGGCAAGCGCTCGGCCAGATTCGCCTGGGTGATTCGCCGGGCCGCGTCGCTTACGACCATGGATTCGAATCGGAGTCGGGGTTTCGCGATGCGTTCAAACGCCTCTTCGGGAAACCACCCGGGAAGGCGCGCACCGGCGACCTTCTCGTCATCACCCGACTGGTCACGCCGCTCGGACCGATGATCGCCGGCGCCACGAAGGAAGGCATCTGCCTGCTCGAGTTCGGCGACCGCCGTATGCTCGAGCTGCAGGTCAAGCGCCTGACGTCATATGTCGACCGCGAAGTCGTGTTGGGCGACCACGCGCTTTTTGATCAACTGGACATCGAACTGCGGGAGTACTTCGACGGAACGCGACAGGAATTCACGGTCCCGCAGGTATCACCCGGAACACCGTTTCAGTCGGCATGCTGGGCATTCCTGCGATCGATTCCGTACGGCGAAACACGAAGCTACGAGGACGAAGCAAAGGCTCTCGGGCGCCCCAATGCGTTCCGAGCAGTCGGGCGCGCCAACGGCGACAATCGCCTGGCGATTCTGATACCATGCCACCGAGTCATTCGGGGCAATGGCGAAC
>JBDHLU010000229.1:0-4412 GCA_039656555.1 Gemmatimonadota bacterium | reverse complement strand
GTAGTGTGTGACGGATTCGTAGGGAACGTCGTGCTCAAGTTCTATGAATCGGTCGCGAGGCTGTTTGCCGGGTTGCTGGAGCAGGAGGTGAGTCCCGAACTGTTGCAGACGCCGGGAATGCAGCGAGTGTTCAAGATTCTCGACTATACGGAATACGGCGGTGCCCCCTTGCTGGGTGTTCGTGGAGTGTCGATCATCTGCCATGGCTCGTCGCCTGCTCACGCGATCGCCAATGCGATTGCGGTGGCGGCCCAATCTGTGGACAGTCAAGTGAGTCAACACATTGCGGCCGAGATGGCCGAGGACGGAGCGGTACGATGAAGCGTCCGTTTGTGCGGATAGCGGGGACCGGGCATTACGTCCCTTCCAAAGTGCTCACGAACGACGATTTCGCGAAAACTCTCGACACGTCGGACGAATGGATTCGCGAACGCACCGGTATTCGCGAGCGCAGGATTTCCGAAGCGCACGAGACCGTTACGTACATGTCCAATGAAGCTTGTCTGCAGGCCCTCGACGTCGCTGGCCTGAGGCCCGAAGACGTCGATGCCATCGTGATGGGGACCGCATCGCCTGACCGCCTACTGCCGTCAGGCGCGTGTGATCTTCAGGCGGAACTCGGCGCTACCAATGCGGCAGCGTTCGATGTCACTGCCGCTTGTAGTGGGTTCCTCTACGGATTGATCGTTGCCGAGGGGATGATCGCCGCGCACGGAATGAGAAACGTGTTGGTTGTCGGCGCAGAGCGACTCTCTAAGATTGCCGACTACGAGGACCGGTCGACCAGCATTCTGTTCGGCGACGGTGCCGGTGTGGCGTTGGTCCAGCCTACCGACAATGGGGACGGGCCCGGCGTGCTCGCATCCTACATGAAATCCGACGGCACTTTGGGCGATGTGCTGTATCGACCGGGAGGGGGAGGGATGCACCCACCCGATGCAGAACTTCTCGAGAACCGGGGCTACTACCTTCACATGGCAGGTCGCGAGGTCTTTAAGTCGGCTGTTCGTTCTATGGCGGACGCGTGCGACCGCGTGTTGTCCGCCACCGGGATGACGGGTGATGATATCGATCTGCTGATCCCACATCAGGCGAATATCCGGATCATCAAGGCGACCGCGAAGCACGCGGGTATTCCCATGGACAAGGTGGTCGTGACGATCGACCGCTACGGCAACACGTCAGCCGCATCGGTACCGGTTGCCCTCGACGAGTGCGTTAGAGACGGGCGTATCACCGAGGGAAGCCTCATCTTGCTGGTGGCGTTCGGGGGTGGTATCACCTGGGCGAGCGCGCTCATTCGGTGGTAAGCTGCGTGCTCATGTGTCCCGGGCAAGGGGCGCAGAAGGTGGGGATGGGAGCGGATGTAGCCGAACGGTTTCCAGAGGCTCGCGCCGTTTTCGAGGCGGTTGACGAGGCCCTCGGGATCGCTCTCTCCACACTCATGTGGGAGGGGCCGGAAGACCAGCTCACCCTAACGCATAATGCCCAGCCCGCCATTCTCACACACTCGCTTGCGGCCCACGCCGTGGTCGGAGATTCCCTGGCCCCGGTGGCAGGGGTCGGCCACTCTCTCGGGGAGTACAGTGCATATGCCGCTGCTGGGGCGCTCGATGCCGCAGCGGCTGCGCGATTGGTTCGCAAGCGGGGCGATCTGATGTTGGAGGCTGGAGAGCAGCGGCCGGGAGCCATGGCGGCGATCATCGGTCTCGAAGCTCAGGCCATCGATGAAGTCTGTCGGGACGCGAGTGACGAGGCGGCGGTCGTGGTGGTGGCAAACATCAACGCGCCGGGGCAGGTGGTGATTTCGGGAGATCCGGCGGCGGTCGCACGTGCTGGGGAGTTGCTCAAGGCGGCGGGCGCGAAGCGGGTTCTCCCTTTGAACGTAAGCGGCGCCTTCCACTCGCCACTGATGGAAACTGCCCAGGTTGGCCTCCGAGCCGCGTTAGAACAGGTCCCGTTGGCTAATCCGAGGTTTCCCGTGATTGCCAATGCCTCAGCAGAGATGGTCTCGGACTCCGACGAGGCGAAGCAACTGCTCGGTGATCAGCTGACGAGTCCAGTGCGTTGGGTCGAGTCGATGACTCGGGCTCGAGCGATCACGGACGCGGCGACGCCCTTCGTCGAAATCGGACCGGGTAACGTGCTTTCCGGACTACTTCGACGGATCGACAGGTCCGCGACATCGGTGGCCCTTGGCACGGCGGACCAAATCAGCGATTTCTTGGAGCAGAACGCATGAATCTGAACCTGGATGGCAGAGTTGCCGTCGTAACGGGAGGGTCGCGAGGCATCGGACGTGCGATCGCCACGCGGCTAGCGGAAGCCGGCGCGCACGTGGCGGTGGTGGCGCGGGATGCGGGCCGTGCGTCCGAGGCCGCGGAGGCCCTGCCCGGGGACGGAAAACGGGTTGGGTTGGGAGCGGACGTCAGCGTTCAGGATCAAGTCGCTGCGATGGTCTCGGCTACCGAGGAAGCCCTCGGTCCGATCGATATCCTGGTCAACAATGCGGGGGTGACCCGTGACGGTCTCCTCGTTCGGATGGGCGAGGACGATTGGAAGGCCGTGCTCGATACCAACCTCAAGGGTGCCTTCAATGCGACGAAGGCGGTGGTTCGTGGTATGATGAAGCGTCGCTCCGGGCGCATCATCAATATCACGAGCGTCGTAGGCATCACTGGAAACCCAGGACAGGCCAATTATGCTGCCTCAAAGGCCGGCCTGATCGGCCTCACCAAGTCCGTAGCGAAGGAATTGGCCTCACGGAATATCCTTGTCAACGCGGTGGCACCGGGGTTTATCGAGACCGACATGACAGCCGATCTCTCAGAGGAGACCCGGCAGACTCTGCGGACACAGATCCCGCTTGGAAGACTCGGGTCTGTGGAAGATGTGGCCGATGTTGTGGCCTTTCTCGCGTCCGACCTAGCGGGGTACATTACTGGCCAAGTTCTAGTGGTGGATGGCGGGATGGTCATGTAGTGTCGGAGGTCAGTATCCGCGTTCACAGTTTATCATCCGTGGCAGTAACTCAACTCAAGAGGAATGACGATGACCGACATGAGTGCACTCGAAGACAAGGTGAAAGACATCATTGTCGAAGAGCTCGGTGTGGAGCGTGACAAGCTAGCGAACGATGCGAGCTTCATGGATGACCTCGGGGCCGACAGTTTGGATACGGTGGAGCTTGTCATGGCCTTCGAGAAGGAGTTCGAGATCGATATCCCTGACGAGGATGCCGAAAAGCTGCGGACCGTGGGTGATGCACTTACCTACCTGCATGAGAAGAAGGGCGGCTGACCGTTGACCCGTCGCGTCGTCGTCACTGGCATGGGTGTCATTTCGCCCTTGGGCCTCAGTGCCAACGAAACCTGGGACAGTCTTCTCGCTGGCCGCTCCGGCGCGGACCGGATTCAGCGGTTCGACCCGTCAAAGCTCTATGTGCAGTTTGCGTGTGAGGTAAAGGGCTTCGATTCGCAGGACTATATGGAGCGAAAGGAGGCCAAGCGTGCCGACCTCTTCGTTCAGTACGCAATCGGTGCGACGCAACAGGCCATGTCCGATGCGGGGATGAATGGTTCGGTTCCGGATCCGGAACGGACTGGCGTGGTCATCGGCTCAGGGATCGGTGGCATCTTCACTTTTGAGGAGCAGTGCCGGATCTCGATCGAGCAGGGGCCGAAGCGTGTGTCTCCCTTCTTTGTCCCTATGTTCATCCCAGATATGGCTTCGGGATTGGTCTCTATTCGCATCGGTGCGAAAGGACCGAACTACTGCACGGTGTCCGCGTGTGCGTCCTCAGCCCATGCGATTGGGGAGTCCATGCGACTCATCCAAAACGGTGACGCAGACATGATGATCACCGGGGGGGCGGAGGCCGCGGTCACAGAACTGGCGATAGCGGGCTTCCAGAACATGAAAGCCCTCTCCAGGCGGAACGACGAACCAAAGAAGGCGTCTCGTCCATTTGACCAGGGGCGCGATGGGTTCGTCATGGGTGAAGGAGCGGGGATCCTCGTGCTGGAATCGCTCGAGACCGCTCGAGATAGGGGCGCAACGATTCTCGCCGAGGTGCTTGGGTACGGCATGAGCGCCGATGCGCACCACATGACGCAACCGGCACCGGGTGGGGAGGGGGCGCGGCGCGCAATGCGGGCGTGCCTAGCAGATGCCAAATTGGATCCGACTGACGTGGGATACATCAATGCGCACGGTACGTCCACGCCGTGGGGAGATCGCGCCGAGGTGCTGGCAGTCCACAACGTGTTCGGTGATCACGCCAAGGATATGATCATGGGCTCGACCAAGTCGATGACGGGACACCTGTTGGGTGCGGCCGGTGGCCTGGAGTTCTCGGTGTGTCTCATGACGCTGGCGAATGGAGTCATACCGCCCACGATCAATCAGGACAA
>JBDHLU010000228.1:0-4415 GCA_039656555.1 Gemmatimonadota bacterium | reverse complement strand
AAGAACCGGCTCACCGCCGGCCCCTGGTCCGTGCGCTCAGTAGCGGGTATCGACGAACAACGGGGGCGCGTGTACCTGCAGGCGAACGGTCGTGAACCTGGAGAAGATCCCTATTATCAACATCTATACAGCGTGGGGCTCGACGGCAGTGGACTCCAGCTAGTCGACCCCGGTGATTTCGATCATCGGGTGGCCATGGGTGAGTCAACACGATTCTTCGTCGACAACTATTCCCGAGTCAACACCACGCCGTCGTCGGCTCTGTTCGACGCACGGGGCCAAAAGCTCATGGACCTCGAGACCGCCGACTTCTCCAAGCTGGAGGAGGCGGGGTACCAGTTTCCGGAGCCGTATATGGTAAAGGCGGCGGACGGCGTCACCGACATCTACGGCGTCATGTACAAACCGTTCGACTTCGATTCCACCAGGACGTACCCCATCGTGGCCTACGTGTACCCCGGGCCGCAAACGGAGTCGGTGTCCAAGTTTTTCTCGACCAATCGTTATGAGACGGCATTGGCCCAATTCGGAATGATCGTTGTGACCATAGGTAACCGGGGCGGCCATCCGGCTCGATCGAAGTGGTATCACAACTATGGCTACGGGAATCTTCGGGACTATGGATTGGCGGACAAGAAGGTCGGTATCGAACAGCTTGCCGACCGGCACGGTTTCATCGACATCGATCGTGTCGGGATTTACGGCCACTCCGGAGGCGGCTTCATGTCTACCGCCGCCATGCTCGTGTACCCGGACTTTTTCAAGGTGGCAGTCTCCTCGTCGGGGAACCACAACAACGACGTGTACAGCCGCTGGTGGTCTGAAACGCACCACGGTGTCGAGGAAGTGGTCGACGACTCCGGGAAGGTCTCGTTCGAGTACGACATTGCGAAGAACTCAGACCTCGCGAAGAACCTCAAAGGTCACTTGCTGCTCACGACCGGCGATATCGACAACAACGTGCATCACGCCGGGACGTTCCGCATGGCCGAAGCGCTCATCAAGGCCAACAAGCGGTTCGACTTCTTCGTTTTCCCCGGCCAGCGTCACGGGTACGGGAACATGTCCAACTATTGGTTCTGGCTACGGGCGGAATACTTCGTGAAGCATTTGCTCGGAGACATGCATTGGGACCCAGACATTGTCGAGCTGAATTTGGAGAAGGAACAGAGCAGATAGGGTGCAGGGTGCAGGATGCAGGATGCAGGAGGCAAGGGGGCGGCGCCCACCCACCGGTGCCCCAGAGGTGCGGGCTAATCCTTATAGTACAGGTCGTGGCCAGCGGGTGGCTTGGCTAAGTCGGGACGGCGGGCTCAGGCTCCACCAAGAGGCTCACGCGGAATTCGGTCAGGCCGGGGCGCGAATGGGCGGTGATGTCACCGTGGTAACGCCGCACCAGCCGGCGGGTGAGCTCCAGGCCTAGGCCCGTGCCCTGACCCGGCGGCTTAGTGGTGAAAAACGCGTCAAAGATCTGGGGCATGTCGTCCGGTGGGATACCCGGTCCATCGTCGACCACGCGGACCACGACCCGGTCCAGCTCTCTGCGGGCACTGATGTCGATGCGTCCCGGCTCCGCGATGGCGTCGAGGGCGTTATCGATCAGGCTGAACCACACCTGATTGAGTTCGCCGCCGGTCGCGCGCACGCGTGGGAGTTTGGCCTCGATATCGAGCGTGATGGTCGCGTCCTTCGACTTCGTCTTCGAATCCAAAACTCTGATGGTGTCGCCGATACCGGCTTCCACGTCCACGAAGTCCGGTCCGGCCAGATTGTCCATGTACGTGAACTTCTTGACAGCAGCCACCAGGTCGTAGATCCGGGTTGCGGCCTGTTCGATGTCGATAGCGAGCGAGTGCGTTGAGCACCCCGCGGCGAGCCAGCGGAGCGCAGCATCGAGCGTGTCGCCCGATATCGCGTTGGCCAGTGTGTCGAGCGCGGCGACGGTAACGGGCGTGTCGGCGAGCAATTCCGCATGGGACGGATCCGACTGGTGGCCCACGAGCCAATTGGCAATCTCGTCTTCACGGTCGGCCCGCTGGAGTGGAGACAGCACGGCAGCGTCAGGCTTCACCATGCAGGCAGAGCGCACTTGCTCGATTGTCTCGAGCTGCTCGTCGGTCAAACCGGCGGCGCCAAGCGCGCGCGAGGCAGTGTCCACCTTGGCAAGGTCGGCCAGGAGCAGTTTAGCCCCTCGCAACGTCGCGGAGGCGGGGTTGTTGAGTTCATGGGCCAGGCCGGCCGCCAGCTTTCCGAGCGAGACCATCTTCTCATCATGCAGATCACTGGTGTTGAAGTTGCGCGCCCGGTCGAGCATGGTGTGCACGGTGTATGCGGTGAATGCCGGGCACCGGTGGATCATTTCCGGGAAGTGCTCATCGCGGATCGCGAGGAATTCGGTCTTCTCCTCGAGGTAGTTGTCACCCGGCGGTCCGGTCATCCTCGAGTAGGGCAGCATCCCACTGACGTCGCCGGAGCTCCATTCGGTGACTCGTCGGGGTCCTACTCCCCGATCCACGTGGACAGCAACGTGTCCAGAAAGGATGACCCAGAGCGTTTGGATGCGTTCACCCTTCCGGGCGATCGCCGTGCCGGCGTCGTGTACTTCGAAGTGGCCGTGCGCCACCAGCCACTCCAGCTCCTCGCGGGGAACACCACTCAGTTTGGGCAGGGCCGCCAGACGGTCGACGAGATCGGATGAGGTCTGGGAAGTGAGTTCGGACATGGCGGATAAGATGGGACCGAGGGGACAGTTGGGACAGAGGGAAAGCTCGTTACGTGAGTGCCGCCAGTTTGGCCGGAGCGTGCTGACGGCTCTCGCGACCCTCGGGCTGCAGATGGACACGTTGCGACGGCTCCGTGAGGCCGGCATTGGCATCGCGATCGACGATTTTGGCACGGGGTACTCGTCGCTGAGCTATCTACAGCAGTTCGAGTTCGATGCCCTGAAGATCGATCGATCGTTCCTCCCCACAGACGAGGTAGAGCAAGGGTGGGACGTCGTGAAAATGATCATCAATCTTGCCCACGACAAACAGGCCGCGGTGGTTGCCGAGGGCGTCGAGACCGAGCGTCAAGCGGATCGGCTCCGCGAGCTGGAGTGCGATCGGGTCCAGGGCTATTGGTTCGCGAAACCGCTCGACATCGAGGCCGCGACTGAGCGTTTGCGACAAGAGATGGGTCGCTGAGCGGAAGCGACCGTCATGGAGTTCCGGGAGCACGGCATCTTCGAGAAACGGTAGTCGGGGCGAGACGGTACGGGCGAGGCATTGCCCCGCCCGTACCTTGCGGTTACAGCACCACGCGCACGAGGTTGCTCGGCTTACCTTCGCCGACCTTGTTCACCACGATCACGTGGTACTCGAATTCCACGCCGGACTCCTGGTTGTTGAGCATGACTTCGCTCTCCATAGCCATCCCGACGTCGCTCCATCCGCCGCCGTCGCGTCTGCGGCGCTGGATCTTGTAGGCACCCACCTGGCCGCCGTCCACCGGCTCCTTCCAGTCCAGGTGCACCCAGTCTGCGCCCTCGCGGACCACCTCCAGGGTGCGCGCCTGGCCGGGCGCGTCGTTCGCCGAGCCGCGACGCCGCGCGCCCCAGCCCAACAGTTGGAGCTTGCCGTTGTCGCTACCCGTGACGTTCTCGGCGTAGCGGAGGATCGTTTTCATCTTGTCCATCAGTGCGGTCAGCGCCGCGTTTTTCGCCGACGTGCCTTGCTGCGCGTTGGCCGAGGCCTGGATCGCGGCTTCGCGCGCCGTGTCGTACTCGGCGATGCTCTGTTGGATTTCGTCAGCCCCAACCGGCGGCGCCGGGAAATCGTCCGGGTGTGCGGCGAGTCCGCTCACAAGGTCGTGTGCGAGCCGCGCGATGTCGGCTTCGCGTTCCGGGAATGCAGCCATGATCGATCCCTTCCTTTCCTTTGAGTTGTGCATTGCGGTTCCCGCCGTGGTGGGGGACCGCGAAGGCGTGTCACGTCCGCAGTCGGAGGGGGGCGGGCCAGGATCACGGTCTTCGCCCCCCAGGCAATCGCATTCCGGGCCCCGGATGCCTCGGACCGGCTCCGGTTTGCGACGATCCTGGTCGGGAATGCGACGATCCGGGTCGGGAATGCGCCATTCCGGGTCCGGGATGTGACAGACCGGCCCCGGAATGAGGCAAACCGGGCCCCGGATGCGACGTTCCGGCGCGGGGATGAGGCAAACCGGCGCCGGGATACGACATTCCGGCCCGGGGACGAGGCATTCCGGACCCGGAATGCGCCATCCGAGGCCCCGGATATGGCTTCCGGGCAGCGGGATGCAGTATCCATGAATGCCAGCTCCTCCCGTCATCGGACCGAAGATCGGTGTAGCGGGATCCCCGTCGTCTCGGCCGGGCCGGCCGAGGTCCAAGGGTGCCCCTACTATTCTATACGGAC
>JBDHLU010000227.1:0-4426 GCA_039656555.1 Gemmatimonadota bacterium | reverse complement strand
GGAGGAGGATCGTCCAAAGCGTCCGGGTTTGGTGCATCCGGTTTGCGCGGCGGTCGACAGAAGGGATCGAAGGCGGTCGCCGAAGACTTTGCGGTCGTTGGACGAGTCGACTATGTGGGCAAGCCGTGGCTGATCATTGGAGCGTCCGGTTACGTGGGGCAAGCGGGTCAAAACAACTCGTCGCCATCCGATCCTACTGCCACCATCGGTGCACAGACGGTCATGACGGAAGGCCATGTCGATCTCCAGTACCGAGGCCTGTTGGTGAGGGCGCTGGGAGCTGCGGCGTGGGTTGACGATGTCGCCGAGTTGAACGCTGCTCGTGGTTTGACCGGGGCCGAGTCGATTGGGGAGCGAATGGTCGGATGGTACACGGAGGCCAGCTATGATGTGTTCCGGCATGTGCGAAGTACGCACCAGATGCGCCCGTTCGCGCGCTTCGAGCAGATCAACACGCAGAGCAAGGTTCCCGCCGGGTTCGCGTCCGACCCGGCCAACGATCTCCAGGTTGTGACCCTCGGCCTGGCATGGAAGCCGATCACCAATCTCATCTTCAAGGCTGACTATCAGTTTCGGTCGAACGAGGCCCAGACCGAGACCAACCAGCTGAATCTCGCAGTGGGGTACGTCTTTTAGGTGCGCGCACGATTCTGTCCAGAGATTGCCGTGGCCGTGACGTGTCTTGCCCTCGCGATGTCACCGGAATTATCAGCGCAGCGATTGACGCAGGACGAAGCGTTGCGTCTCGCGTTCCCCGAGGCGGCGCGTATCGAACGCAAGACGGCATTTCTCTCCGAGACGGAGCGTGCCGCAGCCGAGGCGGCAGCCGAAGAGGGGATCCGCATCGACCAGACGGTAGTTACCTACTACATCGCTCTCGATGCGGCGGATTCCGCGTTAGGTGTGGCGTACTTCGATGCCCACATCGTCCGGACGCTCGACGAGGTTCTCATGATCGTGGTTGGGCGCGACAACGCCATTGCTAGGATCGACGTGCTGCGGTTCGCGGAACCCCCGGAGTATCGAGCGCCGGACGGCTGGATCGAGTTGCTTGTAGGGCATTCGTTGAATGACGAGTTGTCCATGAAGGGAGACGTTCCCAACATCACCGGCGCTTCGCTCACCGCGCGCGCCGTCATGCAGGCCGCGCGGCGCGCGCTGGCCTTGCATGGTGTAATCGTGCCGTTCGAGGGTGGGGACTAGTATGACCGGGTTCGAGCGTTGGGTGTTGTGGACGAGTGCCGCTGCAACGACGCTCACGGGTGTCGTGTATCTATGGATGCGGTATTTTATGGAGCCGGTCGAGCAGTTTGCCGCCGTGAATCACCCGCTCCAACCTCTCGTGCTCAAAGCGCACATCCTCGTGTCTCCACTCTTGGTATTCGCGCTGGGCATGATTTCGGTGCGGCATGTGTGGAATTATTTTGCGAATGGCAAATTGCGTGGACGGCTTTCCGGAATTGTCACGGCGTCGATCGCTGCTGTCATGATCGTAACCGGCTACCTCATTCAGGCGGTTACTGCTGAGGGGGTACTTCGAGTGATCGCGTACGTGCACATTGCCGTGGGTATCGTATTCGCGATCGGGTTCGTGATGCACATGCGGGGTCTCGGCGAAGAGCCGACGGAATCGTGAAGCCTTCGCAAGAAACTGCTAGACCGCACTGACGTGCGCTCTCGCTCGCGCCTACGGCGTCAGCTCGAGGCCAGGGAATTCGTGCCGCTCACTCGTAAGCAACTCGAGGAGCCTGGGATGAGTGAAGAGCTTCTCTCTTCCGACCCTCCGCTCACGGAGCACGCCGATCGAGGCGAGCGACTTCAGGTATCGCGACGCGGCCTGGCGGCCAACGATCCCCGCGTCCACCACGTTCGCGATACGGCAATACGGCTGCTCGAAGATCACGTCCATCAACTCGCGACTATGGATCTTTGGAATCCGAGCTCGCACGAACCGGTCGGTCGCCACCGAGAGCCGGCGGATCGCGGCAATCTTATCGGTGGTCCAGATTGCGGTTTCTTCAACCCCTCGGAGCATGTAGAGGAGCCAGCGCTCCCACTCCTCGGCCCGGGTCACGCCTAACAGGCGTTCGTAGTAGTCGGCCTTGTGCGCGATGATATAGCGGCTGAGGTACAGGATCGGCAGGGGGAGGAGCCCTTCCTCTACGAGGAACAGGCTGTTGAGTACACGGCCGGTTCGTCCGTTTCCATCGGTGAAGGGGTGAATCGCTTCGAACTGATAATGGGCGGCCGCCATACGGACGAGCGGGTCGATATCCTGCCGTTCATGGAAGAAGCGCTCCCAGTTGGCCAAAAGGCCCCGAATCAACTCCTCTGTCTCAGGAGGCGTGTAGATCACGACGCCTGTCGTGGCGTTGGCCAGAGCCGTGCCCGGGACACGGCGCACCTTCATGTCCCTTCCCATGATCCAAGTGCAAACGGCCTCCGCGGTGCCCGTGCTCAGCGGGCGACTCCGCAGATTCCCGAAGCCCTCGAGCAACGCGCGGCGGTACCGAAGCGCCTCCTCGGAGGCCGGATCCGCCGCGTTCTCCTGCGATACGTATTGGAAGAGCCTGTCGGCGGTCGTGACAATGTTTTCGATCTCGGAGCTGGCTCGGGCTTCGAGGATCGGCAGCGTGTTGATCAGCATCGTCGGATTTGGGATCAAGCCGACGGCCTGCTTCAGCTCGGCCAGCGCCGCTCTGGCCGTAACACATTGCTTGAGAACGACCTTCGTCTCCAACTCGACAGGAGGCGGAAGCGTGGGAAGAGCATTGTACGGCTGATTGGCTTGCCAGCCTCGGGTCACAACATGTCTCCTAAATACGTTTTCCGCGACACGTAGGGAACTTATGTCGTCGCTGACGACAGGTCAAGAAAACATGTCGCCAGTATTCGATTTAGGTGACATGTCGAGAGCCCCTAGGGAACCCTGGTTCACTAGAACGGAGCCCGTCCTGGTCGGCGGTGAAGACCGGATCCCCGATGGATTTGCCGGTGCGGGGGACAGGGGGGCAGAAAACGAAAGCCGAGGTGGGAGATTCCCGACCTCGGCTTTTTGTAAATGCCCAAGACCAGAAACGTTCCTTGCTTCGCAACGCCTGGTTTCGAGACCCGTCGCCTACGCCTCTCCCGCGTCGCGACGTTGCGCCAGCAGCTCGTCCACCACGTCACGAATCTCTCGCGCCATTGCCAGTTCCTCGGACACGGTATCCACTGTGGCAAGTCCGGCATGGAACTGTAGCAGTGTCAGCCGCACCCGTTCCAATGCGGTGACCGAGTCCGCCAGCCGCTCGCGCGCCTCCTCACGGGCGACTTCCAGCTCGGCGGAAGTCATGTCACTGTCCGTCGCGTCCGATCCGTCCAGCTCGGCGAGCAACGCCCTGGTACCCATGGTTTGGATTTCCAGGTGGCTGGCGAGTCCGGACACGTCCCCCAACACTTCGCGTACGCCTTCGGGCAGGTTCCGGTAGAGCCGGCTGGTCGCCTCGGCGATCACCGCCTCCACGCGCCGAGGAGCGGTGCCGGCGCCAACGGGCAGATGCCCGAGACCGATGGCCGCGAGTCGGGTCGCCCATTGTCCCACGCGACCACCCCAGAACCGGAGCCACCGTTCACCCGTACGATCGCGGCGGCGCTCGGTGCGGCCGGCGGCGATCAGGCCGGCGACGATGGCCGTGCCCGCGCCCACAGTCATGCTGCCCAGCACGAGGTCCGTACTCACGGCGGTCGTGAGCGCCAGCACCACGCCGATGCCGAAGAGCCCGACGCCGGCGAGCGCGGTGATCCGCGCGACGCGCTCCGTGAGACCGGCGCGAGGGTCGACCTGGACAGCCAGCTCTTCCCGTTTGAGGTCCAGGTCCACGCGCAGCGCGTGGACCATGTCGGCCCGCGTGTGTCCGGCGCGCAGCGCACGCCGTACCGCCGGGAGCAGGTAGGCCACGGGTGCTGCGTACGCGAGCGCGATCGCGCCGCCCGCCAGGCCCGCGAGGACCCACCGCCCTTGCGCGAGGGCACTGATCCCCTGGAGCAGCGCGAGTACCGCGACCAGCGAAAGGCCGGTGTGCGCGCGTGACGTCCAGCGCACCTTATGTAGGAATACGCGAAGCGGCGCCGGCAGGGTGCGAGGCGACTCCAGCGCCTCCGCCAGATCGGCGGCTGACGGAAACCGGTGCTCCGGGCGTTTGGCCAGGCAGCGGTCGACCGCGCGCGCGAGCGTGTGGTCCACGCCCTCGGCGACCGTCGCCAGCGGCGGCGCGGGCTGGTAGATCTGTTGGCGCAGGATCGCGTGCGCGTTCCCATCTGTGAAGGGCACCGTGCCGCCGGCCACGAGGTGGCCCATAATGCCCAGCGAGTAGACGTCGCTCCGCTCGTCCACGGGGCGTCCCTCCGCCTGCTCCGGGCTCATGTACTTGAAGGTGCCGACGAC
>JBDHLU010000226.1:0-4472 GCA_039656555.1 Gemmatimonadota bacterium | reverse complement strand
TCACCACGCGCCTCGCGCCGGGCACGCTCGGCGGTAGCATCGGCCTCGATCTCCACGCGTTTCTTCTCGATCTCCTGCGGAGCAAGTTGATCCTTGGCCAGACGCGCCAACTCACGCTCGCGCTCGGCGATGGCGATCGCCTCCTCGGCCTTGGCGCTGGCGATGTCCGCGAGTTGCTTGGCGGTCGCGCGGATCTTGGCGAGTTCAGCATCGGACTTAGCGATCTCACCGCGTGATTCGTTTTCACCTTGCACCGCACTTGACTCGGCGTGCGCGACCTGGATTCGTTGCTCCCGCTCGGCATCCTTGCGTGCCGCCGTGGTTTCCGCATCACGCTGCGCGATGGCGATTTCTTGGTCCCGCTTCGAGGTCGCTTCACCCTGGATGGCTTGCGCCTCAAAGGCGGCGACCTGCACGCGCTGATCCTGCACCGCGTCCTTCTCACCAGCCGCGCCGTCTCGTTCCTGCTGGGCGACTTCTACCTTCGCACGGTTGATCGCCTCGGCGGCGGCCCGTTTTCCGATCGCCTCGATATAGCCGCTCTCGTCGGTGATGTCTCGAATGTTCACGTTGATCAACGTGAGACCGATCTTGTTGATCTCCTCTGCGACGTTGGCATTGATCAGGGCCATGAACTTCTCACGGTCCTTGTTGATCTCCTCGATCGACAGTGTCGCTATGACCAAGCGCAGCTGACCAAGGATGATGTCCTGCGCCTGCTCCTGAATCTTCTTCTCGTTCAGGTACAACAGGCGTTCGGCCGCCGCGTTCATCAGAGTGGGGTCGGTCGCAATACCGACGGTGAACGTCGAGGGTACGTCGACACGAATGTTGTTGAGTGACAGTGCTCCCGAGAGGGGGATGTCGATGACCATCGGTTCCAGGGGAAGAAACGCGTAGTCCTGGAGCAACGGAATCACGAACTTGCCGCCGCCGTGAATGCACTGCGCCGCGCGGTCTTTCCCGACCTTACCGTAGATCACGAGAATTTTGTTGCTCGGGCACCGCTTGTACTGCTTGACGATGAAAACAACAAAGAAGAAGAAGAGCAGGAGGACTGCTCCCACTATGCCAAACCACATTTCTGGAGTAGGTGTCATGCCTCGATCCCTTTCACTGCGGACACAATGACCGTGTTGTCATCCTGGTTGATTTCTGTGACGCGTACCTTCGTGTTCGTCTCGATCGGACCGCCGTCCGACACCGCGTTGTAGTAGCGGAGATGGTCGTCCACGACCACCTTCACGACGCCTTTGCCACCGGCCGGGATTTGGGCGTAGACCGTGCCCTCGCGCAAGAGTGCCGACGAGAGGTTGATGTTGCCCGTGGTCTGCATGCGCATGATCCAGCCTAGGAGCTTGGCGAGGATCCACATCATCCCGACGCCAAAGGCGAAGCCGATCGGTACGCTGATGATGGCGGAGAGACCGGTGCCGCGATACGCGCCCAGGCCGCCCCAGCCAAAGCCCATCATGAATGCCGAAATGGCCTGGAGCGACAGCACCTTGAAGCTGCCCTCGGCGTCGCCGTGATCGAGATCGAAGCCCGCGCCGTCGTCGACGTGGAGGTCCATCTCCGCGCCGGTCACGAACATCAAGAGCGTGCGGATGAAGAAAAATCCGGACCCGACCAGCGCCGGGACGGTAAACCAGGGGGCGAGATCGCCAAAGAAGAGTTGTTCCATTGCTCCTCTCTCAAAAAGCTATGCGTCGGTACCGATGGTGGCTACTGTCCCTCCTGTCCCTCCTGTCCCCCCTGTCCCCCCTGTCCACTGTATTCCCGCGCTGCCTCGACCAGAATCCCTGCTAGCGTGACGACCGACGCAACATCGACCCACTCTTCATCGGCATGGGCCCCGGCGCCTGCTGGCCCAATCACGACGGTCTCCACGCCGGCTCCTGCGAGGAGCGCCGCGTCCATCCACGGGCTTTGCCCTCCGTATGTCGGATGGTTCGTGGTGACGGTCTCGTGGGCCTTGGAGACCGACTGCACGATTGCAGCGTTGCGGTCGACCTCGAATGGTTCCCGCGCGACAATGAGTCGCGCTTCGGCCGAAAATCCATGGTCGGCGGCGTGCAGTCGATCCAGAATATCGGTGATCTCTGCCATCGCGTGCTCGACGGATTCACCGGGCACGGTTCGGCGCTCGATCTCCAAGCGACACTTCGCGGCGTAAGTGGAAGCCCCGGTCCCTCCCTCGATCCGCCCAGCGTGCAACGATGGTGGTCCCACCAAGGGATGTGGTGCGGACGCCCTTAGGGCCCGCTCCAAGATCTCCAACTCATATAACACTCGACCCATACGAATATTCGCGTCGACGCCGAGGTCGAACCGGCTGCCGTGGGCCGCACGACCGTGAGTTTCCACCTCGATCCAGGCAAAACCCTTATGGGCCAGGCACACATCGAGTTCGGTGGGTTCAGTGACAATGGCGGCATCTGTCGCGAGGTGCCCAAGTACCTCCTGCATCCCGATGCTCTCGACCTCTTCATCCGACACGGCCGCCACGACAATGTCGCCAGCTAGGCGCTCCTCCCGGGCCAGTGTCTGTGCAGCGACAATGCACGCCACCAACCCACCCTTCATGTCGTAACTCCCGCGTCCGTGCAGTCGACCACCGCGCACCTCGCCGGACAATGGCTCCGCTATTCCTTTAATACCCACGGTATCCATGTGGGCGTAGAGCATGAGGCTCTTCCCGCCGCCGGTGCCCTGCAACACGCCGACTACGCTGGGACGCTTCTCCACCGATTCGAACACCTGTGTTTCGAATCCGGCCCCTTCGAGTTCGGCGACGACGCGCCTGGCGATTTGGCGTTCGTCAGTGTTCCCGTCGTCAAACGCCGGGTTCACGGAGTTGATCTGGACGAGCTCGGAGAGCAGGTCGGTGACGGCGGCGGGTGAGATGGGCATGGGATAAGAATGTGGGATAGTGGGATTGTGGGATAGTGGGACGAGGAAGTGACGACGGAAATTGGACGATGGGCGGGAGAGAAACGGTGTATCCCCGTAGCGGACGTTGAGTCGCACCCTGGGCCCACTTCCCAGTACGGCGAATCACAGTCCGCGTAGGGGATGTAACGTTCCTCTCCCACCCTCCTAGCTTAGCTTTCTCCGCATGAAACCCACACAACTGGTCATAGGCGCCTTGGCTTTCGCCGCGTGTACGGGCGAGCAACGTGTCGAGGTGGGGAGGGTAGGGGAGATGGCCGTCTCCGACGCGGTCGTGTTGGTGACCGCAGCACCGGACATCGGGTCGCTCTATTTCACCCTCGAGAACCATGGTGCTGAGACCGACACTCTGCGCGGGTTGAGCGCATCGATGGGGACCGCCACGCTGCACAACGTGGTTACGGAGGGTGGACTCACGCGGATGGAGCCTGTTGGGCTTCTGACCATTCCCCCAGATGGAACGATCGAGCTACGGCCGGGCAGCTATCATGTCATGCTGAGCCGCATAGCAGAGCCGGCGATACCCGGCGATTCGATCGAGGTGCGACTCACCTTTGCTGTGAACGGTCAGGTAGGCTTCTTCGCCCCGGTGATGAGCTTCGCGGATGGAATGGAGCGGTTCGAACGTTAGACTCGACCATCGACTATCGGCTATCGGCTATCGGCTATCGGCTATCGGCTATCGGCTATCGGCTATCGGCTATCGGCTATCGGCTATCGGCTATCGGCTATCGGCTATCGACTATCGACTATCAATTCGTCCTACACCTGTTCGTGAACTCGCGCTTGACCTTATTCTCATCGTCGATCGTCGAGTAGAAGGCGTCGAAGTAACTCACCGTGCGACTCTTCGAGCGGGCGCTCAATTGTTCGGATTGTTCAAAGACGTCGTAGAGTGTCTGACGCCGAGTGCGGAAGAGTTCGAAGGTGGCCTGGAGGTCCTCGTCCGATCCACACATACCGCGGTATAATCGCTGCCGGACGTTTCGGATCCCGAGTGTCTTATCGGGCTCCGCGTACGGCGGATCGACGATGCCCGTTTGGTCAAAGTCGAAGGGCACCGGGAAAACGGGACCGGCGGGATTCCCTAGGGGCACGGCATTGTGGCAACAGTAGTCGTCGTCGGGCGCCGCGAACGCGAAACTCCAATCGGTATTGCCAATGAAGTATTGGAAAACCTCGAAAATACCGCGTTGCTTGGTGTCGTACGCCTCTGGCGGGATGACCGGGGCGCGGACGTAGGTCCAACCCGATCGTTCGGCGAGGTGGTCCCAATGCTCGTTGAAGAAGGCGTACCGCGTGGCAACCAGCCGGTCGGATTGGGAGTCGATGTATGTGACCTCGGCGAGGCGCACCGCTAGACTGAGGTCGGTTAGGTCGTTGTACGCCCTATAGATGTTGTATTCGAGCAGCATGAACTGCTCGCTCTGGTCGCGGTCGTTGCAATGGGTGACCACGGGAAGCGCACCTTGGCCTTCGAACGGTGTACCCTGGGTGGCGTCGCCGAAGAACAGCATGAG
>JBDHLU010000225.1:0-4478 GCA_039656555.1 Gemmatimonadota bacterium | reverse complement strand
GCTGCAACTCGATCGTGCGCGGGTTGCGTTTGCCATGGGTCGTTATCAGGAGGTCATCAATGCCACCGCACAGTTCGAAAAGACGGTGGGGTTCATGGATCAGGTCGCGTGGTTTGACGGGCTCCGGTTACGAGCAAACGCCTTTCAAGCGCGCGACAACCGGGAGATTCCCGATGCCCGCCGGTTGCGGGGGTGCCTGACCTACGTTCTAGAGAAGGCAAGCGGTGCCGGGGTGGCGGAATACGAGGAGGTGGCCGCCGAGTGGGGAATCACCGGCGGCTCACCAACGTGCACGCTTCCTTAGTCGTGCTGATGGATCTGAACCAGTGCCGAGAGCACAATCTCCGGGCGTTCTTCAAACATGAAATGACCGACGTCCGCCACGGAATCGATGGTAACATCTGGAATACCGCTCATGAGCAACGCAAGCTGTTCCTCAGGTGGTGCCGAACGATGCCTGGTCGAGCCCACGAGCACCCGAACAGGACACGCGATCTCCCCAAGCCTGGGAGCTAGCGCCCATGGTTCTTCCGCCTTCGACATGGCCTTGAATGCATCAATCGTCGCGCCAACGTCCTCGGTTGCACCTGCGGTGTATGCGGCAATGGCGTCGTCGGTGATCCAGGAGGTGTCGATGGACGCCTTTCGTAGGTTCTGATGCACTTGGGCACGTACCAGGTCTGGTCCGCCGACCAGCTTGAGCAGCCAGGCGAACTTCATCGCACGCTTGAACCCGTCGGTCGTGGTGGACTCGGCCACGCCGCCTTCTACGGCCACGATTCCCGCGACAAGATCAGGCCGGGTAATGGCGAGCCGGTACGCAATGGCCGAGTTGACCGAGTGGGCCATCACGATCGCCCCGGTTACATCGAGACTGTCGAGCGCGGCAGCAAGGCGGGCAGCCTGTGCGGTCAACGAATAGTCGGCATCTTTCGGGCGCGCCGACGTTCCCACGCCCAGGGGTTCAATCGTGATCGCTCGATATCCATCTTTGGCAAGCGGTCCAACAAGGTGGCGAAAGCCATAGGCCGATCCGAAGAGCCCGGGAATGAGCACGACGGGTGCACCGCTTCCGGTCACCGTAACCGAAAGTGTCTCTCGAGGTGCGACGGTGATCACCGAATGGACGGTGGTGTCCACAGCCAAAGTCGCGAGCAGCATGATCCACATAGGACCTCCAGGTTGGGGCAAGTTGCTTCGTTCTCGACGCAACTTTCAACTCGAGCGTGACGAGGGTGTGTGCCCGACCGTGACCTGACCGTTCCAAGTGAAGCCGTCCAGCTCCGGGTTCTCGGAGGGGTGGATCTTCACGGCCCCAGTGGGGAGGCGCTCGACGCGGTAGTCAACCAGTCGAAACGGCTCGCCCTCTTGGTCTACTTGGCACTCGCGGGATCGGGTCGCTTCGTCAGGCGCGATTCATTGCTGGCGCTGTTTTGGCCCGAATCAGACGCAGAACGGGGCCGTGCGGCCCTCCGCAAGTCGCTCTCGTTTCTTCGCAAGCACCTCGGTGCCCAGGTGCTTATCACGCGCGGAGACGACGTGGCGGTCGATAGCGATGCCGTGTGGTGCGACGCTGTCGCGCTTGAGGCGGCTTGTGGTCGAGGACTATGGGGTGATGCGCTGAAACTATATCGCGGCGACTTGCTCGACGGATTCTTCGTTGCGTCGGCCGCTGGGTTCGAACGGTGGCTCGATGACGAACGACCGCGGTTTCGGTCGCTGGCAGCGTCGGCGTGTCGCCGGCAGATCGAAGCAGCGGAGCAGGCGGGCGACAATGCACGGGCCATTGACGTGGCTCATCGACTGTTGCAGATCGTCCCTGACGATGAGGACGCGTTGCGCCGATTGTTAACAGCCCTTGAGCAAAAAGGAGATCGGGCGGCCGCCTTGCAGGCCTATGACCGTTTTGCTGTGAGGATGCGCGAGGATCTCGATCTAGAGCCGGCACCGGAAACAGATTCCTTAATAGAGCGCATTCGCCACCGACAGGCTCCTCGAGCCGTCGGTGGCGTGGAACCTCCTCGGCAGGCGATGCACCGCGACCTCATCGCGGTGCTCCCATTCGAAATACGGGGAGCTGATGAATTCCACTACCTACGAGAGGGAATGGTCGACCTGCTCGCAGCGAAGCTCGATGGAGCCGGTGACCTTCGCACAGTGGATCCACCGGCCGTCCTCGGGTACCTGCGCTCGAACGAGATGACCGACATCGATGTCACGGCGGCGCGCAATGTCGCCGGGCACTTTGGTGCCGGCGCGTTCGTCCTTGGGAGCGTCATCGTCACGGCGGAGCGGTGGCAGGTGCGGGCGACGATCTACGATCTGGTAGGAGACCGGGAGGTCCGCGCCGATGTCGAGGCTACCCCAGACGCGGGGCTCTTCGGCATCGTAGACGAGTTCACGCGCCGGTTGCTCGCGAGCCGGAGCGAATCGGTCGGTGGACATCTGGGGCGACTCGGAGCCATGACGTCGGATTCGATGGACGCTGTCAAGTCATACCTCGCAGGTGAGCGGGCTTTTCGTCACGGTCGTTTGGGTGAAGCGGGGCACGCCTATGCCAAGGCACTTGAAGCCGACGACGAGTTCGCGCTCGCCCACTACCGGTTGGCTTCGACGCGGAGTGCGCGCGGCAAGCATGAGGACGCAGTAGCCGCCTGCGAAGCCGCCCGGAAACTCCGACGTCGCGTAACTCCTCACGTGCGTGCGTTGCTCGACGCGCAGGAGGCGTGGCTCCATGGAGACGTGCCAGGGGCCGAGAAACTGTACGCGCGAATCCTAAGCGACTGGCCCGACGACGTAGAGGCTTGGTATCACGTCGGACACCTCCAGCTGGCGTACAATGCATATAGAGGTCGCCCGGCGCGAGAGGCGTGCACATCGCTCGAGCGAGCGATCGAGCTCGACCCGACGCACGTTGGTGCGCTCGAGGACCTCGCGCACGTTGCTGTCATCGAACGGAATGATGCCACGGTGGAGCAACTTGCATCCCGCATCCTTGCGGTGGAGCCGTCGCACGATCGGGCACTACGGGCGCGATCGCAGTTGGCCTTGGTCTCGGCTCCGGATACCCTTGAGAAACTTGGCGGTGAGGTGGGCACGAGTCGACCACGGAGTATCGCCGCCACATTGGCATCGGTGTTTGCGGGGGCGACTGTCCGAGAGGCAATGGCGTTCGTCTCCGCAATCGCGGACGCGGCGCCTAGCGCTGCCGTTGGAGGATTGGCGCATTTGCTTCGGGCAAGCCTGTCACTCGAAGAGGGCGATCGAGACGCCTATCAGGAACACATGCGAACGGCGCGCGAGTTCGATGATGTCAGCACCCTGGAGTTCGAATGTTTGCTCGCGTCGATGCTCCCTGAGGAGTTCGCTCCCTCGGAACGACGTCGGCTCTTCGAGTCGCTCGGGCGGTACGACGGGGTGACGTCGTCGGCGGGTGGGGCGTGGCCTCCGCCGGCACATCGCGCGATCCGGCCGCAGTTGCATCTCTATCTGAAGGGGTTGGGGGAGGTGGCTGCCGGCGATCATGCACTGGCTCTTGCGCGTGCCAATGAGTGCGCTGCGGTCGAGGAGTCCAACGCGATGGCAGACATGGCTCGGAACTTCGCGTACGGTGTGCGAGCGGCGGTGGCGGCCAAAGAGGGTGACGCCGCGAGGGCACTCGAACATCTCGACACGATCACGATTGGCGGTTGGTTCCTCGAGGCGCCAGCGTCGCCGTTCCTGGCGTTGACGCGCGAGCGATGGTTGCGTGCGTCGATTCTTCGCGATCTCGGACGGACCACAGAAGCTGACCGCTACGAGCGAACGTTGGGTGAACGGTCGGCATTCGAACGTATTCTGCGGTCATGAGCCCATACGCCAGCAATCCCATCGAACCGTAGCTTAGACCCATGACCGAGATCACCTCCCGTCTCTCCACGGCCCTCGCCGACCGCTATCGGATTGAATGGCGTCTGGGTGCGGGTGGCATGGCGACGGTGTATCTCGCGCATGACGTCAAGCATGACCGTAAGGTCGCGCTCAAGGTGCTGCGACTTGAACTCGCCGAGGTAATCGGAGCTGAACGGTTTCTCCTGGAAATCAAGACCACGGCGAACCTGCAACACCCCCACATACTCCCGTTGCACGACTCCGGTGAAGTCGATGGCACCGTGTTCTACGTCATGCCGCTTGTCGAGGGCAAGTCGCTGCGGGACCGGTTGAACAACGAGAAACAACTGCCGGTGCGCGAGGCGGTACGCATCGCCACCGAGATTGCCGTTGCGTTGGACTACGCGCATCGTCACGACGTAATTCATCGCGACATCAAGCCCGAGAACGTTCTCCTGCATGCTGGACGAGCATTGGTGGCGGACTTCGGAATCGCCCTCGCGGCGAGCCGTTCCGAGGGTGATACCCGGTTGACTGACGCTGGAATGGCGCTCGGCACACCGCACTACATGTCGCCGGAACAGGCGATGGGCGGCCGAGACCTCGAC
>JBDHLU010000224.1:0-4483 GCA_039656555.1 Gemmatimonadota bacterium | reverse complement strand
GACGATCGCCGATTTACCGCCGGGACCGGCGACGCCGGCGCCCTCGCCGGACGCGCCGGCCCGTCTCATCACGAACCGATTCCAACCGGTCCCGAGCGTCGTCCTGCATGTCTTGGAACCGTGAACGGATGCGGCCTCGCGTGACTCGACCGCGTTCCGGCGCGATCAAGAGCGCCACCCCAGCACCTACCAGAACACCAACCACTAGACCGGACACGAAGCCGACCACCGCGCTGGCACTTCGGCCGTCTACGTCGCTGTCGTCGTACTCTTCGTCCTCGTCTTCAATTTCCTCTTCAATTTCGTCTTCGAAATCCTCGTCGGAATCCTCATCAGAATCCACGAGTTCGATATCCTTGTCGCGTGCCATAGCCATCTCCCGGCAATCGTTGGTCACCACGTTCGTCAGATCAGATCGGTCCGAACCTGACCACCCTAGGATTCTACCGGGTTGGCACGTCTTGACGATAGGGCATTGACTACGCAACCATACTGGCCATGACGGAGCCACTCGCAACGGAAGCAACCGAGTCGACCGAGGAACTCCTCACGCGCATCCAAGAGCTCGAGCGTGAGCGGCAAAACCTCCAGGCCGTAATCGAGATTCTCCAAGAGATCTCGGGCAGCCTCCACTTCGTGGACATTCTCCAATCGATCACCCGTCGGCTCGGTGAGCGGTTTGGGCTGGACCGCTGCACGATCTTCCTGGCCGACCGGGCAGCCCGAGCAGCGCGGCTCGTCGCCAGCTACGAAGACCCCTCCATCCGCAATTTCGAAGTCGAACTCGACCGCTATCCCGAGGTCAAAGAGGCGTTCCGTACGGGTGAGACCGTGTTCATTCCCGAAGTACGGACGGACCCGCGGCTCAAACACGTTCAGGGCGTCCTCAAGGCTCGCCGGGTCAAGAGTATTTGCGTCGTGCCCATTACGTGGCGCAGCGATCCGGTTGGGGTCATCTTCCTTCGCACCTTCCGCTCCGGCCCCACGTTTTCGGACGCGGATGTCCGGTTCATTCAGGTCGTGGCCAGCCTCTCGGCCCGGGCTCTCAAGAACGCGCACCGCTACGAGCAGGTGCTCAAAAACCAAGATGAGGAATCGGCCGAAGCCAAGCGAGCGGCTCGCCGCCGCATCACCTTGGTCGCATTCATGAAGCGATTCTTCGACGCGTACGTGAAAGATGATGAGAAATGGGGCGAATCGCGCATTTCCCGTGCGTCGGGCGAGGAGCTCGATCGCCTGGTTGAGATCGCCTTGGCCGTCTTCGCGGAGGAATCAAAGGCCCGCTGAGCTTGCGTTCGGGATCAGTGGCACCCTAACTTGCGCCGACCGCTTCCTTCGAGAATCATGAAGACTGCATACGCAAATACCGGTGTCATTGGCATCGGCCGAAGAGCCCTGATCGCGACGCGCCGCACGCTCCTCCAGGACCTGGGCGAGCGGGGAATGCAGCGACTGCAAGAAATCGGGTGCGCCGGCGGCGAAGACCTTTACGATAGTTTCGGGCGCTGGCTGCCAGAGTTTGCGGGCGTGTCCTCGCCGGATGACCTGGACGCGGAAACGCTCGAAGAAGTGCTCTCGGAGTTTTTTGGGGGGCTGGGGTGGGGTGGCGTTGTCATCGAACGTCTGGGATCGAACGGCCTGAGTATTTCCTCGGAGAACTGGGCCGAGGCAGACCCCGCCGAGGGTTCCGAGTACCCGTCCTGCTACTTCTCCTCTGGACTGTTCGCCGATTTTTTGACGCGGATGGCGGGAGGCCACGCGATTTCCATCATGGAAGTGGAATGCCGCAGTCGTGGCGATCAGCGCTGCCGGTTCTTCGCCGGGGCCCCGTCGACCCTCGATGCGGTCTACAATGCGCTCGCCGAAGGTCGCGACTATCGTGAAGTGTTCGACGGCGGATCGGAGTAGAGCTACTCCTCGTCGAGTTTCTTGGCGTACTCCGGCCGGAGGATCAATTCGTCTCCCGCAATGACCTCCCGATCCCACGGGAGAATTATGAAGTTCTCGGTTGCCAAGGCATGATAGTCGGGTGAGTATCCGCCGGTCTTGAACGAAACGGCCGTGCGAATTTCTGCCGGGCCCGACTTCTTCACGGTCGACCGTGCCAGCTTTAGCGTATCGCCGGAATCGCACGTCTCATCAACGATCAAGACCCGCAATCCCGCGTACGAATGGGGTGGGCCTTCGAGCAAGGTGGGCCGGCGCTGCTTCCCGGGTCGGGTAATGGCAATCGTGGCAAAATCCTTCTGGAGAATCGACGCCACGACGACGCCAGGAATGACGCCGGCTTTGGTGACTCCCAAGACGATCTCCGGGTCATACTCTCGGGCAATCTTTAGGGCGAGCCCCCGGCACAACTCACCGAAGAACTCCCAGTCGATTTCCATGACACCCCGGCTGGATCCGGGTTGATTGGTGCGTGGTTGCATGCTGGAGATATACACGATCTACGACATCGAGGCGAGCGGCGTCTATGCGCCGTGGCCTTGGCCCATTATCTTCACAATTCATGGGGTTTTGGAACCGCCTCTTCGGCCGCCGCCAAGGAACCGTCCTTCAGCCTAAGCGGCTCGACTACCTGAACGAAGCGCTGGCGCTCGAGCGTCAGGGTGACTACAACGCCGCCCTGACATCGTATCGGCTTGCGCTTCGAGACCATCCGTCTGATCCACGTGTTCTCCAGAATATGGCGATCGCGTACACCAAGACGAATCAGGTGGACGAGGCGATTCGGTATTATCGCCGCGCTCTCGAGTGCGACTCGAGTCTTGCCGGCGCCCACTACGGGTTGGCCTTCCTCTTGATGAAACGCGGGGAAAACGAAGCCGCCATCACCCACTTGCGACAGTTCCTCGAACGCCCGCCGCGGGGCCCGGACGCAGAGAAATGGACGGAGCACGCACGACAAGCTCTGGACCAACTCGAGCGGGAGCTGACCGGCTGAGGCGCTGGATATTGATGGCCGTGGCACTCACCGCCTGTACCTCGATCGTGGATTTTGGGCGCGTGGTCGCCATCGACGTGGTCGGACCCACCGTTCCCGAGTTGGAAGAGGGCGACACACTGAGGATGGCGGCGTACGCCGTCAGCGCCGCCGGAGACTCGGTAGCCGACGCAGTCATTTCGTGGGTAGCCGTGGTTCCCGACAGCGCCCCAGCGGTATTGAGTGTCGATTCTTCCGGGCTCATAACCGGGTTGCTCGGTGGGACGGGCTTCATTCAGGCCCAACACGAAAACCTCGCGACCCCGCTCATTACGGTAGTCGTCACATCCCGGCCCGACACGGCCTTCTCCGATTCGACGCGCTTCGTCGTCCCCACCGGTGACACGACGTCGACGGCCATGACGGTCACGGTCGCGGTCTTTCCCGACACGGGAACCGCCTTGCTTCCGGCCGCTGAGACAGCCGTCCAGTTCCTTCTTATCGAGCCCACTGGCGGGTCTGCGGTGCGACTCGCCCACGTCGGCGGGTTATTGGGAATGTCTCCCGATACCTTGGGCCTCACCACAGGCACAGAGGGCACGGCAACGGTGTTGCTGCAACAGACCCCGGGAGGCACGCTTCCCGACAGCGCCGTGGTCCATGTGGTCGCCTTCACGGCGCTGCTCGACACAGTGCCCGGGACCCCGCTCCGCTTCGTGGTAACGTTCCCCTAGCGGGCAACGTATGATGACGAACGCTCCGACAACGCTCACTGAAATCTTTTTTGGTGCCGTCGATCGCTACTCCAGCAAACGCGCGGCCCTTCGCTACAAGTCCGCCGGCCGGTGGCACAATGTCACGCATCATGAGGTGGCCCGGGCCGTACACCATGCGGCTATCGGCCTCCGCGAGTTGGGTGTCGAGCGCGGTGCCCACATCGGGATCCTCTCCGAGAACCGCCCGGAGTGGGTCGTAGCGGACTTTGCGTGCCTAACCTTGGGATGCGCCGACGTCCCGATCTACCCAACGCTTCCGGCTCACCAGATCGCCTACATTTTGAATGATTCCGGTGCGCGCGTCGTGTTTGTCGAGAACGCCGAGCAGCTGGCCAAGCTCGAGGCCATCCGCGATGAAGTTCCCAACCTCGAGCACCTGGTCGTGTTCGATCACAAGCCGGACATGACCGGGTCCGGGGTTCTCCCTTACAAGGACCTGTTACGACAGGGCCAGGGTAACGAGGCCAGGTACCCGTCCTATCGTGACGATGCGCTTTCGGTGCAGCCCAACGATGTCGCGACGTTGATCTATACCTCCGGCACGACTGGGCCGCCCAAGGGCGTCATGCTGTCGCACGGGAATTTCGCGTCGAACGTCTCGAGCGCACTGACGGTGCTGCCGTTAAACGCAGCCGACTCGTGCCTCTCGTTGCTTCCGCTATCGCATTCGTTCGAACGCATGGCGGGTCACTACTCCATGATTCAGGCCGGCGTGACGATCAACTACGCTGAGAGCATCGATCAGGTACCGGCCAATCTGCAAGAGGTGCGGCCGACGATCGTC
>JBDHLU010000223.1:0-4487 GCA_039656555.1 Gemmatimonadota bacterium | reverse complement strand
GGGAAAGCGATTCACCCTGGGGACGTACGCCCGCGGTGATACGCGTGTACATGCGTTCGAAACTCTAGGTCGCCATGTCATTCTCTGCAATGTGCATCCCGAGATGGTGGCCTACGTCTTCGTCGTTCCATCGTCCCATCACGCAATTACGGATGCTGCCGGTCGGTTCGCGATACGCGGGATTCCCCCTGGCGATTACCTCGTACAAGTGTGGCAGGCTCGTGGACCACCGTTCGAAGAAGTGGTAAGCTCCGCGCAACTTCGCGGAGAGCGAATGCGAATCGAGATTGGCTCTAACTCAGGAAGGCGTCGGTGATACTTCGAACTCTCTTCGCCACAGTGATCGCGCTCGCGGGAGACGCCCACGCGGATGCCGCGCATGATCGTATTCCCGCATTCGCGCGACGGTATCGCACGAGCTGTAGTACGTGTCACACGGCGGCACCCAAACTCAACGTGATGGGCGAAGCCTTCCGGTTGAACGGCTATCGATTTCCGGAGAACGATGCCTTGCTCAGGCGCGAGGAATCGGTCCCGTTGGGTGTCGAAGAATGGCGGGACGAGTGGCCTCGGGCGATCTGGCCGGCCGAGCTGCCTGGGACGGCTCCGTTCGCCCTGCGGGTCATTCTGGACGCGGAATTCACCAAAGACGAGAGTTCGACCGCCGCCGTCAACCTGCGGTTTCCCGAGGAGATCTATTTCTTGGCCGGCGCGTCCTTGGGAGATGGCATCGGAGTGTTCCTGGAAACGGAGTGGGAGCGGAGCGACGGCCTCGACGTCAAGCAAGCGAAGGTGAAGTTCCAGGACGTGGTCGGACTGCTACCCGGCCGGTCGCTCAATCTGTGGGCCGGCATGCAGAATCTGTATCTGTTCACGTTTGCGGATCGGCAGATTGACCGGGCCGCCCGCCAGAACTTTCGGTGGCAAACCTATCGCCCATCCGATCTCTCGCTGATCGACACCGGTACCGGGACGACCACCGTATCAGCCAATGAATTTCAGTTGCGAAGCACCCAACCGTCCATTGAGGCAAATGGACTTTTTGGTGGTCGCTTTTACTACGGGCTCGGTATCGGACAAGGCACCAGAGCGTTGCGAGACGACAATCGCCGGAAGGATTTCTATTACAAGATCCGCTACAAATTTGGCGGTATGAGCCTAGACGGGCGCGCTCCCACCGACGCCGGCGCCATGTCGTCGCGCGGAGGCCAACTGCTCGACCGATCGCTGTCGATTGAACACTTCGGGTATTTCGGGGCACAGCCAGTGTCCGGTGGCGGCGATGATTCCCACCGTGCGTTTGGTGTCAATGCGCGGTTGTTACTCGGTAGCCTTGATCTCGGTGCTGGATTCGTTTGGGGTCGGAACGAGAACCCGTGGGGTAGTGCCGCGACGGGGAAGTTGGACTTCTCCAGCATCTTTGGGAAAGCCGAGGTCCTCACGTTTCCGTGGCTGATCGGTTCGCTCAAGTTCGAGCGCTTCAGGACCGACCTGGATGAGTCTCTGGCAGCTGGAGGGTTCGTGGCCCCAGGCGGTGAATCCCGAGTGGTGCCGGGGGTCATCGCGCTGCTTCGGCAAAACGTGCGTTTTGTAGTGGAGGGCGAGTTCTTTCTGGAGCACGAGGCGAGCGACGTCCTGTCCCAATCCCGCCCTCATGCGGTCTGGCTGCGACTGGACTTTTCATTCTGATCGGTGCGACCATGGGATTCCCACCTGTGACCCGCAGTGTCTCACTTCCCGTTTTGATGAAGGCTCTTTAGAGTCGTAACCCACTGTCTGACAACGATTTGTCGAATTCGTTAACACCATCATGTTTGGCATGTGGCGTGCTTGTTACGTAGGCGACATTCGCACGCTCGGCACAGCCGAGCTCGGCAAGAACCCAAGTCGAGGGTCTCGACGATGAGCAAAAGGTGGAAGACGATGAAGACGATGAAGACGATGAAGGCGGTGGTCATGGCGGGCGCGGCGGTCGCGTTTGCGTTGCCGGTTCAGGCGCAGGACAACGTCGCTGCCTCTAAGCACAACATGACCACGTTTCCGGGTGCGACGCTCACGGACTACAGCGAGGTTTGTGTTTACTGTCACACGCCCCACGGCGGGCCGACTTCGACGAACGCACCGCTGTGGAACCGCGACTTCGGCTCCGATCCGTACACCATGTACAACGCCGCGTGGAGTTCGACGATCGACATGACCGTGGAGGCGTCGCCGCAGGGCGTGTCACTCGCGTGCCTATCGTGCCACGACGGGACGATCGGGCTCGACGTCATCATCAATCGTCCCAACGCCGACACCTCGTTGGCGGGATCGGGTAACACGATGCCGGCAAATTCGGGACAGTTCTTTGCCAACCTCGGTACCGATCTTCGGAACGATCACCCGATTTCGGTGACGTACAGTACCGCAGACGATCCGGCATTCGTCGCGCCGTCGGGCGGTGCGGTGGGCGTGTTGCCACTCTATACGGGCCGCGTGGAGTGCGGATCGTGTCACAACCCGCACAACACGACGAACCCGCCGTTCTTGCGGATGACCAATGCCGCAAGCGGTTTGTGCACGACTTGTCACATCAAATAGAAGAAATAAGGGAAGCTCATGCTGAAGATCATGCTCGTGACCAGTTGCGCATACATCGCGGTCGCGTCATCGGTGGTGCAGTGGTACTCCGATACGACACCCCGTGGTCAGATAATCGAAGTTCGGACCGTTGACGTATCGCCGACTGAATACCGATTCGAACCTGCAGACATCACGGTGCGCCTTGGCGATACCGTTCGCTTCATTCAATCGAGCCCAATGCCGCACAACGTTGAGTTTCGTGATGTGCCCGAGGGCACGGATCTAGGTGATGTCCGGATGGGACCGTACATGACACGGGCTGGCGAGACATATGACGTCGCGATCGATGGACGGTTCGTTCCTGGAACCCACGCCTACGTGTGCACGCCACATGAGACGATGGGAATGAAGGGGACAATCACCGTTGGCGAGGAGACTTAGTTCTCATTTCGGTTTCAACCGGGGGCGGTGCTTGTTGAACCGCCGCCCCGCGAGGGTAGGAGGAGGCATGCGGTACCAAAGCGGACTTATCGGAGCGGCGTTTCTTGCGGTAGTGGTCAGCCCACTCATGGCGCAACGTGTGGCCGAGCAGGAACTTTCGTGGCCCCCACCCCCTGAAGAGCCACGGGTACGCTATGTGGGCTCCCTCGGGACGGAAAAAGAGTTGGGCCGAAGTGAAGGGTTCTTCTCGAAGCTTAAGCGTGCGATTCTCGGTGGTGACGGGCCACAAAATCTCCGGATCGAACGGCCCTTCGACATCCATGTGCATAGGGGCTCTCGCTATTACTTCACCAACGGTTCCACGCGAGCCGTATTCGTGTTTGACAAGGACGCGAAGAAGGCGGAGATGCTTGGGGCCGATGTTCCCGGTGGCTTGGCCAAGCCTATGGGCCTAGGTGGCGGCCCGGACGGCACCCTGTACGTAGCCGACGCTAGCCTACGTCGAGTGGTCGTGTTCGATTCCCTTGGCGCCTATGTCCGCATGTTTGGTGACGGCCAGTCTCTGCTGAATCCGGTTGACGTTGCGGTCGACCAGACAACAGGTGTTACCTACGTGGTCGACAGTTATCAGCATCAGGTCGTCGTCTTCGATGGTGACGGTATGGAGATCGCTCGAATCGGGAAGCGGATGGCTACGCTGGACCAGCGATTCCACGAAGGGGCGACCAGCGAGGTCAACGGTGACCTCATGGAAGGTGACCACGCGGGCATGGCGGCCCTGCAAACCAGCGACCTCTGGCAGAATCGTGGCGCTGCCGAAGGCGAATTTCGGTATCCGGGGTCGGTCGACGTTGGGCCCGACGGAACTCTGTATGTGTCCGATCAGATGAACTTCCGGGTTCAGGCGTTCGATCGCGACGGTCGATTCGTCCTGAGTTTCGGCAGCCTGGGCGACCGACCAGGCGAATTTACGCGACCCAAGGGTGTGGCAGTCGACAGCGAAGGCAACGTTTACGTCGTCGATGCCTCGTTCAGCAACGTGCAGGTGTTCAATCCTGACGGCCAACTCCTCATCTCGTTTGGCCAATTGGGACATGGCGACGGCGAACATTGGTTGCCGCTCGGGATCGCGGTGGATCGGAGCACGGATCACATCTACGTGGCCGATCGATACAATAACCGCGCACAAATCTATCAGCTCCTTCCGATCCCATCGGCTCTGGCGGATGGAGGTACGGATGGGGGGTAGAGAATAGGAGGCCCGCCATGTGTTCGTCGCTAATCTCCCGGGCGGCGATCGCGATCGCGCTGTGTGTCATTCCGCGGTCGGTCGTAGGTCAGTGGCCGAATGGGATATCCGTGGACCAGACGCCGCACAATCAGCGGGTGCCGGCCACGAGCACCGAGCCCGACATGGCCGGGCTCATGCGTGATTATGGGGACGTGTGCGTGTACTGTCACTCCCCGCACGACGGACCGACGTG
>JBDHLU010000222.1:0-10279 GCA_039656555.1 Gemmatimonadota bacterium | reverse complement strand
ACTCCGCAGGGGATCAAGCGGAGATCATCTTTGGAGCGGTCCACGACCCGGCGATGGAAGGGGAAGTTCGCGTGACCGTGATCGCCACGGGCTTCGACAAGGAGAATGCCAAAGAGGGGCCGTTTGGCCCCCGCAGTAGTGCAGGTGTACTCCCATTTCCCCACCGGCAATCGAGACCCTCGGTGCCTCTTGCCGGCGGCAACGCGATGCCCAAGCCGCAGCCGCAGGATTCGCCGACTGAAGACGTCGACATCACGGAAATGGAGATCCCGACATTCATTCGGCGCCAGATGGACTGATGCAGCGTCGCCGGGCAGTACGTTGGGGAGTGTCCACGTTGGCCGTGGCTGCAGTTTTTTGGGCCGCCGGGAAGGCGTGGTCACTCGAGCGGATCCCTGTTGCTGAACCCATCCTGATTAGCGAAGCGTACCGCGATCGACCCGACACCCTGCGTCTCGACGAAACCCTGTCACACATCTTCCGTCGTCACGGCATTGCTGGACAAGAGCTCATAGATGTTCTGGCCGTGGCCGACGGCATCAATCCGCGGCGCGTGCGCGCCGGGCAAGTCTTCACCTTCCGGTACATCACGCATGAGGACCATCCTTCGCGCGTGACCACCCGTTTGGGTGACGAGAAACTGCTGACGCTGGTGCGGGAAGCTTCGACGTGGTCCGCGCGGTCCATCGCGATCGAATGGACCGCCGACCTCCAACGTGCTTCAGGGGCGATCACCTCGTCCCTCTGGGCAACGCTGGACGAACTGATTCCGGATTCCGTTCTCTCACGGGCCGAACGTGACCGGCTGATTTCTGACGTGGCCGATGGTGTGTTCGGATGGGTGGTCGATTTCGCACGAGACCTGTACCCTGGCGACCGGGTCGAACTCCTGTATGAGCGGGAATCGTCGTCACTGGGCGACATTCGCTTCGGGAGAGTCCTGGCCGTTCAAATGGGAACGCGAGGCGTAGAGAACTGGGCATTCCTGTTGCCAACGGAAAACGGTCGCCTGCAGTACTTCGACGAAGACGGGCAGTCATTGCGGCGGGCGTTCTTGCTGCGACCGGTGGCGTTCAGACGGATCACATCGGGGTTCAGCAACCGGCGATTCCACCCCGTGCTCAAGACATACCGGGCGCATCGCGGGATCGATTATGCAGCGAACAGTGGCACGCCTATCGTGGCGACGGCCGATGGAACAGTCACGCGGGCGGGAACGTGGGGTGGGTATGGTGTCATGGTGGAGGTCCGCCATGCATACAGTGTGCGGACGCGGTACGCCCACATGACGCGCGTCGCCCGTGGAATGACCCCGGGCGTCCGCGTGCGACAGGGCCAGGTAATTGGCTTTTCCGGGATGACTGGGACGGCGAGCGGTCCCCACGTGCACTACGAGTTCATTCGCAATGGCGTTCATGTCGATCCCCGCACGGCCGTCCGCTATGGCTCTGCCGAGCCGGTTCCGGAATCACGTCGTGCCGAATTCGAACAAATGCGTGCGCAGTACCTCTCCCAACTCTTCCCGTCGAACAATCGGACCGCCGTAGTCGACAAAGATTGACGTCGCAGAGGTAACACTACATCCATGGAACTCTATCCGGCCGTGGATATCCGGGGCGGAACGGTCAGTCGTTTCCGGCAACGACCCAAACCCATTGAAGTTGCCAAGGAGTTCGTCGCTCGAGGGGCCACGTGGATTCACGTCGTGGACATGGATGACGTGTTTGGTACCGGCGACAATCTGGATCTCGTGTGTGAGGTATGTGGTCTCCCCGATGTTCGTGTCCAGGTGGGCGGCAATCTCGAGGATCCCGAACGCGTGCAAGCCGTCGTAGCCGCGGGGGCGGACCGAGTAGTTTTAGGGACCGGCGTGGCCTTGGATGCGAAGGCCCTGGGTGATCTGCGAGCGTCGGCTGGTGATGCCGGCGTGGCCGTTGCTCTCGAAATCTGTGAGGGCCGGGTGTTTCTGCGCCTAACCGGAACGACGATCGAACAGACACCTGAGGAGGTCGTGGACACCTTACTTGCGGAGAGCATCGACATTCTCGTCTATCGTGACGTTGAACTAGACGGCACACTCGCGGGCGTGAATTTGGGAGAGGTGTCTCGAGTGGTCGGGCGAGGGCTGTCGGTGATCTACGCCGGAGGAGTCGAGTCGTTGCAGGGAATTAGAGACGTTGGCGAGCGTGGCATGGCTGGAGTCATAGTTGGCCGCGCTCTGCATGAGGGTCGGTTCAGCCTGGAGGACGCGCTCGCATGTTTGGGCTGATCGGCTCGGGGCTCGTCGTTGTTGTCGTTGCGCTCGGCGTCTATCTGGGGCTCGAGAGGCTCGGGACGACAGGGCTTGGGTTGGCGGCGCTCCGGACGGTGGGGTTGGGGGCGCTCGTTCTGCTCTTTTTCAATCCGGCCCGATCGGTTCAAACGAGTGGTGGTCCACCCGTCGTGCTGTTGGACGCTTCGCTCTCGATGGGTGCCGAAGGTGCCGATTGGCAGGCCGCCGTCGACACGGCGTTGGCCCTGGCGGGAAGCGACGGAACGATCCTCCGATTTGGGTCGTCCATTGCACCCTTCGACACTGCTGAACCGACAGACGGCCTGAGTCGCGTGGCCGACGCGCTGGCCACCGCGCGTGCGATGGGGGGGGGCGTTCACGTCGTGAGTGACGGTGAACTGTCGGGCGCGGGCCGGTTGCAGCCGTTGGAAGCCAACTTGGTGCTCGTCCCACGGGACACCGTACCGAACGCTGCAGTACTCGACCTATATGTTCCGCGCGCCGTGCAGGCGGAGGATTCCGTCGTCATAACGTTGACGATCGGCACGTGGGGGTCGCTCGAATCGGACACGGCCGTCGTTGAGGTCTTCGAAGATGCTCGGCGGATCGTCAGTCGCAACGTTGTTCTCCCACAAAGCCCCGGAGTCGGACGGCGCCAGATGGTGATCCCACCGGGGCGCTTGTCACTGGGCAGTCGCGTGGTTCGCGTGGAACTGACGACGCCGGGAGACCGTGAGCCAAGAGACGACGTTCGCATGCGCGTTACCTCGGTAACTGATTTGCCATCCATGGTCGTATTGGTCGATCCGGCAGACTATGAAGGGCGGTTCCTGTTTCAGGAGCTGAACGACATCGCGCGTGGGTCCGTTCGCGGCTACGCGCGTGTGGCGGACGACCGTTGGGTCGAAATGGGATCGATGCGAGTGATGCGCGATAGGCAAGTCGCACGTGCTACGCAGGCGGCCGCATTGGTAGTGCATCGATCCATGCAGGGCCGCCTGCCGGTTCGGTCTACCATCCCTACGTGGAGTTGGCCAGCCGGCCAGGATGCCGAAGGGGAGTTCTTCGAGGGCGATTGGTATCTCACCGAAGAACTTCCTGCCTCCCCGCTTTTGGGTTCCCTTGTGGGAGTAGCATGGGATTCCCTACCCCCACTCACCGGGTTGTTGCCGTTGGTCCCTGCCGAAGCCGAGTGGGTAGCGCTGTCGGTTCGGAGAAGCCGGCGCGGTGCGGCGCGCGCTGCGGTGATTGGAGTCGACACTGGAGGAACTCGGCATCTTACCACGGCAGCGACGGGATTGTGGCGTTGGGGTTTTCGTGGAGGGGCGGCGCGGGAAGCCTACCGCACGGTGCTGGCTGCGGGCGTGGATTGGCTATTGGGTTCCCAGGACCGACGCTCGGCAGTTCCGCTCGTCGCCGAGGCTACCACAACGAGGGGTGTTCCCATTCGGTTTACGTGGGTGGGTGACAGCATTCCCAACGCAGTCGCGGTGCTCTTCCGCGGAGACACGACCCAATTCGAACGGGTGTTGCGGTTCGACCAGTCGGGTGCGTCAGCCGTGATGTTGGATCCCGACGTGTATCGTTGGACGTTGTCCGGCGGAGCGGCGAGCGGCATCGTGGTGGTCGAACCGTATTCTGACGAGTTCCATGCGAGTCCGGTGGTCGGCAGCGAGGCCGATCGGCGGGCTGGGTTCATCCTGTCCGAGCGGTTTGTGCGGCAACGTTGGTGGTTGTTTGCGATTGCGATCCTGGCATTCGCGGCGGAGTGGGGATGGCGATTGCGACGGGGCCTGCCGTGAAGGGTGGATTGTGGAGGCGCCTCAAGCAGGTGGCGCTTACCGACGTGGGAGTGTTGGTCAAGGGGCTGGATCACGACAAACTCGAAACGCTGCTAGAGGCCGATTTTGGTCCGGCGTCCTTCGAACTCGCGCAGGGGTTCGAGGCCATGTTGCGGAGGGGCAAGTTGAAATCACCTGACGCCGCTCGGGCATGGCTCGAGGATCGACTCCTGGAGTATCTGCCACCGGAACCCGAGTCGTGGAATACCGGGGCGGGCGAGGGTCCGACGGTCGCCATAGTCCTGGGCGTGAACGGCGTTGGCAAGACCACGACGATCGCCAAGCTCGCCAAACGACTCATCGATCGAGGGCAGTCGGTCATGTTGGCGGCGGCCGACACGTTCCGCGCCGGCGCGGCGGAGCAACTTGGAGTCTGGGCCTCGCGCCTGCAGGTGCCGTGCGTGACGGGTACAGCGAGGGGCGATCCGGCGTCTGTGGCTTTCGACGCGGTTGAGTCCGCCACAGCCAGGGGTACGGACGTCGTACTCATCGACACCGCCGGACGCCTCCATACGGACAGTGATCTCATGGAGGAGTTGCGCAAGATCGTGCGGGTGGTCGGAAAAAAGCGAGAGGGCGCTCCACACGAGTCGCTCCTCGTGCTCGATGCTACAGTGGGTCAAAACGCGCTCCAGCAGGGCAAGACCTTCTCTGAAGCCGTGCCGGTGACAGGACTGATCGTGACAAAGTTGGATGGGTCGGCCAAGGGAGGTGCCGTCGTGCGGCTGCGTCACGAACTCGGGATTCCCATTCGGTATGTTGGCACAGGTGAGGCCCTCGACGATCTCCGGCCCTTCGATTCCGCCGGGTTCATCCAACAACTCCTCGACAACTGATGGCGATAGCGCTCGATACCTCGGTGCAGTTCGTACGGGGCGTCGGACCGCGAAGGGCCGAGGCGTTTGCTCGGCTCGGCGTGCGGGTTGCCGAAGACCTCTTGTATCACACACCCCATCGATATCTAGATGCCACTACGGTTACGCCAATCAACAAGGCGAGCGTCGGGCGAGACATTACCGTGGTGGGTCGGGTGGTGTCGAAGGCCGTCATGCCCACTCGCAGTCGCTTGCGGATCTTCCGTGCGGTGCTCAAGGACGCTAGTGGAGTCATAGAGTGCGCGTGGCCGGGACAAGCGTTTCTCGACCGCACGATCAAACCCGGACAACTCCTCTTGGTGACGGGCCCAGTCAAGTACTATCACGGGCGACAGCTCGCCCCACGCGAGTACGTCATTCTTGCCGAAGGCGATGAAGACGGCGACGTCGAAATCGAGGGCCTAGTGCTTCCGGTGTACCCGGCAACGGAAGGACTCAGCCATCGGGTGATCCGGCGTATCATTGCCGAGCATCTCGACGGTCTCGTCGCACAAGTCGAGGACACCTTGCCCAGGGACATCGGTGAACGCCTGAATCTCCCTACGCTCAAGGGCGCGTTGGAGGCGATGCATCGCCCTACCACGGCGCGGGGTTGGCAGACTGGGCGCCGCCGGCTGGCGTTCGATGAACTGTTCGACATGCAACTTGTCGTGGCCCGAGCGCGCGACCTCGCCAAGAAGTCGACTGACGGTGTGTCGTTCGAGATCAAGAAGGAACTCACGTCCACATTGAAAAACGCGCTCCCATTCGAGTTGACGAAGGGGCAACGGCGAGCCATCCGTGAGATCACGGGCGACATGACGAGTCACGAGCGCATGCATCGGTTGTTGATGGGCGACGTGGGCACCGGTAAGACCGTTGTCGCGCTGTTCTCGATGTTGTTGGCGCTCGAGAACGGGTATCAAGCCGTGTTCATGGCGCCCACGGAACTGCTGGCTGAGCAACACGGGCGGACCATTCAACAATTGCTTGCCCCAACGGGATTGGTGCCGGAGATGCTGTTAGGTCGGTTGAGTGCCGGAGAGAAGAGTGCTATTCGCCGGCGTTTGGCATCGGGCGACGCGCGTATCGTGATTGGAACCCATGCACTGATCCAAGAGACGACGAGTTTTGACAAGCTCGGCCTGGTGGTGATTGACGAACAGCACCGGTTTGGGGTCGAACAGCGGGCGGCTCTGATCTCCAAGGGACAACGACCTGACGTGCTGCTTCTGTCTGCGACTCCAATCCCTCGTACCCTCGCGCTCACGCTGTACGGAGATTTGGATATCTCAGTTCTCAAGGAACGGCCTCTTGGTCGCGGTGACATCACGACCTCCGTGCGCACGAACAAGGAACGGGCTGCCGTTTACCAGTTTGTGAAGGAGCAGGGCAAGGCGGGGCGCCAAGCGTACGTGGTATACCCGGTCATCGAGGAATCGGAAAAGGTCGACCTCAAGGCGGCGACGACCATGGCCGCGGAGCTCGCGAAGAAGTTGAAACCGTTGGAAGTGGGGCTCGTGCATGGGCGCTTGAAGTCTGACGAGCGCGACCGGGTCATGCGACGGTTCCGGGACGGATCCATCCCGGTGTTGGTGGCGACAACCGTGATCGAAGTCGGTATCGATGTCCCGAATGCCACGGTGATGGTAATCGAACACCCCGACCGATTCGGACTTGCGCAGCTACACCAGCTCCGCGGTCGCGTGGGACGTGGCGAGAACGCGAGCCAGTGCATCTTGTTGTCCGGAACCGAAGGCGTGCACCCTCGTCTCACCCGCTTTGCGAAGACCTCCGATGGGTTTCGAATCGCCGAGTTGGACCTGCAGGAGCGAGGGATGGGTGAACTGGTAGGTACCCGACAGGCTGGAGGGTTCAACCTCCGGTGGGCCGACCTCGCGGAAGATGCCGACCTGGTCGAATTGGCGCGTCGCAAGGCCCTGGAAATCATTGCGGTCGACCCCCTGCTCGAAAAACCTGAGCACCAGCCGTTGCGGCGACGCGTCGAACGGCGATACGAGCGGGGGATGGAGCTGTTTAGGGTTGGGTAGGAGGGCGAAGGATGCAGGGCAGTCCCGTCTCAGAACTCCACGTTCTGCGTCCTGCGCCCTGTGTCCTACACCCCATTATAATTACGCATCCCAACCCGTATCCCATCATGTCAGACCTCGCAAGCAAAAAATGTGTTCCGTGCAAGGGTGGCGTCCCGCCACTCGAAGGGCAGGCCCTGGCCGATCTCCAGGTGTCACTCGGCGGCGGGTGGGAAGTTGTGGACGGCCATTACCTTTCCAAGCGGTATACCTTCGACGATTTTGCCGGCGCGCTCGTGTTTACCGACAGGATAGGCGCGATCGCCGAGGCTGAAGGGCATCACCCGGATATCTATTTGGCATGGGGGCAAGTCGGTGTGATGATCTGGACTCATGCCATCGACGGTCTTACTGAGAGCGACTTTATCTTGGCGGCAAAGATCGATGCCTGATCGGTTGACGATTCGCGAGCTTCCCGATCACGTCGGAGAGGTCGTAACGGTGCGGGGTTGGGTGATGAAGTCGCGATCTTCCGGCAAGATCGCGTTTACAGTGTTGCGCGACGGGACGGGGTATTTACAGTGCGTCATTCCGAAGGCGGAAGTCCCGGAAGACGTGTGGAGCGCGTTCGGCCGACTCGCACAGGAAATGTCAGTGTCGGTTACGGGCGAAGTGCGAGAAGACGCCCGGTCGCCAGGCGGTGTCGAACTGGGCGCAACCGGAGTGGATCTGTTAGGGGAGAGCGTCGACTACCCGATTACGCCGAAGGATCATGGGACGGCGTTCTTGTTCGAACACCGGCATCTCTGGCTCCGGAGCCGGAGGCAGGTGGCGATCATGCGCGTACGCAACGAGGTCATTCAGGCTATACGCGACTTCCTGTACAACGACCGGTTCGTTCTCGTGGACACACCGATTCTCACAGGGTCGATCGGAGAATCGGCGGGCACGCTGTTCGAGACGGAGTACTACGAGTTCGGCAAGGCCTTCTTGGCTCAGACGGGCCAACTCTATCTCGAGGCTGCGGCTGCGGCGCTCGGCAAGGTGTATTGCTTCGGCCCGACGTTCCGTGCCGAGAAATCGAAGACGCGGCGCCATCTCTCCGAGTTCTGGATGATGGAACCAGAAATGGCGTGGTACGATTCGAACGACAACATGAAGTTGCAGGAATCGCTGATCGCGTACGTGGTCGAACGCTGCCTCGAACGGTGCGGGCCCGAACTCGTCGAACTCGAGCGTGACGTGACTGTGCTCCAGCAGATCACGCCACCCTTCCATCGCATATCGTATGATGACGCGATCAAGAAGTTGCAAGACTCGGGCAAGGGTACCGAGTGGGGGGCCGATCTTGGCGTGGAAGAAGAGACGGTTCTAGCCAGTGAGCATGACAAGCCGTTGTTCGTGTTCAACTATCCGAAGAAGGTCCGGGCGTTCTACATGAAGGAAAACCCCGAGAACACCGACCTCGTGCTCAACAACGACTTGCTGGCGCCAGAGGGTTATGGCGAAATCATTGGCGGGAGCCAGCGTGAGGACAATCTCGACCTGTTGTTGACACTCTGGATTTGGGTTGGGGATCGAGCGAACGGTCGCGTGGATTTGCGGTATTCCGCACATTAGAGAAGCGATCGCGTTCCCTCGCATGATGACGAAGCTGTACCCCTAGCCACCATCGGGGGAAACCCTTCACGGCGCAGTGAAGTTCCCCCAGCCTAATGGGCGAAATCCCTTTTAGGAGGGTTCGGGGTTGGGCCACTGAAAGTCCCGATTGTGCCCCAGATGTGCCCGACCAATCGACGCATGCGCCGCACGGGCCTGGCTTTCGTGGGGAAGACAGCGATGAGGGTGTGGCGGAGCTTCAGGATGCCGCGCGGGTGGCGGGCGAAGGCGACCGCAAAGGCGGCGTGAGAACGGTGCTCAATCGCCTCAGATTCGCTTCTGCGTGCCTGGACTCTAGGCTGTAGCGTCTCATCGGCTTGCCGCCCCCTGTTCCGCGCCGTACTCTTGCCAACGCCGAAAACGGCCCGTGGGATACCATGGTGTCCCGCACTACCTACCAATTAGGAGGACCCATGAAACTCCGACACCTCATCATGGTCATGACCCCCTTGGTCCTCATCTCGGCCGGATGCGCTCCTCAGGTCGACATGGTCGCGGAAGAAGAGGCGGTCCGCGCGATGTCTAACGCGTGGCAGGGGTTTGACGCCGAGCAGGATGCGGTCGGAGTGGCCGGTCTCTTTGCGGACGACGGCGCCGTGTACTGGGAACAGCGAGCACCGGTATCGGGGCCGCAAGCGGTTCAGGAGTTCATGACCACATACTACGCGGAGAACCCCGGTGGGGGAGGGGAATGGGCACCGGACCGGGTCCTCGTTGCTGCCTCGGGTGATCTCGCGGTTGAGCAGGGGGCCTGGGAGGACGGCGATATCCGGGGTCGGTACATGACGGTCTACACCAAGGTCGGCGAGGACTGGAAGATCACGGCGGACGTGTCGCTCGGCACGACCCCGAATGGCGGCGCGCCGGGTTGGGCCGTCGAGCAATTGAGCGAGTGGTACGATGCGTGGAATTCCCGTGACGCCCAGCGCCTGGCGACGCTGTACTCGCGGGACGCCCGGACCACCGGTGCGCAGGGCAGGGCCGCGCTCATAGCGCGCTGGGAAGCCAACTGGGCCGAAAACGAGTCGGAAACCTGTTCCGGCGGTTACGACGGATTCCAGATCATTGGGGCCATCGCCACCGGTTGGGGCCGGGACACCTGCACGATTACGCCTTCGGGTGGAGGCGCGGCCACCGTCGAGCGGTCGCGTTGGTTGGCCGTGCTAGAACAGCAGGCGGACGGTAGTTGGTTGCTGATTCGGGATTTCGGCGAGCCGGTCGAATAGACTTTCGGGCTGTTGGGTGCAACCGTCCTCACAACCCACTTATAAGGAAGGGGCCTGCGCGTTTCTCACGGTATAGCGTGGATCTCGCTCGCACACGAGCGCGTCGAAGGAACCACGACCTGCCCCGTCAATTCGAGTTGGCGATGCATCGCGCGACCCGGCAACCCCCCATTGGCTTTGGACGAATGACGGGTACCACCTGCCAGAAATCCGCGAAATATTTTTCAGATTTCGACCTCGGGCTGAGCCTCTCGCGCCCCTCGGGCCGCTTAGGCGGCTGCGATTAGCCGAGTGACGAGGTCACTCATTCGCGCAATGCGTGGGTTAAATTCACTCCCATGCTCCCCGTCCACCCCCTCCCGTTCAAACTCGGTGTCCCCGGTGACGCGGCCTCGAT